>JBKPTC010000082.1:0-4288 GCA_046735355.1 bacterium
TCCCAGCACCTCGCCGCGCCGCGTCGTCACCTGCAGCACCGGCTTGAGGTTCGGACGCAGGGTCCGGCCCACCGAGATCGCGGTCTCGACCTCGTCCACGCCGAAGACCGACGGAAGGAAGCGCTCGAGGAGCTCGTCGTCCGCACCCGGCGCGACCGACAGCAGGTGGAGCCGGTGCAGGTACGCGCCCGCCGGTCCGACGGCCTTCGCGGCCAACGCCTTCTTCAGTCGCGCCGGAACCGGCATCGCGTCGTTGAACTGCCGAAGCGCTCGCGCTGCCGATCGGTGAGCCGTCGGCACCAACATCCGCGGTGACTCGGTCGACGGAACGATCCACCACGACCGGCCCTGGGTCGGCGGCCGACGGCTCGGAACGAGCGCGGCGCTCGCCGCCCGCGGCCACAGCACCGAGACCACCCAGTCGAGCGGCGAGTCGGCGGACCGGGTGCCCGACCGCATGTCAGATCCCTCGCCCGGTCCGGTTCGCGAGCCGCATCACCGCGTCGGCCGGCACCAACCCCGTCGACACGGCGAGCGCGAGGTACGCCCGGCGTTCGCGCGGATCGAGCGCGATCGTCCGCCGCGCCCATCGCCGCGCGTCCGACCGCCGGCCGGCCGCCGCCGAGGCGAACGCCAGCCGCCCGTACAGCCTCGCCAGGCCGGTCCGGTCCGTGCGAAGGTCGGGGTGCTTTTCGAGCAGATATCCGATCGCCTCGACGATCGTGGCCCAGCGGTCGGCGAAGTACGACGACCGATGCCAGTGCACGCGGACGAGCGGCTCGGGGACGACGGCGATCGGGCCGACGGCGCTGGCGCGCAGCAGCCATTCGTAGTCCTCGCCGTAGCTTCCGGGGATCGCCTCGTCGACGAGCCCGATCGGTCCGTCGACGAGCGTGGCCCGGCGCACGAGGATCGACGACGGGTGGACCGCTTGGAGTCGCGAGCGGAGGAGGTCGGCGTGCTCGATCCGTCGGGACGCCGGGATCCGTGGCACGACGCGGCCGTCGCGAACGACCGCCATCCCGGTGACGACCACGTCGGCGTCGGGCGTCGCCTCGAGCACCTCGACCTGCCTGCGCACCTTCGATGCGACCCATTCGTCGTCGTCGTCGCAGAACGCGACGAGCTCGCCGGTCGCGGCGAGGATCCCCGTGTTCCGCGTGCCGGCAAGGCCCGGCGTGCGCTCGTTCGTCATTACGCGGATCGAGCGCCCGGCGCCGGCGGCGACCGCCGGAGCCACCTGGTCTTCGCCGTCGAAGACGACGATGCATTCGATCGGCCCCAGATGGTCCTGCTCGACGATCGAACGCACCGCCCGCGCGAGCAGCTCGGGGCGGTTCCGGGTCGGAACGACGACCGACACGCTCGGCGACGCGCCGGCGCGCGCGGGCTCTGCGCCGGCGGGCGTCACCGCCGCCTCAGCCGGTATCCGTACGCCGCGAGCAACGGCGCCGTCAGCAGCGTCGTGACGATCCGATCGCGGGTCGGCATCGACCGGCGCCACCCGTCGTCGAGCCGGAGCTCGACGACGCCGCGCGTGAACCGCATCGGATTGCCCGCGACGGTGTGGTCCGCGCCGAGCGAGACGGCCGAGCCGTCGACGAAGTGCACGTCGTCCGGCGAGGCGGCGCCCAGCCGGGCGATCGAGTCCGTGGGCCGGCGGATCAGGTCCTCGTAGCGGACACGCGTCGTCGGCGTCCTCGTCAGCGCGAGGACGTGGAAGAGCGCGTTGAGGCCGAGCCACTCGAGCGCCGCGCGCCGCGTGCCGCGGCGGTGCATGTAGGCCTCTCGGTCGACGACCTCCGGACGGCGGATCTGCTTCGAGAGCGAGTGCACGACGCCGCGGCTGTCGCGCACGAGGTGGATCACTCGGAGCCTGACGCCGGGGACGCGCCGCAGCAGGAACGCGGTCGACGGGTGCTTCGACGAATCGACCACGACGCCGCCGCTCGCCGCGACGGCCGCGTACAACCGCGACAGGAGCTGCGTGTAGCGGCGGAGATCGCGCCGGTAGCGGGCCGACAGGAACGGCATCAGCATCAACGGGATGTAGCGGTTGCGATCGACGCGGTCCTGCAGCGCTACGACGTCGTCGCCGTCCACGCGGTCCCAGCCGCCGAACGCCGTTCGTCCGACCTCCGACCAGAACGGACAGCCCCAGAACGTCTCTCCGCAGCCACACAGCTCGTTGCCGAGCAGCCCGCGCGCCCACAGATGCACGACCTCGCCCGCCGACACGTGGCCGTCGAGCTGACTCAGCATGCGGTCGACGAGCGTGCTGCCGCTCCGCTGACAGCCGCCGACGTAGAGCACCGGGATCGAGACGCCTTGCGCCGCAACGCCGGTGGCGGCATCGGGCGCCGCTCGATGCGTCGTCGCGCGCGCCTGCGTCTCGCTCACCCTGCGAAGTGTAGGCGCAGGTGGGGACCGCGTGATCGGACGAACGGCGGTCACGCGTCGCTCGCGGATCGCGTGCGACGTTGGACCTACGACGCTCGTCCGCGTCGCGCACCGTCGGTCGGACCTTGGAGGGTCCTACGACGAGCCGTAAGATGCCCGGGCCGTATCCAGGCGCTTCTCAAGCGCTTCTCCCAGGCTCGAGGTGTTCCGACCATGGCCGACGACTCCATCGATCTCAAGGAATACGTCGGCGTCCTTCGCCGCCGAAAGGGCATCGTCATCGCGACGGTGCTGCTCACGATGCTGCTCGCCGTCGTGTACTCGTTCACCCGCACGCCGCAGTACACGGCCAAGGCCAGCGTGCTGGTCCAGCCCGATCTGGATCCGTCGCAGTTCGTCCGCCTCGACCAGATCGTGAGCCTGGACACGGAGGCGCGCATCGCGCGCTCGGCGCCGGTCGCTCGCATCGCGGACCGCACGCTCGCCTCGTCGCTGCCGACCACCGAGCTCCTCAAGCACGTCGGCGTGACCGTCACGCAGGACACGCTCGTGCTCGACATCACCTTCACCGACACGAGCGCCCGGGTCGCCGCCGCCGGAGCCAACGCGTTCGCCGACGCGTATCTCGAGTTCAAGAGCGACAGCGCCGTCGCGGCCGCGGCCACCAAGCGGCAGCAGATCCAGGCCTCGATCGACGAGCTGCAGTCGCAGGTCGACGACGCGACGCAGGCGATCGAGGACGCCCCGAACGGTTCGGAGCGCCAGAAGGAGGCGGAGAACCAGCGCAACCTGTTGAACGAGCAGATCACGGTGCTGACGTCGCAGCTCGGGCAGGCGGTGCCGGTGTTGAGCCAGGGCGAGGTCATCCTCCCGGCGACGACGCCGGCCTCGCCGTCGAGCCCGAAGCATCTGCTGAACCTCGCGATGGGGTTCTTCGGCGGGTTGTTCCTCGGCGTCGTGCTCGCGTTTGCGCGTGACCGGACCGACGAGCGGGTCCGCAGCCGCGACGCGCTCGAGCAGGCCGTCGACGTGCCGGTGCTAGCGACGATCCCCAGGGCGCCGGCGCTCGCGAAGGGCAACGCCAGGTGGCTCATCACGGAACGGCAGCCGAGGAGCCCGGCCGCCGAGGCGTATCGGCTCCTTCGAACCTCGGTCATGGCGGCCAGCCGTTCGCGCGGCGCGAAGGTGTTCGCCGTGGTCAGCCCGGTGCTCAACGAGGGCAAGACCACGACGACCGCGAACCTCGCGGCGGTGCTGTCGCACACCGACAACGAGGTCCTCGTCATCTCGGCCGACCTCCGCAAACCGACGCTGCACTCCTACTTCGACCGCGATCCCGCGCCCGGGCTCGCCGACGTCCTGCAGGGCCGGTGGCCGCTCTCGGACGCGATCGAGCGCGTCGGTCCCAACCTCCGGCTGCTGCCGAGCGGCGATCCGCCCAACCGCCCGGCCGAGCTGCTGCAATCCCAGACGACCGACCGACTGCTGGGTGCGCTCCGCGAGAAGTTCGACTTCATCCTGATCGACTGTCCGCCGGTGCTCGGGCTCGCGGACTCGCTGGCGATCGCGCCGCTCGTGGACGCCGTCATCGTGGTCGCTCGCGCCGAGTCGACCAGGCAGGCCGCGGTCCGCGACGCCGTCGACCAGCTCCAGCAGGTCGGCGCCGTCGTGTGGGGAACGGTGCTGAACGACGCGCCGATGTCCAAGACCTCGGTGTATGGGTACGGGTACGGCTACGGCTATGCGTATGCGCGTGACGGCGAGTCCGAGGCCGGCTACGCGGAGTCGCCGGCCGTGATCGAGACCGACGAGCGGCCGCGCGCCGGCCTCCACGGGGTCGCGCGCGAGGCCGATCGCGGCCCCGGCGAAGGGCCGTCGGCCGCGACTC
>JBKPTC010000083.1:0-10098 GCA_046735355.1 bacterium
GCCGTCCGGGTTGAACACGGTCAGCTTCTTCGCGTCGTCGAACAGCTCGGACAGCGTCTTCGGCGGCTCCTTGATGCCGGCCTTGTCGAACATGTCCTGGTTGTAATACAGGCCGTACGCGTCCGTGAGGAACGGCAGCGCGCACTGGCTCCCGTTGAAGCTCGTGTACTGCAGCGCCGCCTCCGGGAACTGGCTGAGGTCGAAGTCGGTCTGCTGCATGTACGGGGTGAGATCCTGCCACGCCCCCGACGCGCAGAACTGCCCGACGTTGTCGAGCGTGAAGGACAGCACGACGTCCGGCGGCTGGCCGGCGTTGATCGCGTTGATGATCTTCTGATCACCGACGCCGCCGACGCTGTTCACGGTGATCCAAGGGTACTTCTCATGGAAGCCGTCGAAGATCTGGTTGAACTGCCGCAGCTCGCGCCCGGTCCACGCGCCCCAGATATCGAGCTTGACCGGCTCGTGCGAGCCGCTCTCGTTGACCGGCGACGCGGGTTCGTCCCCGCCACCGCCGGCCGTGCACGCGGCGCCGATGATCGCGAAGACCGCGAGCGCCCCGAGTACCCGTCTCATCCGCTTCCCCCTCCGTCGATCGTTCGTCCTGAGTCATCCGCTCCGCCCGACCGCGTCGGATCGCGCCCACCGTTCACGACACGCTCCTCCGCATGCGCTCGAACAGGAGGTCCTGCGCCGACTGGAGCGCGAGCGAGACCGCGCCGTACAGCTCGGCATCCTCGCCGAGCGCCGACACCTCGATCCGAGGCCGGAACGGCGACAGCGCCGCCAGCTCCGACTCGACGTGCTCGAGCAGCAGATCGCCCTGGCGGCCGATCGCGCCGCCGAGGATCACGAGCTCGGGATCGACGACGGGCGCGATCGCGGCGATCGCGAGCGCGATCCGCTCCGCGACGCCGGCGACGACCCGCGAGGCGGCGCCGTCGCCGGCTCGTGCGGCGTCGAACACGTCCTTGGCCTCCGCTGCGTCGCGCACCCCGAGGCGCTTGGCCTCGAGCATCACGGCCTGCGCACCGACCGCCGACTCGAGCGCGCCGCGGCGGCGGCTGGTCCGCTCGTGCGGGTCGCGGACGGCGATCGGGACGTAGCCGACCTCGCCCGCGGCTCCGCTGCTGCCGCGATACAGCTCGCCGTTCAGCACGAGCCCCATCCCCACGCCCGTTCCGACGTGCAGATAGGCGAAGTTCGAGACCTCCTTGCCGAGACCGAGCCGCTGCTCCCCGAGCGTCGCGAGGTTCACGTCGTTCTCGAAGACGACGCGCGGCCCCAGCTCCGCGACCAGCGATTCGACCACGCCCTCGCGCTCCCAGCCGGGCAGGTTGTGCGCGAGCCGGAGGTGCCGCTGCCCGGGTTGCAGGACCCCCGGGCTGCCGACGCAGACGTACGTGACCTGCCGCCACCGCACGCCGGCGTCTTCGGCGACCGACCGGGCGAGCGCGCCGAGCTGCGCGATCAGCGTCCCCGCGCTCCGCGCGCGCGCTCGCTCGTCGCGCTGTCCGACGACCTCGCCGCTCAGATCCGCGATCGCGGCCCGGACCATCGACCGTCCCACGTCGAGCGCGAGGACGAACCCGGCGACCGGGTTGGCCTCGTACAGCACCGCGGTCGGCCCCTTCCCGCCCGACGAGCGGCCGGCCTCGCGGACGAGCTTCGCTCCGACGAGCGAGGCGAGCGCCTGCGAGACCGTCGGCTTCGACAGGCCGGTCGTCCGCGCGAGCTGCGCGCGGGAGACGGGCCCGAGCTGGCGGATGCGCTCCAGGACGGTCCGCTCGTTGATGGCTCGAAGCAGGCTCGGAGTTCCGGCCGCGAACGTTCGCTCGGCGCCCGTAGCGTTCCCCCTCGTTCGCTTGCCTCTGCGCAGGAAAGTTTCCTAACTATTCGCGCGGATGCTAGGCTCGCCGCACCGCCCGGGTCAAGCCAGCCGACGCGGGCACAAGCAAGGGAGCCGACGATGGCGGAGTTGGCGATCTCGGGCGGCAGCGCCGTCCGGCCGCAGGGATATCCGACCTGGCCGGTGTTCGACGAGCGCGAGGTCGAGGCCGTCGCACAGACGGTTCGCAGCGGCAACTGGGGCGGCTTCCCGGAGCCCGGCACCAACGCGGCGCGCTTCGAGGAGGCGTTCGCGGCGTACCAGGGCGCGCGACACGGCGTCCTGATGGTGAACGGGACCGTGACGATGGAGGTCGCGCTCAAGGCCCTCGGCATCGGCTGGGGCGACGAGGTGATCGTTCCGGCGCTCACGTTCGCGGCCACGGCGTACGCGCCGATGGCGGCCGGCGCGCTCCCCGTCATCGTCGACGTGACGCCCGAGACCTGGACCATCGACCCCACCCTCGTCGAGGCCGCCATCACACCGAGGACCAAGGCGGTCATGCCCGTGCACCTCGGGCATCAGATGGCGGACATGGACCGGATCATGGACATCGCCCGCACGCACAGCCTCGCGGTCGTCGAGGACTGCGCGCACGCGCACGGTCAGCGCTGGAACGACCGCGGAGCCGGATGCATCGGCGAGTTCGGCTCGTTCAGCCACCAGTCGTCCAAGATCCTCACGGCCGGCGAGGGCGGAACGCTCCTCACGAACGACGACGACCTCGCGCGGCGAGCGCACTCGGTCATCGACTGCGGTCGCGCCAAGGACGACGCCGAGCAGGAGTACACGTTCGGCGCCAACTACCGGCTCGGCGAGCTGCACGCGGCGCTCCTCGTGACGCAGATGGAACGGTTCGAGGAGCAGCGGGCGCAGCGTGAGGAGGCGGCCCGGTACTTCGAGGAGATCGCGGTGCACGTGCCGGGCGTCCGGATCATGCCGCACGACCCCCGCATCACGCGGTGGAGCTTCTACAACTACATCTTCGGCATCGAGCCGGAAGCTTTCGCCGGCGCGAGCAACGAGGTCGTCGCGTACGCGCTCGAGCGCGAGGGCCTCGCCGCGGAGGTGCAGTATCCGCCGATGAGCCGGTACGACCTGTTTCAGCCGTCCCGCTCGCGGCTGCCCGTCGCCGTCGAGTTCGCGGACCGGCTCGATCCCTCGAAGATGAGCTTTCCGGTCGCCGAGGACGCTGGTCTGCGGCGGTCGATCTACCTCCAGGAGAACGTCTTCCGAGCGGGCCGCGAGGGCGTCGACGACGCCGTCGAGGCGATCGCCAAGGTGCAGAAGCACGCCGACGAGCTCGCCGGGATCCGGTCGCCCGCCTAGCGGCGAACGACGTGCGGAGGGGTGGGCGGGTGCCCGACAAACGCCCACCTCTCCGCCGCGAACCCCGCTCCGGAACGAGAGCGGCTCATCCGTCCGCGAAGAACCTCGGCAGGTACGAGCGGTTGGCCTCGAGCAGGACGTCGAGCACCTCGGAGGCAGCCTCGTAGCCCGGAACGAGCGGGTTCGTCATCAACGCCTGGAGCGCCGTCGAACGGTCGCCCGTCGTCGCCGCCCGGATCGCCAGGCGCTCGTACGCCTTCACGTGCTGGACCAGGCCGAGCATGTGCTGATCGAGCGGCGCGAGAGCGACGGGATGCGCGCCGTCGCGATCGATGCGCGCCGGCGTCTCGATCACGGCGTCGGCGTCGAGGTTCGGGACCGACCCGTCGTTGCGGACGTTCACGATCTGCACGTCGCCCGTACCGGCGTTCAGCGACGCGACGAGCTGCGCGGCCGCCTCGCTGTAGAAGGCGCCGCCGCGGTGTTCGAGAAGCTCGGGCTTCGTGTCGAGCGCCGGGTCCTTGTACAGCTCGAGGAGTCCCTCCTCGATCTCCATGACCTCCTCGGCGCGCGTCCGGCCGTGCTTCTGCTCCTCGAGCACATGCGGAGTGAAGTAGTAGTAGTGCAGGTAGTACGACGGGATCGCACCGAGCGTCCGGATCATCTCGGCCGGCATGTCCGTCTCGTCCGAGACCTCGTCGATGTGGTCGCGCAGGATCTCGTCGAGCCGGTCGACGCCGTCCACCAGCACCGCGCGCTCCCACGACAGGTGGTTGAGCCCGACGTGCTCGAGCTGCACGCGTTCGGGCTCGACGCCGAACAGCCGGGCGAATCGCCGCTGGAATCCGATCGCGACGTTGCACAGGCCGAGCGCGCGATGGCCCTCGTCGAGCAGCGCCTGCGTCACCATCCCGGTCGGGTTGGTGAAGTCGACGAACCACGCGCCGGGCGCGCCGCGACGCGCGGTCTCCTCCGCCAGGTCGAGAACGACCGGGATCGTACGCAAACCCTTCGCGAAGCCGCCGGCCCCGGTCGTCTCCTGTCCGATGGCGCCGAACTTCCCCGGGATGGTCTCGTCCTGATACCGCGCCCGCTGTCCGCCGACGCGCAGCTGGACGATGACGAAGTCGGCGCCCTCCAGCGCCTCGTCGCGATCGGTCGTGAGCCGCAGCTCGCCGGCGAACCCGGCCCTGCGCAGCATCCGGTCGGCGAGCGCGCCGACGATCGAGAGCCGTTCGGCGTCGATGTCCAGGAGCGCGAGCGAGTCGACGGGAAAGCGGTCCGCCCGGCGCGCGAACCCCTCGACGAGCTCGGGGGTGTACGTGCTGCCGGCGCCGACGACGGCCACCTTCACACCCATGGCGGCACAGCGTACACTCCGGAACCGTGCAATCGTTAGGAAACTTTCCTGACCCATTCTTCGCCGAGATCGCCGGCCAGCCCGACGCGCTTCGCCGCGCGGCGGCGGCGCTCGTGGACCAGCGCGAGGCGCTCGAACGGGTCAGGGAGGCGGCCGACAGCGCCCGCACGCTCGTGTTCACCGGGATGGGCAGCTCGTACGACGCGTGCTATCCGGCGGTGAACGACCTCGCCGGCCGCGGAGTCGCCGCGCTCCTCGTGGACACCGCGGAGCTGCTGCACTTCCGGCGGCCGATCCTGACGGCCCAGACGTTCGTCACGATCGTCAGCCAGTCGGGCGAGAGCGCGGAGATCGTGAAGCTCGCCACCGACATCTCGAAGCAACGAGCGCGACCGTTCGTCCTCACCATCACCAACGGGCTGTCGAATCCGCTCGCGCCGCGCGGCGACGTCCGCCTCGACACGTGGGCGGGCCGTGAGACCGGCCCCTCGACCATCACGTTCGCCGCGTCGATGGCGCAGCTGTCCGGCATCGCGCGCCTGCTCGCGGGCGATGCGGTCGACACGGCCGTCGATCGCACGCGCACGGCCGCCGAGGGCGCGGCGCGCGCGGTGGAGCGCCTCCTCGAGGACGGCCAGGCGTCGGGCGAGGAGCTCGCCACGTGGCTCGGCGACGGGTCCGTCACGGTCGTCCTCGGCCGCGGGCCCGCCCGCGCGGCGGCCGAGATGGGCGCGCTGCTCCTCAAGGAGTCAGGCGTCATGGCGGAGTCGCTCGAGTCGGCCGCCTTCCGGCACGGTCCGCTCGAGCTGGCCGGGCCCGGCATGTCGGCGATCGTGCTGGCAACCGAGCCCGAGACGCGGCGGCTCGATCTCGGGCTGGCGCGCGAGCTCGTCGACGCGGGCGCCTCGGTGCTCGTCGTCACGCCCGACGGCGAGGCGCCGAAGGGGGCGCACGCGGCCGCCACGGGCTATCAGGACCGAGCGCTGGTCTCGGCCGTCTCGATCGTGCCGATCCAGCTGCTCGCGTGGCGGCTCGCCGGTCTGCGCGGGCGGACGCCCGGCGCGTACACGCGGGCCTCGAAGGTGACGACGCGTGAGTGAGGGGCCTCGCGTGGCGCTGACGTTCGACGCCGAGCACCCCGACCGCCCCCTGTGTCCGCCGGGCAACGCCGAACGGATCCTCGACGCGCTCGCCTCGACCGGCACGGTCGCGACCTTCTTCGTCCAGGGCCGGTGGGCGCGGTCGCAGCCCGACCTCGCACGACGGATCGCCGACGACGGCCATCTGATCGGCCATCACTCGCAGTACCACGCGCGGATGCCGCTGCTGTCGGACGACGGGATCCGCGCGGACCTGCTCGAGGGCGCGGAGGACATCGCCGCGACGACCGGGCAAGATCCGCGGCCGTGGTTCAGGTGTCCCTTCGGCGCGGGACACGACGACGCGCGCGTCCTCGCGTTGCTGTCCGAGCTCGGATACCGGAACGTGCACTGGGACGTCGAGCTGGACGACTGGGAGCCGTGGCGCTCGGGGGCGGACGTCGAACGCGACGCGGTCGACGGCGCGCTCGAGCACGGCGACGGCGCCGTCGTCCTGTTGCACACGTGGCCGGCTCCGACGGGCGACGCGCTGCCGGGCATCGTCGACCGCCTGTCCGAGCGCGGGGCGCGGTTCGTGACGCTCGAGGGGCTCGGATGAGCCGCCCGTCCGCCCCGCTGCTCGCCGTCGACGGCGGGGGCTCGAAGGTCGACGCCGCCTTGATCCAGCGGGACGGCACCCTCGTGACGGCGGTTCGGTTCTCGAACCGCGAGACGGACGGCCGGGTGCATCCGGACTATCTCGACGGCGTCACCGAGGTGCTCATGCGCACCTGTTCGGCGATCGCTCGAGATCCGGCCGACAGACCGGTCGCCCGCCTCGGCGTCTATTGCCTGGCGGGCGCCGACCTGCCGCAGGACGACCGGCGCATCGCCAGATGGCTCCGCCGCCAGGGTTGGACGGCGGAGGACATCCTGCGCAACGACACGTTCGCCGTGTTGCGCGCCGGCACCGACCGGACCTGGGGCGTCGGAATCGTGTGCGGATCGGGAACCAACTGCTCGGGCCTGGCGCCGGACGGCCGCGAATACCGGCTTCCCGCCGTCGGCGAGATCTCGGGCGACTGGGGCGGCGGGATGGACATCGGACCGGCTGCGCTCTGGCACGCGCTTCGCGCGCACGACGGACGAGGACCGCGGACGACGCTCAGCGCGGTCGTGCCGCGACACTTCGGGATGCGGCGACCGCGGCAGGTGATGGAGGCGATGTACTTCGGCAGGATGCCGTACGACCGGCTCGTCGAGCTGCCGCCGCTGGTGTTCGCCGCGGCCGAGGACGGCGATCCGGTCGCGCGCTCGATCGTCGACCGGCAGGCCGACGAAATCGCGACGATGGCCACGGCGGCGATCCGTAAGCTCCGCATGCGCGACCTCGACGTCCACGTCGTCCTCGGGGGCGGGATCTTCCGGAACGACTTCGCCGCCTTCTTCGAACGCATCGACGACGGCATCCGCGCGGTCGCACCGCGAGCGGAGATCGTCGTGCTCAAGGCGCCGCCCGTCGTGGGCGCCGCGATGCTGGGCCTCGACCGCATCGGCGCGCCGAAGCCCGCCTACGCGCGGGTCCGCGCCGCCTTGACCCACGAGCGTCTCGCCACCACACTGACCGGCGCCGCGGCGCGACGAGCGGACCGGACGGGGCCGGACGCGACGCAAGCCGAACCACGACAAACCGACCGAGGAGCAGCGGAAAGGGAGCCGACATGGCAGGCATCGTCCTCGACCGCGTGAGCAAGGTCTTCGGCGACGACGTCGTCGCCGTTCGCGACGTGTCGCTTCGGATCGGCGACGGCGAGTTCATGGTGCTCGTCGGTCCCTCGGGCTGCGGGAAGTCCACGATCCTGCGGATCCTGGCCGGCCTGGAGGACGTCACGGCCGGCGAGGTGTACATCGACGGCCGCCAGGTCACCGACCTACCGCCGAAGGAACGCGACATCGCGATGGTCTTCCAGAACTACGCCCTATATCCGCACATGACCGTCAGGCAGAACCTCGGGTTCGGGCTGCGGCTTCGGCACGAGAAGAAGGACGAGGTCCAGCGCCGCGTGGCCGAGGCGGCGGACATCCTCGGCCTCGAGCCGCTCCTCGAGCGCAAGCCGGCCGAGCTCTCCGGTGGGCAGCGTCAGCGCGTCGCGATGGGCCGAGCGATGGTTCGCGAGCCGCGCGCGTTCCTGATGGACGAGCCTCTGTCCAACCTCGACGCCAAGCTGCGCGTGCAGATGCGCGCCTCGCTCGCGGCGCTCCACGACCGGCTGAGGACCACGACCGTCTATGTCACGCACGACCAGGTCGAGGCGATGACGCTCGGGGAGCGCGTCGCGGTGCTGCGCGACGGCGTCCTGCAGCAGGTCGACACGCCGCAGAAGCTCTACAACCATCCGAGCAACCTGTTCGTCGCGGCGTTCATCGGATCGCCGCCGATGAACCTCGCCGAGGCGCGAGTCGACGGCGGCGCCGTGTCGTTCGCGGACCACACGATCGCCGTGCCCGAGAACGGCTCGCTCCGCCGGTTCGACGGGCGCACGGTCGTCCTCGGCATCAGGCCGGCGGACTTCGAGGATGCGGCCGTTTGGTCCAACGACGCGCTCCCGAAGATCGACGTCCGCGCCGACGTCACCGAGGAGCTGGGATCGGAGATCAACGTCCTGTTCACGATCGACGCGCCCCCGATCGAGACGGAGGAGACCCGCGCCGCCGCGGACACCGACGGGGACGACGAGGGCTTCGCGCTGATCAGCGACGGCCGGCGCGCGGTGTTCTGCGCGCGTGTCGACGCTCGATCGAACGTCCGTCCGGGTGACACGATCCGGATCTCGGTCGACCCGTCGAGGTTCCACTACTTCGACCCGCAAACCGGTCTGGCGATCGACCAGCCCGACGCGGTCGCTGCGACGGCCTGACGGCCGTCACGACGGCAGCGGCACCCAGCAGTCGACGACGGTCCCGCGCCCGGGAGCCGTCTGCACGGTGCACCGTCCGCCGACCATCTCGGCACGTTCGAACAGCGTGGGGAGCCCGATGTGGCCCGGTCGAGGCGGCTCCGTGAGCTTGGCGGTCTCGAACCCGACGCCGTCGTCGGCGATCCGCATCCGGATGCCGCCGTCTTCCGATGACAACCGCACCTCGATCGTCGATGCGTCGGCGTGCTTGCGGGCGTTCGTGACCGCCTCCTGCGCGATGCGGAACAGCACCGCGCGGAGGTCGACCGGCGGCTCGGACTTCAGCTCGTCATGGACGACGGACGCGGGCGGCTGCTGGACGTCGAGATACTGCCGCAGCGTCGCGCCCAGCCCCTCCTGATCGAGCACGGTCGGACGCAGCTCGAACAGGAGCTGGCGCAACCCGTCCACGGCGTCCCGCAGCATCGCGTGGATCGCGTCGAGCTCGTCGCTGAACTCGTCCGACCGCGAGGCGAGACCGAGCGCCTGGATCCGAAGGTCCGCCGCCGTCAGCGTCTGCACGGAGTCGTCATGGATGCCGGCCGCGATCCGGCGCCGCTCCTCCTCCTGCGCCGCCTCCAGCCGCTCGAGGAGCGCGCGGCGCTCCTCGGTCGTGCGCCGGAGCATCTCGACGGTCTGACGGAGCTGCGCCTCGGCGCGCTTCTGCTCGGTGATGTCGAGCATGACGCCGCGCCAGAACAGCGCCTCGCCGTCGTCGTTGCGCACGATGACCGCCTCGTCGCGGACCCATCGCTCCGCTCCGTCCCGCGAGAACAGCCGATACTCGGCACGGAACGGACGGCCGGTGCGATTGGATTCGCGGTGCTCCGCGAGGACGCGCTCGCGGTCCTCGTCGTGCATGCGTGTGATCCAAAGCTCCGCGTCGTCGCGCCACTCCTCGACCGAGTAGCCCAGCATTTGCTCGATCTGCGGGCTCGTGTACAGGTTGGTGCTGAGGTCGTCGACGGCGTCGATGTAGAGGATCGCGGGCGCTCCCTCGACGAGGTGCCGGTACGTCGCCTCGGCCTCGCGAAGGCCGCGAAGGAACTCCGGAGAGATCGGGATCGCGCTCACAGCTTGTAGCCGAACCTCCGGAGGAGCTGCTTTCGCTCGACCTCGTCGGCGTCGGTCTCGACCCCGAGCGGCGGCTCCCCGTCGACGACGCCGAGCACCGCGCGACCCTGGGCGGTTCGCCCGACGACGACCTCGAGCCGGTTCGCCGTGGCGCAGAAGACGCGACAGACCTCGGGCACGCCCTTCACCGCGTTCAGCACGTTGATCGGGAAGCCGTCCCGGAGCGCGATCACGAACAGGTGCCCCGCGCCGATCGCTTCGGCGTTGCGGGCCGCGAGCTCGGTGAGCTCGTCGTCGTTGCCGGTCCTGCGGACGAGTCGTGGCCCGCTCGCCTCGTTGAACGCGATGCCGAACCGAAGCCCCGGCGCCGACCCGACGAGCGCCTCGTGCAGGTCCTCCACCGTCTTGATG
>JBKPTC010000084.1:0-17913 GCA_046735355.1 bacterium
CGTGGAACCCCGTCCGATCGGCGAGCAGGCGGGGCTCTGACGGGTCAGCGCGCCGTTCGGCGCCGCAGGCCGAGCACCAGCGCCGCCACGAGCCCCGCCGCGGCGCCGAAGCCGACCGCCTGTCGAACCGTCATGAGGACGCGCCCGCCCGGCTCGACGGTGATCTTCGGCGCGAGCGCGACGCCGACGAACCCGCGCGGGCCGACGGTCACGCCGCCACCGGCGAGGACCGTCTGCATCATGCCCTGCTCGAGCGTCACGTTTCCGCGCGCGAACACCGGACCGCCGCCGCCCTGACGGAACGACACGTCGCCGCCGGCGACGATCGGACCGCCGCCGCCCTGTCGCATCGAGACGTCGTGGCGCGCCACCACGACCCCCGCCCCGCCCCGCGTGAGCGCGACGTCCTCGCCGCGAACCACCCCGACGACGGCGCGCTCGATCTCCGTCCGTTCGCCATCCGTCTGCATCGCCGGTCCCTCCGTTCCCTCGTCGGTCTCGGATCGATGGTAGGCACGGCGCGCGTCGGCGATGCGGGCATTCGGCCCGCGGTGTCCGGGCGGGTCGAGCCACCGCCTCCTCGCCACCGGTCATCCTCGGAGGCGTGACCTATCCTGTCCGCCCGTGAGTTCGATCGACGACCTCGTCACGGCCGATCGTACGTCCACCCCCCGTTGCTTCCTGTGCGGTCGGGCGACGTTCGATCCGTCGAAGCGTGACCGGCCGTGGGTTCGGGCGACGGTGGGGGGGCAACAGGCGCTCGTCTGTCCCACGTGCCAGGAGGACCGTCCCGACTGGGCGGTCCAGCTCGACCGGTGCGAGGCCTGCGGCGGCACGCGGTTGTCCGCCACGCTCGGAGAGGTCGTCTGCCGCGCGTGCGGCCACGTCAGGGGACAGGGTCGACCGGCCGAGCCCGTCTGGCTGCCGGGCGCTTAGCTCAGGGGTAGAGCACTCGCCTTACAAGCGAGCGGTCGGAGGTTCGAATCCTCCAGCGCCCACCGACGGCGACTCGGCGCCGACGCGCGCCGCTGCCGCGCAAGCGACCGCGTGTTGCGTCCGACTGCATGCTACGTTGAGCCGCGAATGACCCGGCAGCCTCGTTCGGCGCACCTTCGATCGGCGCTTGCCGTGCTCGCCACCACATCCGCGCTGACGGGCTCCATCGCCTCGGCGCAGACCTCACCCGCGCCGTCGGCATCCGGGCGGCCGGCCTCGGCGGTCGGGCTCGATCGGCGGAAGGTTCCGTGGGGCAGCTCCGCGGCCAAGTACGTTCCGGGCCGGGTCGTCGTCGTGTGGCGCCGCGGCGCCGACGCCGTGGCTCGACGTTCGCTCGTCGCGGCGACCGCATCGTCCTCGATGGGCCGCGAGCCGGGGCGTGCGGTCGACGTCCTCCGGCTGTCGCCCGGCGCGTCGGTCGGTTCGACGGTCCGTCGGCTCGAAGCCTCGCCGCTCGTCAGATTCGCCGAGCCCGACCGGATCGCGACCATCGACGCGCCGAACGACCCGTTCTTCGACGAGCAGTGGGCGCTCGAGAACACCGGGCAGTCGCATCACATCACGAGCTACTCGCGCGACGACGACGACGTCCTGAGGTCGCGGCGCGGGTCGCCCGGAGCCGACATCCACGCCCCCCATGCGTGGAGCGAGCAGACGCTGCACACGCCGACCGTCGTCGCCGTGCTCGACACGGGCGTCGACATCGGCCATCCCGATCTGCAGGATCGGCTCTGGGACGGTGGTTCGGCCCATCCGTTGCACGGGTGGGACTTCGCCGACCACGATCCGGATCCCTCGCCGGTCGGGACGACCGTCGAGAACTCGCACGGAACGCACGTCGCCGGCATCATCGCGGCCGAGCCGAACAACGGGCTCGGCGTCGCGGGCGTCTGTCCAGACTGCCGCATCATGGCGCTTCGGATCGGCAACGGAACGGGGCTGACGCTCGGGGCCGAGCTGAAGGCGATCGACTTCGCGATCCATCACGGCGCCGACGTCATCAACATGAGCTTCGGATCTCCCGCCTGGTCGGCGGCCGAGCGGCACGCGATCGCGCTCGCCGGACGTGCCGGGGTGCTCGTCGTCGCGGCTGCCGGCAACGGCAGCGCCGACAACGACGTGCCGTTCTATCTGAGCTCCGAGATCGCTGCGCCCGTGTATCCGGCCTCGTACACGCTCGGAAATATCGTGTCGGTCGCCGCGAGCAACGATCGGGACGAGTACGGCTACGCGTCGGTCTGCCGTGAGGAGGACGTACCGGTCGCGCGGTGCGCGTTCACCAACTGGGGGCATGACTCGGTGGACCTGGCCGCTCCGGGCGTCGACATCCTGAGCACGGTCGCGCAGGGGACGGGCAGGGCCGAGTTCGACGGCGACTACCGCATGCTCGACGGCACGTCGATGGCCGCGCCGATGGTGTCGGGCGTCGCCGGACTCGTGCGGTCGGAGCACCCGGGCTATCCGCCGGCCAAGGTCAAGAACGCCATCATGAACGGCGTTGATCGACCACGGGCCCTCGTTCTGTACACGCGGAACGGTGTGGTGACGGGCCTTCCCGACCGCGCGCTGACGGGGAACTTCACGGTCACGCAGGGGCGGCTGAACGCGCTCCGCGCGCTGACGGCGCCGACGACCGACGCGACGCCGCGCTCGGACGGCAACATCGACGGCGCCCGACGGATGCGCGGCCCGAGCGTCGGCGGCCGCGTGGCGTGGCCGGACGACGCCAACGACGTGTACCGCCGGCGGTTGCACCGGGGCGGCCGCTACCGCATCGTCCTCGACGGCGCGAACGGCGCCGACCTTGATCTGTGGGTCTGGAAGCCCGGAACCAAGGAGATCGCGCAGTTCACGCGCGGGTGCTTCCTCGGTCGCGCCTGCCCCGCGCTGCAGGCCGAGTCCGGCGGCGCAGGCGCCGACGAGAGCGTCGAGTTCCTCGCCCGCAAGACGGGGAGGTACTACGTGCAGGTCAGCGGCTGGTATTCGGGCGGCCGCTACCGGCTGCTCGTCGAGCGCGTCTGACGTGGCCGCGGCGCGAACGCCGACAGCCGGGCGCCGGCGCCGCGGCTACGATCCGTCGGTGCGGATCGTGTCGGCCGCGGCCTGTGTCTCCGTCCTCGCCCTGCTCGCGGCGGCCTGCTCGAACGCACCGGACGCGACGCCGCCGCCCGGATCCACGATCGTCAAGGTCAGCACGCCGGACGGCATCACGTTGAACGTCGTCGTCGCGGGAACAGGCTCGGACGTCGTCGTCCTGTCGCACGGCGCGACCGGAACGAAGGAGGACTTCTACGGTCTCGCGACGTCGTTCGTCCGCGACGGCTGGCGTGCGATCGCGTACGACGCGCGCGGGGTGGGCGACTCGACGGGTGACGAGGACTTCACGAAGCGGAACGTGGACCTCCGCGCGGTGGTCGGCTACGCGCGCGACACCGGAGCCGGTACGATCGTGCTGGCCGGAGGATCGCTGGGTGCGTCCCTGTCGATCGCGATGGCGGGGGAGCTCGATGCGCATGCGATCGTGAGTCTGTCCGCGCCGCAGACCTCCTACGACGCGATCGACGCGGCTCGCTCCATCGGTGACTCGATCCCCGCGTTCGTCGCGGCGGCCGCCGGCAACCAGCCGTACGCGAACGACGCCCGGGCGCTAGCGGCCGCGCTCGGCGTCCAACCGGTGATCGTGAGCGGATCCGGCCACGGAACGGGGATCCTCCGGGACCGTCCCGAGCTGAAGGCGAGGATCGTGACGTTCGCCGACGACGCCGTCGGCAGATAGCGCTCAGTCCTCCGTCGATCGCACCGGCGTGTTCTGGTCCTGCACCATCAACCAGCGGTCGCCGTCGTTGCGGAACACGAGCGACAGGACGCTCGACTCATCCGTATCGCCGTCGCGGTAGCGCAACGAGAGCAAGACCGTCGCGAGGTCCGTTCCCTCGCGTAGATGGATGAGGTCAGGTTCGAGCGTCCAGGTCGTCGACGCGAACCACTCCCGGTGAACGTCGAGGAACGCCTCGCGCCCGAGGGAGACGGTGCCCGTCGAGCTCACGAGAACCACGTCCTCGGGATGGACGGTGTCCGCGAGCGTCTCGAGGTCGCGCGCCCGGATCGCCGCCAGATGACGATCCACGTCCTCCTCGAGCGACATGCGGATCACCTCCGGGGCAATGGCTTCCCGGACGTCGGTGCTTCCACACATCGCTCGGCGGATGCCGTAGGCCGTGTGCGGACTTGACCGCGCGCCGTTGTACTTCGGATACTGACGGCCACAGTTCGAACCCCATGGCCGGAGTTCACTGAAGCGTTGCAGGCGGACCTTTCCCCGCGCGCCGGCATCGGGCCGGTGCTGCGCCGCGCACGCGAAGCGCGCGGTGTGTCGGTCGACGCTGCCTCGCGCAGTACGCGTATCCGGCCCCGGTACCTCGAGGCGCTCGAGGACGATGCCGGCACCGACGCGTTTCCGGGCCCGATCTACGCGCGGTTCTTCCTGAGGGAGTACGCCCGGTATCTGGGCGTGGACGACGCGCCGCTCGTCATCGCGCTCGAGGAGCGAGCGCCGGCGCCGCCGCCGCCGCTTCGCCTCGTCGGCGAGCTCGATCCCCCGCGCGGATGGGTCGGCCGGCTCGTCCGGGTGGCGGCGGCCGCCGCGATGCTCGGTCTGATCGCGCAGGCGGTGCTGGCCGCCGGTGACGCGCCGAACGGTGCGGGCGTGGACGCGGCCCGGTCGCGCCTCCTGACGCTGCCGGCCGGGGTCCACCGCGTGCACGGCATCCACGCCTCGCCGAAGGTCGAGGCGCCGATCCGCGTAGTCCTCACCGTCCTGGTTGCGACCCACGTCGAGGTGTTCGTCGACGGCGACAAGGCAGTCAAGCGCACGGTCGAGCCGCGGCGGCTCCGGTTCCGCTCGCTCCTGCGGCACCCCGGCACGCCGGCCGTCGATGTGGTCGTGGACGACGGCTCGGCCGTCCGGTTGGTCGTCAACGGCCGCGAGATCCCGACCGCCGACCACACCCCGTTCCGCGCACGGTTCGTCGCGTCGTACGGACGCGCCGTCCGCGTCTGACGTCTTGTCCGAATCGAACACACGTTCTATCCTCGATCCCATGCCCGAACAGCTCTTCGAGATCGCGCGGCGGACCTTCGACACGCCCGAGTTCCGCGGCATCGAGTTCATCGAGGTCGAGGCCAAGTCCATCATCAACCGCGTGCCGGGCAACGGCGTCCCCTTCGACTGGTCGATCAACCCCTACCGAGGCTGCACGCATAGCTGCGTCTACTGCTTCGCAAGGCCCACGCACACGTTCCTCGACATGAACGCCGGGATCGATTTCGAGACCAAGATCGTCGTCAAGGTCAACGCGTCCGACGTCCTTCGGCGCGAGCTCGCCGCCAAGCGCTGGAAGGGCGAGCACATCGCGATGGGAACCAACACGGATCCGTACCAGCGCGCCGAGGGCAGGTATCGGCTGATGCCCGGCATCCTCCGGGCGCTGACGGACTACCGGAACCCGTTCTCCATCCTCACGAAGGGAACGCTCATCCTGCGGGATCTCGAGCTCCTCCAGGCCGCCGCAGAGGTGACGGACGTCGGAACCGCGTTCTCGATCGGAACGCTCGACGAGGACGCGTGGCGCCGGACCGAGCCCGGAACTCCGCATCCGCGTAGCCGGATCGAGGCGGTCCGTGCGCTCAACGACGCCGGCATCCCGTGCGGCGTGCTGATGGCGCCGATCCTGCCCGGCATCACGGACAACCCGCGACAGCTGCGCGAGGTCGCGGCTGCGGCGCTCGACGCCGGGGCGACGCACGTCTCGCCGATCCTGCTCCACCTTCGCGCCGGCGTCCGCGAGGAGTTCATGCCGTGGCTCGAGGAGCAGTATCCGGACCTCGTGCCGCGATACCGACAGATGTACGCCAAGGCGTACGCATCGGCCGACGAGCGCAAGGCGCTCGGCGCGCGCGTCTCGGGCATCGTGCGCGCGCTCGGTGGCACCCGCGCGGAGCGCGGCGACGATCCGAACCGGCCGGAGCGATGGAACCGCGCCGACCCCGAGCTGGATGCGACACCGCAGCAGCTGAGGCTCGTCTGAGTCGCGCTGTCCAACGTCTCCGCTACGCTTGCTCGATGCGCGGGATGGACCTGCTTCTCGATCTGCAGGCGCTCGACACGTCGGTCGACCGTCTGGAGACGCGACGCGCCCAGCTCGAGGCCGGCGCCGAGCTCGCCGCCGTCCGGCGGCAGACCGAGGAGGCCGAAGCGGCGCTGGGCGAGCTCCGGCTGGCCCTCGACGAGGTCTCGCGGACGCAGTCGCGCCTAGAGCACGAGGTCGACACGATGAATCAGAAGGCCGCGGCGGAGGAGAAGCGTCTATACGACGGCAGCGTCGCCAACGCCAAGGAACTCGATGCGATCCAGCACGAGATCGCGTCGATCCGCGACCGACGGTCGAGGACCGAGGACGAGCTGCTGGAGCTGATGGAGCGCCGCGAGGACCTCGAGAACCGCGCCGGTTCCATGGAGGACGGCGTGGCGAAGCTCCGGACCCGTCTCGAAGAGGCCGGCGGCGAGTCCGTGCACGAGCTCGACCGGATCGGCGCCGACCTCGCGGCCAAGCGCGCGGAGCGCGGGGCGATCACGCCGGAGCTCGATCCGGAGCTGCTCGAGCTGTACGAGGATCTCCGGCGACAGAAGAAGGGCGTCGGCGCGGCCGCGCTCGTCGACGGCGTCTGCCAGGCCTGTCACGAGCAGCTCTCGGCGCTCGAGATCGCCCATCTGAAGAAGACGGACGGCATCAGGCGGTGCGAACACTGCCGGCGGATCCTGATCTTCGCCTGATCGTCTCGACCGACGGCGCCGCCCGGGGAAATCCGGGCCCGGCGGGCGTCGGCGTCCAGATCACGTCACCCGACGGAGAGGTCGTGGCCGAGATCGGCCGCGGGATCGGCGTCGCCACGAACAACGTCGCCGAGTACACCGCGGCGATCGACGGCCTCGCGCGGGCCGAGGAGCTCGGGGCGACCGACGTCCTCCTCAGGTCCGACAGCCGGCTGCTCATCGAGCAGCTGAAGGGGAACTACCGCGTCAAGCATCCGACGCTGCAACGGCTGCACGCCGAGGCGCGCTCGATCGCCAAGCGGTTCCGAACGATCGAGTATCGACACGTCCCGCGGGAGCGGAACAAGGAGGCCGACCGACTCGCGAACGTGGGGGTGGACGCCTGGCTCGCGGCCCAGGGAGCGACGTGGCTGCCGGCCGAGCCCGACCCGCCGCTTTGGCCACCCGAGGAATAGCACCGCCGACCGCGTCCCTATACTTCCCTCGGAGGAGCCGGCCGGGCGGCCGCGGTCGATCGTTCGATCGGTCGAGGAAAGTCCGGACTCCGCAGGGCAGGGTGCTGGGTAACGCCCAGGCGGGGTGACCCGCGGAAAGCGCAACAGAGAGCAGACCACCTCCGCGCCTCGGTGCGGCGGTAAGGGTGAAACGGTGAGGTAAGAGCTCACCAGCGGATCGGGTGACCGGTCCGGCTCGGCAAGCCCCACCCGGAGCAAGGCCAAGCAGGGAGCTGGGCGGCCCGTCCGATGCTCCCGGGTAGGCCGCACGAGCGGCGTCCGTGGTACCGGGACGCCGCCGGGGTCCCGACGAGGGGCTCAGAGAGATGGCCGCCGGGCCGCCGCGAGGCGGCTCACAGGATCCGGCTTACAGGCCGGCTCCTCCTTACTTTCTTCCGGGGGGACTATCGCTCGCGCGTTCGCGCTCGCTACTTGAGTCCCCCCGAGCCCCCCGACGCGTCGCGTTCGCGCTCGCTGCTTGTTGAGTCCCTCCGAACCCCCCCGACGCGTCGCGTTCGCGCTCGCTATGCCGATGTCGCGAGAGCGCGGCGGAGCTGCTTACCGGCGTGATACGAGCTTCGAACGAGTGGACCGGATTCGACGTGGCGGATCCCGAGATCCTCGCCGACGCGCTTCCACTCCGCGAACTCCTCGGGCGTGACCCAGCGATCGACGGGGAGGTGCTGATCGCTCGGCCGCAGGTACTGACCGATCGTGACGATGTCGCACCCGGCGTCGGCGAGATCGCCCAGCGCCGACGGGATCTCGTCCGGGCGTTCGCCCATGCCGAGGATCAGGTTCGACTTCGTGATCTGCGCCGGCCGAACGCGCTTGGCCAGACGCAACACGTCGAGCGAGCGGTCGTAGCCGAACGCGGGACGGATGCGTCCGTGCAGGCGCCGGACCGTCTCGAGGTTGTGCGCGAAGACGTCCGGCTCCGCGGCGATCACCGTCGTGACGTCGCGTTCGCCGCCCTTGAAGTCGCTCGGCAGCACCTCGACGCCACATCCGGGCACGACATCGCGGATCGAGTGGATCGCGGTGGCCCAGATCCGTGCGCCGCCGTCCGGAAGGTCGTCTCGGGCGACGCCGGTCAGCACGACGAACCGAAGCCCGAGCGCGGCCACCGCCTCGGCGATACGCCGGGGTTCGTCCTCGTCGACGGGGTCCGGACGCGCCGTCATGACGTCGCAGAACCCACACCGCCGTGTGCATCGGTCGCCGAGGATCAGGAAGGTCGCCTCACGCTCCTCCCAGCATTCGTGGATGTTCGGACACGAGGCCTCCTCGCACACGGTGTGCAACTGGAGACCGCGCATCAGCGACTTCAGCTCGGCGTACGTCGGGCCGGTCTGCAGCCGGACCTTCAGCCACGGCGGTTTGCGGGCGGTCTCGGCCGGCGCTCCGGTTGTGGACACGATCGGGAGGTACAGGCGGCGATTGCGCGGGTTGTGATCGCGGACCTGCATCGGAGACGCGAGTCTAGCCCCCGTCCCCGGTAGCGACCGCCATGCCCTCCGCCGGCGTCACGCTGCTCTCGGCCGGCGCGGCGGGCAGGAAGACGCGGAACGACGCACCGCCGCCCGAGCGCTCCTCGACCCAGGCGCGTCCACCGTGCAGGTCGGCGAACATCGACACGAGCGACAGGCCGATGCCGGTTCCGGGGGAGTGCGCCGACGCCGTCGGTCCCTGCCGGAACGGCGCGAAGATCTCGCGCCGGAGCTCGGGCGCGACACCGGGCCCGTCGTCCTCCACGGCGATCAGCGCTCCGCCGGGCGCAGGCTCGACGCGCACCCAAACGCTGACCGGCTTCGCCGTGTGCCGGAGACCGTTGACGACGAGGTTCTCGACGATGCGCTCGATCTTCGCGGGATCCGCCTCGATCGTCACCGGCGACAGCTCGAGCAAAATGGAGCGGTCGCCTACGACGTCGAGGCTCTCGACGGCGCGACGGACGACGTCCTCGAGATCGACGACCCGGTACTGCGGCGTGACGATCCCTCGGTTCAGCCGGTCGATATCGAGCAGGTCTCCGAGCAGTCGGTCGAGCTTCCGCGCGTTCGCGACGAGCCGCTCGAGCAGCTCGCCGCGATCGGCGGCCGAGAGCTCCTGCTGCTGCACCGTCAGCGCGAGGCCGAGGATCGACGTCAGCGGGCTCCGCAGCTCGTGCGACACGGCGGCGAGGAACGTGTTCTTCATCTCGTCGAGCGCGCGCAGGCGTTCGGCCGCGTCGCGCTCGCGTCTCTCGCTCGACACCAGCGCCTCCTCGGCGCGACGGCGTTCGGTGATGTCGAAGAGCACGCCCTGGAGGAACAGCGGCCGCCCGTCCTCGTCGTACACGAACGTCGTCTCGTCGTGCACCCACACCCACCGGCCGTCGGGATGCAGGACCCGATACTCGCCCTGCCAGCTCGAGCCGCGTTCGATCGCGTCGAGATAGCCGCGGCCCATCGCATCCTGATCCTCCGGATGCATGATCCGAAGCCACAGCTCCGGATCATCCATCCACTCCTGCGGCGAGACGCCGAGGATCTTCGCGATCTGAGGGCTCGCGTACATCGTGCGCATCGATCCGTCCGGTGCATCGACGTAGATCGCGCCGGGGATGTGCTCGACGATCGCGCGGTACCGCTGCTCGGCCGCGCGCAGCTGTTCCTCCGCGTCCTTCTGCGCGGTGATGTCCATCACGACGCCCTGCCACGCGCGAGGTCGTCCGTCGCCGTCCAGGACCGGAACCGCCTCGTTGTGCAGCCACACGAGCCGGCCGTCCTTGGCGAAGATCCTGTAGTCGGTGCTGAAGATCTGGCCGGGTTCATACTCGGCGGCATCCTCCGCGAGCACACGCTCTCGGTCGTCCGGGTGCAGCTGCCGGGTCCACAGGGCCGGATCGGATCGCCACTCCTGCGGCGTGAACCCGAGAACCGTCTCGATCTGCGGGCTGATGTACGTCGTGCGCCCGTCCGTCTCGACGTAGGTGATGGCGGGGAGCTGTTCGACGAGCGTTCGATAGCGCTCCTCGGCCTCGCGGACGCGCTCCTCGGCGTGGCGGCGCTCCGTGATGTCGACCATCACGCCCTGATACGTCTCGCGCCCCTCGTCGTCCACGCCGACCGGCACCGCCTCGTCGCGAACCCAGGCGAACGAGCCGTCGGCACGGACGACTCGGTACTCCGCCCGGAACGGAACGCCGAGCCGCCTCGCCTCGGTCCACGTCTCGACGACGCGATCGACGTCGTCCGGATGGACGTGTCGCCTCCACGCCGCGCCGTCGCTGGACCACTCGTCGACCGAGATGCCGAACAGCGGCTCGAGCTGAGGGCTCACGTACCGGAACGGTCGTCCGTCCGGATGCGACGAGTCCCAGGCGTACGTCACGATCGGAACGCGCTCGACGAGGGTGCGGTACCGCTCCTCCGCCTCGCGCATACGCTCCTCCGCCCGGCGGCGTTCGGTCACGTCGTACATCACGCCCTGGACGAGCGACGGGCCTCGCGGCCCGATCGCGACGGCGAGCGCCTCCTCGTGGATCCACACGTAGCGGCCGTCCGGGCGGCGATGACGGTACTCGGCGACGAACGGCTGGCCGGTCCGATCGGCGAGCTCCGACTGCGCGAGCACGCTCTCCCGGTCCTCCGGATGCACCTGGCGCAGCCACAGCTCCGGATCGTGCATCCACTCCTCGACCGTGAACCCGAGGATCGGCTCGACCTGTGGGCTCACGTACAGCACGCGCGGCTCGCCGGGCGCGGGGTTCGGGTCCCAGGTGTACGAGACGGCCGGGATCTTCTCGACGACGGCCCGCAGCCGGTCCTCGGCCGCGCGCCGCGCGCCGAGATGGGCGGTGGCGTCGCGCCAGCGGAGCAGCGCGAGCAGCCCGAGCCCGGCGGCGGCCAGCCCGAATCCGAGAAGGACCTCGTCCTCCGAGGCGCCGAGGGCCGATGCGAGCGACCGCTCCATCGCGTCGGCGGACCGCGTGACGACGAAGAACACGAACGAGGCGGCCGTCACCAGGGCGACGACGAGGAGGTCGCGCAGCGCGCGCGACCGATCGGTGCCCGGCGGGTCGGTTCGAGCCATCGAGATGCGTGCCCCTTGCGGGAGGTATCGGTCCGGGCGGGGGATGCCTGAATCGGGGACGCCACGCGAGCCGTCGTGGCCGTCGGCGCGTGACCGGTGTGCCGGACGCGGACCCCGCGCTAGAACCGCGCGAGCTCGAGCATCCGTGCGTAGATGTGGTCGGTGTCGGGCATGAAGGCGTGCTCCAGCGCGGCGGCGAAGCCCATCGCCGGTACGTCAGGTCCGCCGATCCGCACGAGCGGCCCGTCGAGGTCGAACATCGCCTCCTCGGCGATCGTGGCGACGATCTCGGCGCCTGCGCCGTACGTCCGGTTGTCCTCGTACACGACCATCGCTTTGCCCGTCTTCCGCACCGATGTGAGGATCGTCTCCTTGTCGAGCGGCGCGATCGTTCGCACGTCGACGACCTCCGCGTGCATCCCGGTCTCGTCCTCGAGCCGGCTCGCGGCGTCGAGGCACTGATGCAGCATGAGCCCGTACGCGACGACGGTCAGGTCCTCCCCCTCGCGCTTCACGTCGGCCTTCCCGATCGGCACGGTGAACGGATCGTCCGGCACGTCGCCCTTGATGAGCCGGTACGTCTTCTTGTGCTCGAGGAACAACACCGGGTCGGGATCGCGGATCGCCGAGCGCAGCAACCCGGCGGCGTCGGCCGGCGTCGACGGGGCAACCACCTTCAACCCCGGGACGTGGCCGTAGAACGCCTCGATCGACTGCGAGTGATACAGCGCGCCGTGGATGCCGCCGCCCCAGGGAACACGGATGACCATCGGGAGCCCGAAGTCGCCGTTCGTCCGGTATCGCATGCGCGCCGCCTCCGAGACGATCTGGTCGAAGGCAGGATGGATGAAGTCGGCGAACTCGATCTCGGCGACGGGGACGAGCCCGTGGAGCGACATGCCGATCGCGAGACCGACGATCATCGATTCGGCAAGCGGCGTGTCGATGACGCGCGCCTCACCGAATTCGTCCACGAATCCCTGCGTGATCCGGAAGACGCCGCCGCGGACGCCGATGTCCTCACCGAGGACGACGACGCGGTCATCCGACGCCATCTCGTCGTGCAACGCGTCGTGGATCGCCGTGACGACGTTCTTCTCGGTCATCTCAGCCCTCGGCGAACACGCGACGTTCCAGCGTCGCCGGATCGGGGTCCTGAGCGTTCCACGCCTCGTCGATCTGACGGTCGATGTCGGTGCGGATCTCGGCGCGGATCTGATCGAGGGTCGCCGCGTCCGCGATGCCGTGGTCGATCAGGTACCCGGAGAAGATCTGCAGCGGATCCTTGTGCTTGGCAGCCTCGACCTCTTCGCGCGAGCGATAGGACCGGTCGTCGTCGTCCGACGTGTGCGGAAAGAATCGGTACGTCTTGGCCTCGATGAGCGTCGGGCCGTCCCCCGCGCGGGCGCGCTCGACCGCCTCCTTCATCGCGGAGTAGCACGCGAGCGGGTCGCTGCCGTCCACGACCACGCCGGGGAACCCGTACGCGGGAGCCCGGTCGGCGACGTTCTCGATCGCCATCTGGTGCTTCTGGGCGACGGAGATCGCGTACTGGTTGTTCTCGCACACGAAGACGACGGGAAGCCGGTGGATGCCGGCGAAGTTGAGACCCTCGTGCCAGTCGCCCTCGCTCGTCGCGCCCTCGCCGAACCAACAGGCCACGACGGTTTGCTCGCCTCGATACTTGGCCGCGTACGCGATGCCGGCCGCGTGCGGGATCTGTGTTCCGATCGGGCTGGAGTGCGACATGATGCCGAGCCGCCGCGAACCCCAGTGTGACGGCATCTGCCGGCCGCCCGACGACGGATCGTCGGCCTTGGCGAAGAGGCCCAGGAAGACGTCCTTGGGCGTGAATCCGGCGACGAGCACGACCGCGAGGTCGCGGTAGTAGGGGAGCCAGATGTCGCGCCCGCGTTCGAGCGCGTACGCCGTTCCGACCTGGCACCCCTCGTGGCCGGAGACCGGCACGACGAAGGGCGCCTTCCCTTGACGGTTGAGCCGGAACGAGGCCTCGTCGCAGAGGCGGGCGGTGACGATGAACCGGTAGATGTCGAGGAGGTCGTCGGCGCGGAGGCCGAGTGCCTCGTGTGATGTCTCGGCACCTACTCGGGTCGCCACATCACCCTCCTCGGACGGCGAGTCTAGCATCGGGCCTGCGGGTTCCTACCCGCTCCGGCCCTGTGGCCCGGGCGAACGGCCCTCCGGTCGGCCTGTTTGGGCGAGGGGTACCCCGGCAGGGTATACTCCGCGCGTGAGGCCGTCCGCGTGGACGGCCGCGAGACGCGACGGCGAGGCGCAGATGGCGGGATACGCGATGAACAAGGACGACGTCCTGACGAGGCTCCGGCGGATCGAGGGACAGATCCGAGGTCTCCAGCGGATGGTCGAGGACGACAAGTACTGCATCGACATCCTGACGCAGGTCAACTCGGCGACGGCGGCGCTTCGCGCGGTCGGGATGGGATTGCTCGACGATCACGTTCGCCACTGCGTGAAGGACAGCATCCAGCACGGGACCGGCGAGGACAAGGTCGACGAGCTCCTCACGGCGGTCGCGCGCTTCGCCGGGCGGTGAGGGCGATGGCGAAGACGGACCTCGACATCCGGGAGCTGCGGCTCGACGTCCTGGGCATGACGTGCGGATCATGCGCCGCGCGCGTCGAGAAGACGTTGAACAAGCAGGCAGGGGTCGAGGCGTCGGTGAACTTCGCCACCGGCGAGGCCGTCGTCCGGCTGGCGGGCGACGCCGCGCCGTTCGACGCGCTGCGCGAGGCCGTGAAGGCGCGTGGCTACGACCTGCGCGTCCACGTGGACCAGCAGGAGGCGGACGCCCGTCGCGAGGAGCGTTCGTGGCTGCGACGTATGGCGATCGCGTGGCCGCTCGCGGTCGTCGTGATGGTCCTGTCGATGGCGTTCATGGAGCAGACGTGGGCGCGATGGACGGCGTTCGCGCTCGCGACGCCCGTGCAGTTCGTGGCCGGATCGCCGTTCCTCCGCGGAGCAGCTGCCCGGGCTCGGAGCCGCTCCGCCAACATGGACACGCTGATCGCGCTCGGAACGCTCGCGGCGTACGCGTACTCTGTCTGGGCGCTCTTCGACGGCGGGGCTCTGTACTTCGACAGCAGCGCCGTCATCATCGCGTTCCTCCTCCTCGGGCGGTGGCTCGAGGCGCGTGCGAGGGGGAGCGCGTCGCAGGCGATCAAGCGGCTGCTCGAGCTCGGCGCGAAGGACGCCCGGGTCGTCCGCGGCGATAAGGAGCTGCGCGTGCCCGTCGACGCGGTCAAGCCCGGCTGGACGCTCAGGGTCCTGCCGGGGGAGAAGATCCCGACCGATGGCGTCGTGATCGAGGGTGCGGCGGCGGTCGACGAATCGATGCTGACGGGGGAGTCGGTTCCGGTCGACAAGGAGGTCGGCGACGCCGTCGCGGGTGCGACGATCGATCGCGACGGCATGTTGCTGATCCGCGCGACGCGGGTCGGCGACGAGACGGCGCTCGCGCAGATCGTCCGGCTGGTCGCCGAGGCGCAAGGGTCCAAGGCGCCGATCCAGCGGCTCGCCGATCGCGTCGCCGCCGTGTTCGTGCCGGTCGTCCTGGCCGTCGCGGTGGCCACCGCGGTCGCGTGGCTGGTGGTCGCCGGAACCGCGCGCGACGCGCTCGTTCCGGCGGTCGCCGTGCTGATCGTCGCGTGCCCCTGTGCGCTGGGCCTCGCGACGCCGGCCGCAATCATGGTCGGCACCGGCCGCGGGGCGCAACTCGGGGCGCTGATCCGCGGGGGCGAGGTCCTCGAGCGCTCCCGCCGCATCGACGTGGTCGTCTTCGACAAGACCGGAACGCTCACCACGGGACGGATGGCGCTCGTCGACGTCGCCGGTGGCGACGAAGCGCTGGCGCTCGCGGCCGCCGTCGAGCGGTCGAGCGAACATCCGATCGCCCGCGCGGTGGTCGAAGGGGCTCGCGCTCGCGGCGTCGACGTGGCGGACGCCCGCGACGTCCGCGCGGCCGCGGGTCGTGGGCTCACCGCGACGGTCGGTGCGCGCCGCGTGGTCCTCGGCCGCCGGACGCTGCTCCAGGACGAGGGACTCGACGTCCCCGCGTGGCTCGACGACGAGGCGCGGCGGGCGGCGGCGCACGGGCGGACGACGTTCTGGGTCGGATGGGACGGCAGGGCGCGTGGCGTGCTGTCGCTCGCGGACGTCGTACGGCCGGAGGCGTCCGAAACGGTCGACCGCCTCCATCGGCTCGGTCTGGAGGTCGCCATCATCACGGGCGACAACGCCGAGACGGCGGCCGCCATCGGCGCCTCGACCGGGGTCGATCGGATCCTGGCCGACGTGCATCCGGCCGACAAGGTCGCGGAGATCCGACGCATGCAGGGCGAGGGGCGTGTCGTGGCGATGGTCGGCGACGGCATCAACGACGGACCGGCGCTCGCGCAGGCGGATCTCGGGATCGCGATCGGAACGGGGACCGACGTCGCGATCGAGGCGTCGGACATCACGCTGGTCGGGGGCGACCTGGACGGCGTCGTGCGAGCGATCGGGCTGTCGCGACGGACGTACCGGACGATCGTCGAGAACCTGTTCTGGGCGTTCGGGTACAACGTCGCCGCGATCCCGCTCGCGGCGCTCGGACTGCTGAATCCGGTCATCGCGGCGGCCGCGATGGCGTTCTCGTCGGTCTCGGTCCTCACCAACAGCCTGCGGCTGCGGCGGTTCCGCGGCTGACGGGTACCGTGGAAAACAAGCGAACAGGAGCAACGACATGAGTGAGACACAGCAGCGGTCCGGAGCGACGACGGTCATCGAGGCGACCGACGCCAACTTCATGGACGCCGTCGTCGAGGAGTCGAAGCGCCGTCCGGTCGTCGTCGACCTGTGGGCGGCGTGGTGCGGTCCGTGCCGGACGCTCGGGCCGATGCTCGAGAAGGTCGCGGACGAGCACGACGGCGAGTTCCTGCTCGCCAAGCTCGACGTCGACGCCAACCCGTACACCGCGGGACAGTTCGGCGTGCAGAGCATCCCGACGGTCGTCGCGTTCAAGGACGGCAAGCCGGTCGACGGGTTCGTCGGGGCCGTCCCCGAGCCGATGGTCCAGGAGTTCGTGAGCCGCCTGTTGCCGAGCGATGCGGACCGCGAGGCCGAGGCGGCCGCCACCGAGGCCGCGTCGGGTGACGTCGCGACCGCGGAGGCCGGCTTCCGGGACGCGATCGAACAGAACGGCGGCAACCGCGCGGCGCGGCTGGGGCTCGCCCGGCTGCTCGTCGATCGCGGCGACGCCGACGAGGCGCGTCAGACGTTGATGCCGCTCCTGCCGGACGCGGACGCCGAGCGCCTCCTCGCGGAGCTCGAGATCGCGTCGTGGGCCGGAGCGGGTGAGCCGGGGACGCTCCCCTCGGCGAAGCGGCTGGCGGCGCAGGGGAGGTGGCGCGAGGCGCTCGACGGCATGCTCGGCGCGCTCGGTGACGATCCCGACGCGCGTCAGGCCATGATCGAGGTGTTCACGGCGCTCGGCGACGACGATGCGCTCGTCGTCGAGTACCGACGCAAGCTCGCGAGCGCGCTGTTCTGACCGATGGCCGAGATCCACGATCGCATCCGCGACTGGTGGAACGCGGACGCCGAGGTCTACGACAACGCTCCCTCGCACGCCGCCTCGGATCCCGTCGAGGCGGCGGCGTGGCGGGCGGCCATCGAGGACGCGCTGCCGGCGACCCCGGCCGAGGTACTCGACGTCGGCGCCGGAACGGGCGCGATGAGCCTGCTCGCCGCCGAGCTCGGGGACCGGGTCACGGCGCTCGATCTCGCGCCGGCGATGCTCGAGCAGGCGAGGTCGAAGGCGGACGCGCGAGGGCTCGTCCTGCAGTTCGTCGTGGGCAGGGCGGACGAGCCGCCGAAGGGACCGTTCGACGCCGTGATGGAGCGGCACGTCCTGTGGACGTCGCCCAACCCCGTCGAGACGCTGCAAGCCTGGCGCGGCGTCGTCCGGCCGGGTGGCCGCCTGGTGTTGTTCGAGGGCATCTGGCGCCGAACCGACGCGGTCGCGCGGGCACGCGACGCGCTCGCCGACCTCCTTCGCCGCGCGTACGGCACCCCGCACGATCATCACGCCGAGTACGACGAGGCGATCCTCGCCGAGCTGCCGCTCGCGCGGCTTCCGTCTGCGGAGCCGCTGATCGAGTCGGTCTACTCGGCCGGATGGCGCGGCGTCCGCCTCCGCCGCCTGCGCGACGTCGAGTGGGCGCGTCGGATCGCCGCCAGGCCGGCCCTCGGCGCGCTCGAGTCGGTTCCGCAGTACGCGCTCATCGCCGACGCGTCCTGACCACGTCCGTCTCTCGTCGAACGCGATCCGTTCGCACGGCGATGGATCCGAAGCCGTTGCGACGGCTGCTCCACGGCCCGCGCGTCGACACCTCGGCCGGCTGGAGCGTCTCGGCCGCCCGAGCGGCGAGCGTCACGAGGCGGTGAGGTTCTCGAACGGCTCGGCCGCGTCGGCCGCCGAGCGCAGCTCGAGGT
>JBKPTC010000085.1:0-5183 GCA_046735355.1 bacterium
AACGTGCACCACTCGCGGACGTCTTCAGCTGGGCGCTCGGCGAAAAGCTCCTGACGACGACGCCCGAACACCGCGTCGTCCTCACGACGCGTGGACGTCTCCTCTCCAACGAGGTGTTCGCCCGCCTCGTCTGACCGCTGCGATACGACTGCAAACTTCGGTGGCGCCGTGACCGGGCTGCCGCAGCCGAGCGCGACGAGATTCCATTGGTGCACCGAACCCGTCACGTCCTCGGCCCCGTCCTCGCCGCGATCGTCAGCGTGACGCTCGTCGCCGGTTGCGGCAACAGCGACGCGTCAGGCAGCGGCGGGGGCTCGGCGTCGGCATCGGCCGCGGTGGCGGCGGCGGCCGCCGGCGGCAGCCCGGAAACGACGACCGCGACCGGCTCGGGCGGCGGGAGCAGCAGCGGCGGCGCAACCGGGACGCCGGGCGGCGTCACGTCCGGCGCCGACTTCGGCCAGATCCCGGCCATCGTCGCCCAGGTCGAGCCGTCGGTCGTCTCGGTCCTGCTCCAAAACGCTCAGGGCAGCGGTGTCGTGTGGAGCGCAGACGGGATCATCGTCACGAACAATCACGTCGTCGAAGGCGCCGACAAGGTAACCATCGCCTTCGCCGACGGCTCGCGCACGAGCGGCGACGTTCTCGCCACCGATCCCGTCAGCGACCTCGCCGTGGTCAAGGCGTCACGGCAGAACCTGCCCGCAGCGACGTTCGCGGATCAGCTGCCGCCGGTCGGCAGCCTCGCGATTGCGATCGGCAACCCGCTCGGTTTCGAGAACAGCGTCACCGCAGGGATCATCTCGGGGACGGGTCGCGCGATTCCCGGTTCGGCCCAGGACTCACCCGCGCTCGTCGACCTCGTCCAGACCGACGCCGCGATCTCGCCCGGCAACTCTGGCGGCGCGCTCGTCGGCGGCGACGGCCGGATCATCGGCATCAACGTCGCGTACATCCCGCCGAGCGCCAGCGCGGTTTCCATCGGCTTCGCCATCCCGGCGCCGACGGTGAAGGATGTCGTCAGGCAGCTGATCGACAAGGGCAAGGTCGCGCACGCCTACCTCGGCGTCCAGCCGGCCCAGCTCACGCCGCAGATCGCCGAGCAGTTCGGCATCCAGGCCGATTCCGGCGCGCTGCTTGTCGACGTCGTGGCCGGTGGTCCCGCGGCCAAGGCCGGTCTCCAGCCCGGCGACCTCGTCGTCGCGGTCGACGGCAAGCAGGTCGAGACGGTGGAGGATCTGCTCGGGGCGCTTCGGAAGCACGCCCCCGGCGACAAGGCAACGGTCCGGATCCTCCGCGCCGGGCAGGAGCGCGACGTTGCGGTCACGCTCGGCGACTTCCCGAGCTGACCGCGATGGCGGCGCTCGAAAGCTCCTTGTTTCGTTGACACTCGTGAGCGCCGACTGCTACCATCCGGCCAACGAGTTAGCACTCTGGCACGGAGAGTGCTAACCAGGGCACGAAGCGTGCCGACCATTCCCCACGAGGAGCATCGGCGTTGGCGCGAAGGTTTCGCACCAGCGGCCCGCTGGACAGCCGGGCACAGGCAATCCTTCGGGCCGTCATCGAGGATTACGTGACGACCGCGACCCCGGTCGGATCCCAGGCGCTCGTCGAGCGCTACCGGCTCGGCGTGTCGAGCGCGACCGTTCGCCACATCCTGTCCGAGCTCGAGGCGGCCGGGCTGCTGACCCATCCGCACACGTCAGCGGGACGAATCCCCACCGACGCCGGCTATCGCTACTACGTCGAGACGATCGTCGATAGCGCCCCGCTGTCGGCGGTCGAGCAGCTGATGATCCGGCACCAGTTCGGTCAGGTCGAGTTCGCCAGCGAGCACTGGTTCCGCCTCGCGGCGACCACGCTCGCGTCGGCGACGCGATCCGCGGGTCTCGCGACGGCGGCGAAGCCGCAGGCGGCGCATGTGCGGCGGATCGACCTCGTCGCCATCAATGACCGGCTGGCGAGCCTGATCGTCATCCTCCGCGAAGGGGCGATCAAGCAGGCGCTCGTCGGCCTCGAGGAGCCAGTTGATCAGTCCGCCCTCAATTCCGTGGCCGCGCTGCTCAACGATCGACTGGCCGGTCTCACCGGCCGTGGCGCCGCGTCCGCGGTGGCACGGCTCGATCAGCACGCGCCCACCGGCCAGCTCGCGCGCCGGATCGGCGAGCGCGTCGTGCGGATGGTCGACGACTACGACGGCTCGGTGATCGAGGAGATCTTCAGCGACGGCCTGCTCAACGTGATGCAGGCGCCGGAGTTCGCCGACAGCGACAAACTGCGGCGCGTGTTCTCGGTGCTGGAGAACCGAACCTACCTTGGCCAGCTGCTCCGCGACGTGGCGGGGTCGGGCCGCGTCCGCGTCTTCATCGGCGGTGAGAACCAGCCGGCAGAGATGCGCGAGGTGTCGCTGGTGCTGGCGCCGTACGGTCGGCCGGGGCGGGCGATCGGCGTCGTCGGCGTCCTCGGGCCGACACGGATGCCCTATCCGCAGACGATCGGCACCGTCGGGTTCGTGTCCAGCCTGATGAACGAGCTCGTCGATCACCTGTACGCCTGACCACATAACTGACTGCTAACTGCGCGGCCCGCGGGCCGCTCGCGATAACGGGAGTTCCAGCCGAAATGACCCACCGAATACGAGCCCAGGAAAGGGCCGACGCGATCGACGTGTCGCCGACGAAGCTCGTAGCCGAAATCGAGCGCCTCACCGGTGAGCTCGAGGCGGCGCGCAGCCAGGCCGAGGAATACCTGGGGTTGCTGCAGCGCGAGCGCGCCGAGTTCGCGAACTTCAAGCGACGGACGTCCGAGGAGCGCGAGCGCGAGCTGGGGCTCGCCGGCGAGGATCTCATCCGCAAGGTGCTCTCCATCGCCGACGACTTCGACCGCGCGATCGACGCGCGCCCGCCGGAGCTTGCCGATCAGCCGTGGGCGGAGGGGATCGGCGCGATTGACCGGAAGCTGCGCGCGCTGCTCGAGAGCGAGGGCGTCAACATCGTCGACGCGTCGCCGGGCCGCAAGTTCGACCCGCGGGAGCACGACGCGATCGCGAACGTCCCGGCGGCCAACCGGCGCGACGGCGAGATCGTCGAGGAGGTCCGGCGCGGATACCGGCTCCGCGACCGCGTGATCCGGCCGGCGCTCGTCGCGGTCGCGGCGGGTCATGACGGTTCGGCCGGCGTGAGTGACGCCACCGATGGTGACGCCGGGACGGAACGAACAACAGACACAACAACGCAATCCACCACCGACACACTCAACGACTGACAGGGAGCCAGGAACAACATGGGCAAGATCATCGGCATCGACCTGGGCACGACGAACTCCGTCGTGGCCGTCATGGAGGGCGGCGAGCCGACCGTCATCGCTTCGGCCGAGGGCGGCCGCACCGTCCCGTCGGTCGTCGCCTTCACCAAGACCGGCGAGCGACTCGTAGGCCAGCTCGCGAAGCGGCAGGCGGTCACGAACCCCACCAACACGGTGTATTCAATCAAGCGCTTCATGGGCCGTCGCTGGGACGACCCGGAGGTGAAGCGCTCGAAGGAGCTCGTCCCCTACAAGGTCGAGAAGGACCCGAAGAGCGACGGGGTCGTCGTCAAGGTCGGCGACGGCAAGACGTACACGCCGCCGGAGATCAGCGCGATGATTCTCCAGAAGCTCAAGACGGACGCCGAGGCGTATCTCGGCGAGAAGGTGACCGAGGCGGTCATCACCGTCCCGGCTTACTTTGACGACACGCAGCGGCAGGCGACGAAGGACGCCGGCCGAATCGCGGGCCTCGACGTCAAGCGGATCATCAACGAGCCGACGGCGTCGGCGCTGGCCTACGGCCTCGACAAGAAGAAGGACGAGAAGATCGCCGTCTACGACCTGGGCGGTGGGACGTTCGACATCTCGATCCTCGAGCTGGGCGAGGGCGTGTTCGAGGTCAAGGCCACGAACGGCGACACGCACCTCGGCGGTGACGACTTCGACCAGCGCGTCATCGAGTGGCTGCTGGCCGAGTTCCGCAAGGACCAGGGCATCGACCTGTCGAAGGATCAGCAGGCCCTGCAGCGGCTGAAGGAGGCCGCCGAAAAGGCGAAGATCGAGCTGTCCTCGACCTCGACCACCGAAATCAATCTGCCGTATATCACCGCCGACGCTTCGGGCCCGAAGCATCTCGTGATGTCGCTCTCGCGAGCGAAGCTCGAGGACCTCGTCGCGGATCTCATCGAGAAGACAAAGGCGCCGGTCCAGAACGCGCTCAAGGATGCCGGCCTGAAGCCGGCGGACATCGACGAGGTGATCCTCGTCGGTGGGCAGACGCGCATGCCGGCCGTCGTGGACGCGGTCAAGGCGACGTTCAACGGCAAGGAGCCGCACAAGGGCGTCAACCCGGACGAGGTCGTCGCCATCGGTGCCGCGATCCAGGCGGGCGTCCTCGCGGGCGACGTCAAGGACGTCCTGCTGCTCGACGTCACGCCGCTGTCGCTCGGAATCGAGACGCTGGGTGGCGTCATGACGAAGCTGATCGAGCGGAACACGACGATTCCGACCTCGAAGTCCCAGGTGTTCTCGACGGCGTCGGACAACCAGTCGCAGGTCGAGATCCACGTCCTTCAGGGCGAGCGCGACTTCGCGCAGGACAACAAGACGCTGGGCCGGTTCATCCTCGACGGCATTCCGCCGGCGCCGCGCGGCATTCCGCAAATCGAAGTCACGTTCGATATCGATGCGAACGGGATTCTCGACGTCCGGGCCAAGGACCGCGCGACGTCGAAGGAGCAGCAGGTCCGGATCACGGCCTCGTCGATGCTGTCGAAGGACGACGTCGACAAGATGGTCCGCGACGCGCAGGACCACGCCGACGAGGATCGCCAGCGCCGCGAGCAGGTCGAAACCCGGAACCAGGCCGAGGCGCTGACGTTCCAGGCCGAGCGCTCGCTGCGTGATCTCGGCGACAAGGTCTCGTCCGAGGACAAGGCCGAAGTCGAGAACAAGGTTTCGTCGCTGCGCGAGGCCCTCAAGGGCAACGACGTCGACGCGATCCGCTCGATGATGAACTCGCTGGCCGAGACGCTCCAGCGCGTGTCGACCGCGGCGTACCAGGCCGCGGCCGCGGCATCGGGTGACGGCTCGAACGGCGCCGACGGGTCCGGCGGCAACGGCGGTGCCGGCGGCGCCGGTGGCGGCGCCGGCGAGGG
>JBKPTC010000086.1:0-15864 GCA_046735355.1 bacterium
AAGTAATCGTCGGCAGCGTCAGATGTGTATAAGAGACAGCTCGAGAACTGACCGTCTCGGCGGTCGGGCTCCCGTCAGCGGAACGTGGGGAGATGCTCGGCGTGCGCCGAGAGGTAATCGTCGAGGATGCCGCGCGCCGCCGGATACGACCCGACCAACGGATGCACGAGCAGGGCCTGCAGGGCCGCGTCGTACGAGCCCTCGACCGCGGCGCGCACCGTCAGCCGCTCGTATGCCTTGAGCGGCTCGAGCAGGGCGTACGCCGCCTCGGGCAGGGCGCCCTGGGCGAGCGGCGACGCGCCGGCGCCATCGATGAGGCTCGTGACCTCGACCACGTCGTCGTCGGCCAGGCGCGGGATCGAGCCTCGGTTGCGTGTGTCGACGATCAGCGGCGTCGTCCGCCCGGTCGACGCCGCCGTGATGACGGCGGTGGCGAGCCCCTCGTAGCCCTCGCCCTCGAACAGCTCGGCCGGCCGCGTTCGCGTCGAGTCGTCGCCGACGTCCTCGCCGCGTTCGCGCGCGAAGTACGTGCGGTGCCGCGACTCCATCGCGTTCTCCCACGCCTCGCGCGCGCCCTCGTGGTCGCCGGCGCGAACGCACCGTTCGAGCGCCGGCCACAGGCTGTCGTTCAGCTCGGCGATCTGCTCGCCACGGGTTCCGTGCGATCGCAGAACGTGCTCGAGCGCGCGATCGCGGTAGTAGAAGAAGTACAGGTACTCCATCGGCAGCATGCCGAGCGTCCGGACGAGCTCCGCGTCGAACAGCCGCCACGACTCGTCCATCGCGCGAAGCTCGTCGTACCGCTCCAGCAGCTCCGGCATCCGATCGCGCCCGTCGACGAGCACGCGATGGATCCATCCGGCATGGTTCAGCCCGGCGTATCCGACGTGCAGCGCGTCGCCCGGCACGCCGAGGAACGTCGCGAGTCCGCGCTTCATGCTGACGGGGCTGTCGCACACGCCGACGACGCGGACGGACGAGTGATCGGTCATCGCCTGGACGACGATGCCGACGGGGTTCGTGAAGTTCACGACGATCGCATCGGGCGCGACGTCCTCGATCAGGCCGGCGTACTCGAGCATCGCGGGGATCGTGCGGAGCGCCATCGCGAACCCGCCCGGCCCGGTCGTCTCCTGTCCGAGCACGCCGTGCTTGAGCGCGATCTGCTCGTCGAGGGCCCTCGCCCGGTCCTGTCCGACGCGGATCGCGCTGAACACGAAGCTCGAGCCGGCGAGCGCGGCGCGTGGGTCGTGCTCGGCGCGGATCGAGAACGAGGCGCCCCACGATCCGGCCAGGTGCGACCCGAGGGCGGCCATCACCTCCGAGCGCGCCGCGTCCGCGTCGTGCAGGACGACCTCGTCGAGGTCGAGGTCCGCGGCGCGGTTCGCGAGCCCGTGCAAGACGAACGGTGTTCGGACGCCCGTTCCGAGCAGCGTCATCCTCACGGGCGTGGCCGGCTCAGCTCGCGCTCGGATCGGCGGTGTACTTCATCGCGTCGCGCCGGACCCGGCCCTCGTCGTTCACGCCGAGGACTATGCCGTATCCGAACCTGGCTCCGTCAACCGATCCGCGGCCCATCACGCGATCGAACGTCGAGAAGGCGGCCAGCAGTTCGTCGGTAGGGTAGGCGCGGCGATCGGCGCCGCCGAACGGGAAGGGGAGCGGCCCCATGAAGTACGCGATCCTGATCTTCGACGACCCCTCGCTCGTCGAGCGGGCGGGGCAACCGCTGATGGACGAGTACGCCACGTTCGCGGGCGGCCTTAGCGAGACCGGGCTGATGCGAGGTGGCGAGCAGCTTTCGCTCACGTCGGTCACCACGCTGCGGTCCGAGGACGGCCGGACGATCGTCGCCGATGGACCGTTCGCCGAGACGAAGGAGCAGCTGGGCGGGTTCTTCCTCGTCGAGGCCGCGGATCTCGACGAGGCGCTCGAGATCGCCGGGCGGACCCCGTCGCTGCGCATCGGCGGCAAGGTCGAGGTCCGGCCGGTGATCGACGGCCCCGACGAGGAGCACCACTAGCGGAGCGCCCGGCCGACGTCGTCGAGACGGTCTTCGCGCGCGAGGGCGGCCGCGCCGTCGCGTCGGTCGCGCGCGCGGTCGGCGACATCGACCTCGCCGAGGAGGTCGTGCAGGAGGCGTTCGCGACGGCGCTCGAGCGCTGGCCGGCGGCCGGCGTGCCCGAGAACCCCGGAGCGTGGATCACGACGACGGCGCGCAACCGAGCGATCGACCGCCTCCGTCGCGCGCGTCGCCACGCCGACAAGGTCGCCGTGCTCGAGGCGCAGACGCGCGACGAGGCGGCGAGGACTCGGGGCGGACGTCATCCCGTGGACGACTATCCGGACGACCGCCTGGCGTTGATGTTCGCGTGCTGCCATCCCGCGCTTTCGCGCGAGGCGCAGGTGGCGCTGACGCTGCGAACGCTCGGCGGGCTCACGACGCGCGAGATCGCGCGCGCGTTCCTCGAGCCCGAGGCGACCGTCGCGCAGCGTCTCTCGAGAGCCAAGCGCAAGATACGCGAGGCCGTGATCCCGATCGCGGTGCCGCCGGCCGGCGCGCTCGCGGATCGCGTCGCGGTCGTCCTCGCCGCGCTGTACTTCGTGTTCAACGAGGGCTATCTCGCGACGAGCGCCGACACGCTCACCCGCCCGGATCTCGCGACCGAGGCCATCACGCTCGCGCGTCTCGTCGTGACCCTGATGCCCGGCGAGCCGGAGGCGCTCGGGCTGCTCGCCCTGATGCTGCTCCAGGACTCACGGCGCGCCGCGCGCACCGATCGCGACGGCGAGATGGTGCTGCTCGGCGACCAGGACAGAGCGATGTGGGACGGCGAAGAGATCCGCGAGGGCGTCGCGGCGCTGACGGCCGCGCTCGCGCTCGGCCGGCCCGGACCGTATCAGGTGCAGGCGGCGATCGCGGCGGTCCATGCGGAGGCGGCGACCGCCGACGACACCGACTGGAACGAGATCGTCGCGCTCTACGACCGATTGTTCGCCATGACGCCGTCACCGGTCGTCGCGCTCAACCGCGCCGCCGCCGTATCGATGCGGGACGGTCCCGATGCGGGTCTGGCGCTCCTCGACGCGCTGGGCGCGGACCGGCGCTTGGATCGGTACCACCTGCTGCACTCGGCCCGCGCCGCGCTGCTGGACCGGCTCGGCGACCGGGCCGGCGCCGCCGAGGCGTTCCGTCGAGCACTCGAGCTCGCGACGAACCCGGTCGACCGGCGGTTCCTCGAGCGGCGTCTCGCCGAGGTCACGGACTGACGACCGCGCGTTGTCGACGACTGCCGTACGCTCGTTCGCGCCGATCGGCACGAGGAGGAGGCGAGCATGTCCGACCGTGAGGACTGGAACAAGGCCGTCATCGAGGAGTTCCGGGCGAACGGCGGCAGGGTTCAGGCGTTCGCGCGCCAGCCGCTGCTGTTGCTGCACCACCGCGGTGCGAAGACCGGAACCGAGCGCGTGAACCCGCTCGCGTACCTCGACGTCGACGGCGGCTACGCGATCTTCGGCTCGAAGGGCGGCGCGCCGACGAACCCGGAATGGGTCTCCAACCTGCGCGCGAACCCCGATGCGAGCGTCGAGGTCGGCACCGAGACGCATCCGGTTCGCGCCAGGATCCTCGAGGGCCAGGAGCGGACCGAGGTCTGGGAGGAGCAGAAGCGGCGCAACCCCGCGTTCGCCGAGTACGAGCAGAAGACGCCTCGCGAGATCCCCGTGGTCCTGCTTGAGCCGGTCGACTGACGGACGATGGGAAGGGCCGGCGGACCGCGTCGGTTGCACATCGCATGACGACGATCCAGACGGACGCGGCGCCGGCCCGGGTATGGACCGAGGCGGACGGGCCGATGCCGTCGCTGTACCTCGGCCACGGGGCGCCTCCGCTGGTCGAGGAGCCGGTGTGGTCGGGGCAGCTCGCGGGCTGGGCGCGCGAGCTGCCGACGCCGACGTCGATCCTGATGGTGTCGGCCCACTGGGAGTCCGCGCCGCTCACGCTCGGCGCGACCCAGACCGGCACGCCGCTGACGTACGACTTCTACGGCTTTCCGGAGCGCTACTACCGGATGACATATCGCTCGCCCGGCGCGCCCGACCTCGCGGCGAAGGTCAAGTCGCTGATGCCCGACACCGAGCCCGTCGCCGAGGAGCCCGGCTACGGCCTCGACCACGGCGCCTTCGTCCCGCTGATGGTGATGTATCCGGACGCGGACGTTCCGGTGCTGCAGATGTCGATGCCGACGCTCGACCCCCGGCGGCTGTTCGATCTTGGGGCGCGGTTGCGGCCGCTTCGCGAGGACGGCGTCCTGATCGTGGGATCGGGCTTCCTCACGCACGGCCTGCCGTTCATCCACGACTGGCGGGTGAACGCGGAGCCTCCGGGATGGTCGCGCGACTTCGACGAGTGGGCTCGCGAGACGCTCGAGCGCGGCGACGTCGACGAGCTCATGGACTTCCGCTCGAGGGCGCCCGGCATGCCGTACGCGCATCCGACCGTCGAGCACTTCGCGCCGCTGTTCGTCACGCTCGGCGCCGCGTCGAACCCCGAGGCCCAGCCGACGACGACGATCGAGGGCTTCTTCTACGGCCTGGCGAAACGGTCGATCCAGGTTCGCTGACGGTCGCGTGGACGGCTACCCGCTCTTCTGGCCGGGGAACTGGTCCTGCTCGGTCTCGTCCCAGACCGTCGTCCCCCTGGTCGACTCGACGTTGAACTCGTAGTCGTAGACGAGCGAGCCGCCGTAGGCCGCGCCGAACACGACCCCCGCGCCCGCCAGAACCGACAGGATCGTCGGACCGATCCCGCTCGACCACCGGTCGTCGAACCCCGAGAGCCGGACGGCCAGGTCCACGATCACGATCGCCGTGACGGTGAGCATCACGGTCATGTGCCAGTTCGCCGTGCGCCAGACCTGCGTGTGCTTCGCGCGCCCGATCGGACCGGTGCCCTTCACGCGTGCGAGGCCCTTCCACCAGTCCCAGAACCCGGTAAGAGCGGTAGCGAGCGAGACGACGAACCCGGCGACGAGCACGAACGTCGCCGCCCTGAAGAAGTCTCGCGCCATCGTCGAATGCGCGTCGCGGCCGGCGACGTACGAGATGACGTCGAAGACCGCCGTCAGCACGTAGCACGTGACGGGGATGTCCGTGAGGGGCGGGTGCGAGGGCTTTCCGGCCCACCCGCGGATCCCGCGGAACCTCCTGCCGCGCAGCGTCAGCGCGGGTCGGATCGAGAACAGCCTCGCCACGGATCGCCTCCTTCGCGTCGGGTCCGGCTATCGTCGCGCATCCGGACGGCTCTGTCGCCGCCCACCGCGGGCTCGGTCGCCGCGGCGCTCACTCGGTCCGGTTGAACTCGGCGACGCCGATGCCGAGCAGCGCGAGGCCGATGCCGACGACGATCAGGAGCTCGAGCCCGATCGGCACGGTCCATGCGCCCCACGTCACGCCCGGCGCGAGGCGGTGCGCGGTCGACGCCGGAACGTCGAGATGCTCGAAGACCACCCGGCGCATCGGATCGACGGCGTACGTCAGCGGGTTGATGCGCGTGAGGATGTGCAGCCACGTGGGCAGGTTGGTGAGCGGGAACATCGCGCCCGACAGGAACAGCATCGGCAGGATGAACAGCTGGGTCGTCGCCATGAACGTCTGGATCTGCTTGGTTCGGCTCGCGAACACCAGCCCCACGCATGTCAGGACGAACGACAACAGCAGCAGCTCGACGACGAGCGTCATCAACAGCATCGGGTCGTAGGGCACGCCGACCGCGCCGGCGAGCGCGACGATCAGCAGGGCGGGGATCGTGGCGACGGTCGCGCCGCCGAGCGCCTTGCCGACGAGGATCGCGCCGCGCCGGACCGGCGCGACGAGCATCTCGCGGAGGAACCCGAACTCGCGATCCCACACGAGCGAGCCGGCCGAGAACATCGCCGTGAACATCGTCGACATCGCGAGGACGCCGGGGAACAGGAACGTCCGAAGCGACAGCCCGCCGGTCCCGGCGGACACCAGGCTCGACAGGCCCGTTCCGAGCACGAACAGGAACAGCACCGGCTGCAGCAGCGACACCACCAGGCGGGAGCGGTCCTGCCAGAACCGGATCATCTCGCGCTGCCACACGATGCGCGCGCCGCGCATGTCGTGCGCGAACGAGCGCCGCGCGAGCTCGGTCGGCGTCTCCGCCGGTGCCACGGCCTCGGTCGCCATCGTCACCGCCTCCCGCGCCAGGCCTTGGCCATCGCCTTGAGCGGATTGGCGGCCTCGGCGTCTCGGATCGTCTTGCCGGTGTACGACATGAACACGTCGTCGAGCGTCGGGCGCGACACGCGGACGCCGGCGATCGGAACGCCGAGCTCGGCGAACAGACGCGGGACGAACTGCTCGCCCGACGCGACCCCGAACGTCACCATGCCCTCCGCCACCGTCGCCTCGAGGCCGAACCGCTCGCCGAGCGACCGGATGGCCGCCTGGTCGTCGGCCGTCTGGATCTGCACGCGGTCCACGCCGACGCTCGCCTTGAGCGCCTCGGGCGTGTCGAGCGCGACGATCGTTCCGTTGTCGATGATCGCGATCCGGTCGCAATGCTCGGCCTCGTCCATGTAGTGCGTCGTGAGGAAGATCGTGATGTCCTCGCGACGCTTCAGCTCCTCGATGTACGTCCAGATGTGCGAACGGGTCTGCGGATCGAGGCCGATCGTTGGCTCGTCGAGGAACAGCACGCGCGGATAGTGGAGCAGACCCCGCGCGATCTCGAGACGCCGCATCATGCCCCCCGAGTATTCGAGCACCTTGCTGTCCTTGCGGTCCCAGAGCCCGACGATGTCGAGGACCTGCCGGATGCGGTCGTCGAGGACGTCCCGCGGCACGCCGTACAGCTCCGCGTGGAAGCGGAGGTTGCGGTCGGCCGTCAGGTACGTGTCGAGCGTCGTGTCCTGGAAGACGAGGCCGATGCTTCGCCGGACGTCGTCGCGGTCGCGCACGACGTCGAAGCCGGCGACGCTGGCCGAGCCGCCGGTCGGGCGGACGAGCGTGCAGAGCATGTTGATCGTGGTGGTCTTGCCCGCGCCGTTCGGGCCGAGGAACCCGAAGGTCTCGCCCCGGTCCACCCGGAGGTCCACGCCCTTGACGGCCTCGAGCTCGCCGTAGGTCTTCCGCAGGTCGTGCGTCTCGATGATGGCCGTGCGGCGATCGGCGACGCTCGTCGCGCTGGTGCGGGCGGTGTCGTCATCCATGCGGCCACCTCACGATACCGTTCGGTCGCTCGGGCGCCCGGGGCGCCGCCGCGGGTCGGGCCGATCGACGGCTACCAGCTCGCCGGAAGGGTCAGCTCGACGGTCGCGCCCTCGCCGGGCGTGCTCCGGACGTCGAGGCGCCCGCGGGCGAGCTGCGCGCGTCGGCGCATCAGTGCGAGCCCGCCGTCGGTGACCGCCGGTGCGGAGGTCGTGTCGAACCCGATCCCGTCGTCCGTCACGACGACCACGAGGTCCCCGTCCCGCTCGTCGAGCGCGACGGTGATCAGGTCGGGTTGGCCGTGCCGGACCGCGTTGGCGATCGCCTGCTGCGCGATCCGGTACGCGCGGATGCGCGTCGCGGCGTCCGGCTCGCGCGTCAAGCGGTTCTCGAGGTTCGTGCGCACGGCTCCTCGGGCCGTCATGTGGTCGAGCAGGTCGCGAAGCGCCGCGGCCAGGCTCGTCCGAGCGAGCGTCTCGGGGTGCAGGGTGAAGGTCAGATGTCGCAGTCGCGCGATCGCGCCGGTGATCGACCCCTCGAGCTTCGAGACGTTCCGGGCGACCTCGTCGTCGGTCGTTCGCTTCACCGTCTGGAGCCGCAGCGCGACGGCCACGAGCGGCTCGATCGCGTCCTCACGGATCTCCTCGGCGATACGCTCGCGCTCGCGTTCCTGCGCGCGGGCCAAGTCGTCGATCAGCTGCCGACGGTCGGCATCGGCCTCGCGGAGCTCGTCGAGCCGGCCGGCCAGCTCCTGCTCGACGGCGACCTGCTCGGTGCGGCTGGCCGTGTGGACGACCAGCGTCTCGCCCGCGATCGGCGCGTACGTCACCTCGAGGGCGTGGCGGTCGTCCGTGTTCGGGACCTGGTACCACAGCCGCCGGCTGAAGCTCTCGTCCGAACGCGAGGCGCGCTCGAAGTCCGCCAGTATGTCGGGCTCGTCCGCGTAGACGTCGCGCGCGCGGCGACCGACGTAGTTCGCGGCGTCGTGCCTGCTCGCGGCGTCGGCCGCGCGGTTGTACGACTCGAGGACGAAGTCGTCGCCGTCCCGTCGCCACGTGTACGTCGGGATCGGGACCGCGTCGAACAGGCTGCGGAACCGCTCGTCCGAGCGTGCTCGACGGATCCTCATCGTGCGCGTCCCACAGCTCCGGATGGTCGGGTGCTTCGGACATCGATGCAAGTTGCCTGGACGCGCACCGACCGGTCGCGAGCGTGGTCGGCCGTCCGCCGTCAGGAGTCGCTCGAACCCGAACGCGACCAGCCGCGGAAGGCCTCGAGCAGCGCGTCGCGCTGGTCGGCTGGGATCTGCTCCTCCGTCAGCATGCCGGTGAGACGGATGGTCTCTCGCATCTGTTCGAGATACGCCCTGCATCCGTCGCACAGCTCGAGATGCGCCTCGACGCGACGGCGGTCGTCCGGCCCCATCGCTCCGTCGAGGTAGTCGGAGATGACGTCGACCACCTCGTGACACGTCAGCGCGCCGTCCGTCATCACTCGTCGCTTCCTTCTCGAAGGTAGGCGTCGAGCTCTCGTCGCACGCGGCTTCGTGCGCGATGCAGGAGCACCCGCTGATTGGTCTCCGACAGGTTCAGGGCGTTACGCACCTCGTCGGACGTCCATCCAAGGACGTCGCGGAGCCGGAGCACCTCGGCCTGCATCGGCGGAAGCATGTCGACGGCGCGGCGGATGCGTTCGAGCGTCTCGTGCGCGAGCAGGCGGTCCTCGGGCATGCCCCGCCAGTCCTCGGGGAACGTTCGCCAGCCGCCGGGATGCCGTTCGGCGGCGTCCTGGAACCAGGAGGGGTCCACCGCCGGCTCGTCGCCGTCGCCGGCGAGCGCGGAGAACGGAACGCTTCGGCCCTCGCGTTGCGCGCGCGTCTTCGCAACGTTCGCCACGATCCGGTACATCCACGTCCTCAGCGACGAGCGGCCCTCGAACCTGTCCAGTCCCTTGAGGATGCCGAGCCAGGCGTCTTGCACGACCTCCTCGGCGACCGCGCGTGAAGAGACGTACATCCTCGCGATCCGGAGCATGGCCGACTGGTGCTGGTCGACGAGCATCATGAACGTCGGCTCGTCGCCGGCCCGCAGGCGTTCGACGATCGCGAGATCGGCGGGAGACGCGACGACGTCGGTGTCGCTCACCCGCCGCATCCTAGCCGCGCGGGCGCCCACGGATCGGCCCGGATGTCGTCGTGTCGTGTAACGCCGCCGCCGGATGCGACGACGGATGCGCGTCGTCTCCGAGGGAGGGTCGAGATGCACGGATCGTACGGATCGATGGACGGTGCGGTGTTCGTCCAGACCAACGAGGATGCCAACCGCGTTCTCGCGTTCACGCGCGACGGGCGCGGCGCGCTCGGCGAGCCGGTGGCGTTCGAGACCGGCGGGCGCGGGACGGCCGCGCCGCACCTGCCGTCGCAGGGCTCGGTGATCCTGTCCGAGGACGGACGATTCCTGCTCGTCGCGAACGCGGCGAGCAACGACGTCACCGTGTTCGCGGTCGACGCCGCCGCGCTCCGCAGGATCGCGACCGTCCCGTCGGGCGGCGAGGGTCCGCGCAGCATCGCCGAGGCCGGTGGCCGCGTCGTCGTGCTGAACACGGGCAAGCCGTCGATCGCGGCCTTCCGGCTGGACGAGGACGGGATGACGTCCGTCGTCGCCGCCGAGGTGGCGCTGTCGGCCGCCGACTCCGACCCGGCGCAGATCGGGTTCGCGCCGGACGGCGGCGCCGTCGTGGTGACCGAGCGCGGGATCGACCGGATCGCCGTGTACGGCGTCGATGACGACGGCTCGCTCGCGGCCGACCCCCGCATCGTCGAGTCCTCCGGTCCGACGCCGTACGGCTTCGCGTTCGCCTCGAACGGCACGCTCGTCGTGGCGGAGGCGTTCCGCGCCGAGAAGGGCAAGGCGTCGGCGTCGTCATACTCGATCGTGGGCGGCGCGCTCGAGCCGCGGACGCGATCGGTCGGCAACGGGATGAGCGAGATCTGCTGGGCCGTCGTCACGCCCGACGACCGCTTCGTCTTCACGACGAACTTCGCCGACAGCACCGTGTCGCGGTTCTCGCTGTCGGCCGACGGCACGATCGAGCTCGAGGAGGCGGCCGCCGGATCGCTCAACGAGCGGCGTCCCGGGCTGCGCGACGAGGCCCTCGCGGCAGACGGTGCGTTTCTCTATGCGATCGACGCGGACGGCGGTGCGCTCGTCGGCTGGCGCGTCGAGACGGACGGATCGCTCGAGCCCGTCGGCACGCGGGGCGGGCTGCCGCGGACGATCGCGGGCGTGGCTACCCGCTAGCGTTCGCTACGCGCGCGATCGCTGATGCGTCGATCGCGAGTCGGACCCGCTGCACAGATAGCCGAGCGCGGCGGCGAGCAGCCCGGGGATGATGCGGCCGGCGCCGGCAACGCGAACGGCCGGAGGGACCGTTCACCCCTCCGGCCGTTCGGTCGATCGAGCCGAAACGTCAGCCGTCGCAGCCGTGCGCTTGCAGGACCGCCGGGTCCGAGAACGCGGCGGCACCCCCTGCGTAGTTCCCGTGCACCGCCGTTCCGCTCGAGCGCGCCGGCCCGATGAGCTGACCGAATGACGCACCGCACGCCGACCTGATCGCGGCGCCGGGGGCCCCGGCCGTGTCGGCCGCGGCGACGCCTGCGAACGAGGTCGTGAACACGACCGCCGATCCCACCGCGACCAGGATCCGCCTTGCCTTCGTCGTTGCCGTGGTTCTGGTCTTCATCACGCGATCCACCTCCGATCGATTGCGATACCGCCGTCCTCGGCCTTCGCGCCCCGCGGCGCCCGAGAGACGAACGGCCGGACCTCCTCGTGCAACGAGCAGGCGGTCGATCCGTTGTAGATCGAGAGCCGCGTGCCGCACCCCGGAACCGCGCACGTCCGTCCGCGTGCCCACGTCCGGCTCGGCCGCGCCTCGCCGTCCGCTGCGATGGCTCGGATCGGTCCCTGCGTCTCGGCCGTCCTCGCCACGGTCAGGCTCCGAGCGCCACCGACTCGCGCGAGCGGCCGACGAGCGCCATGAACCGGGCGGCGAGCCAGATGCCCGACAGGCCCACGAGCCCGTACACGATCCGCGTGACCGCGTTGGTCTCGCCGAAGCTCAGGCCGAAGATCTCGGCCACGAGGTCGAACTCGGCGACGGCCACGAGGCCCCAGTTCAGCGCGCCGACGATCACGAGCGCCAGCGCCACCCCGTCGATCTTCCTCATCTCCTGTCCTCCTTCTGTCGAGAGTCTGTCGAGGAAGACCGTACCCGCTGCGGCGCCCGTTCGTCAAGGGTTTGTAGAAGTTTCACCGGAAACCCTGTACAGTGGCCGCATGCCGGCGAACGGGTACCTGCGGATCGGCGAGCTGGCCCGTCGGACCGGCGTGTCGCCGGAGGTGTTGCGGGCGTGGGAGCTCCGGTACGGCCTGCTCCGGCCCGAGCGGACCTCGGGTGGCTTCCGTCTGTACAGCGATCTCGACGAACGGCGGGTCCGGCGCGTGCAGGAGCTGATCGCCGCGGGCGTCTCGGCCGGCGAGGCGGCGCGCCGGGCGCTCGAGGACGGAGCGGCCGTTCCGGCCGCCGAGCCCGCCCCGGGCGTCGTCGACGAGCTGCGCGGGGATCTCCGCGGCGCGCTCGACGCGTTCGACGGCGACCGGGCCCACGAGGCGTTCGACCGGCTGCTCGCCGTGCTCGCCGTCGAGTCGGTGCTCCAGGACGTCGTGCTTCCCTACCTGCACGAGCTCGGCGATCGATGGGAGCGAGGTGACGTCTCCGTCGCGCAGGAGCATTTCGCATCGAACCTGCTGCGCGGCCGTCTGCTCGGCTTGGCGCGCGACTGGGACGCGGCGCCCGGGCCCGGTGTGGTGCTCGCCTGTCCCCCCCGAGAGCGGCACGATCTGGCGCTGATCGCGTTCGGCGTCGTGGCCGGGCGCCGCGGATGGCGAGTGACGTTCCTGGGCGGCGACACGCCGTTCAACACGCTCGAGCAGTCCGTGCGCTCGGTGCGGCCGAAGCTCGTCGTTCTGTCGGTCGCGACGCCGGCGGCGCTCCAGCCGCACGCCGACGCCGTGCGGCATCTGTGCTCGGTCGCTTGGGTCGCGGTCGGCGGCCATGCCGATCCCGAACTCATCCGCGCGCTCGGCGCGACGCCGCTCGAGGGCGATCCGGTGGACGCCGCGCGGACGCTGTCGCCGCGTCGGTAAGGTTCGCGAGATGAGCCGGGACGACGTCCGCGTGAACCTCGCGTCGTGGGAGCGGGACAGCGACGACTATCAGGCGCGGAACCGCGCGCAGCTCGACCGGTGGGACGTGCTCGGGTGGGGCATCTGGGACGTTCCCGAGGACGAGATCCAGGCGCTCGGCGACGTGGACGGGCTCGACGCGCTCGAGCTCGGCTGCGGGGCCGCGCAGTTCGGCCTGCGCGTCGCCGCCCGTGGAGCGAACGTCACGGGGCTCGACTTTTCCGAGAACCAGCTCCGCCACGCGAGGTCGAACGTCGCCGCTCGAGGCGCTCGTTTCCCGCTCGTGCGCGCGAACGCGGAGGAGCTTCCGTTCGCGGACGCGAGCTTCGACCTCGTCGTCTGCGACCACGGCGCGACGTCGTTCACCGACCCGCACCGAACCGTGCGCGAGGTGGCCCGCGTGCTGCGGTTCGGCGGCCGGTTCGTCTTCAATATCTCCACGCCGTTCATCTGGGTGTGCTGGGGCGAGGACGAGGCGCCGGCCGGCCGAGAGCTCCGCCGGTCGTACTTCGCGCTCGGCCGCGACGAGCACGAGGACGACGGCGGGCGCTCGATCGAGTGGCAGCTCCCGTACGGCGAATGGATCCGCCTGTTCCGTTCGAACGGCCTCGTCGTGGACGACCTGATCGAGCTGCGGCCGAGCGCGGGCGCCACGACGACGTACGACGGCTACGCGCCGCTCGAGTGGGCGCGGGCGTATCCGGGCGAGCACGTCTGGAAGCTCCGCAGGTCGGACGCCTGAGTCTCTCGCCACTACAGTCGCCCCGAACCGCCGTCGAACAGGGGGGTGCCGTCGTGCTCGGCCTATCGTTCCTCGACAGCTTGGTGGATCTCGGCGTTCCGGTCTACGAGAAGGTCTTCCGGACGATCGTCGTATACCTCGCGATCTATCTGTTGCTCCGGCTCGGCGGAAAGCGCACCGCCGCCCAGATGAACTCGTTCGACCTCGTCGTGCTGCTCCTTCTCAGCAACGTGGTCCAGAACGCGATCATCGGCCCGGACAACTCGCTGCTCGGCGGGCTGATCGGCGCGGCCGCGCTCGTAGGCGCGAACGACCTGATCCTGCGCATCGTGCACGGAAGCGCCCGTCTCGACCGGCTCGTCGAGGGGACGAGGACGCGGCTGATCGAGAACGGACGGTTCATCAGCGCGCATCTGCGGAAGATCGGGATCCGCAACAGCGAGCTCGACGTCGCGATCCGACGGCAGGGCGCGGAGAGCGTCCACCAGGTGCACACCGCCGACCTGTATCCCTCGGGCGCCCTCGTCGTCGACATGATGCCGGAGTCGCGCGACGCGGTCGCGGGCGACATCGCGCGCCTGGAGCGCAAGCTCGATCGGATCATGGCGTCGCTCGGCGCGACGGAGTCGTGACGGACGTCCGGACGGGCGGCGCGGCTCTGCCCGAGGCCGCGGCCCGGCTCCGAGCGCTGCCGTATCGAGCGCGTCGCGAGGCTCGAACGTTCCTCGGCCGGTGGCCCTGGGCGGCGCGGCGGTTCCGAACGGGGGAGTTCCCGACGGGCGCGACCGAGCTGTGCATCGAGGGCTTCCTGCGCAGCGGCAACACGTTCACCCTGATCACGTTCCAGCACGCGCAGCCGAGGCCCGTCAGCGTCGCGCACCACGTGCACGCCGCCGGCGCGGTGCTCGAGGCGGTTCGGCTCGGCACGCCGACGCTCGTCCTGATCCGGCCGCCCGAGGAGTCGGTGCTGTCGTACGTGATCAGGTGGCCGTCGCTGTCGATCGGGCAGGCGCTGCGCGCGTACGCCCGCTTCTACGCGCCGCTGCTGCCGGTCCGCGATCGCGTGGTCGTCGCGCGGTTCGAGGACGTCACGACGGACCTCGGCGGCGTCATCCGCCGGGTCAACCAGCGTTTCGGCATCGAATTCGCTCCGTACGAGGACACGGACGAGAACCGGCGGGCCGTGCGGGCAGAGCTCGACGCCTGGGACGCCAACACGAATCGCGCCGAGGGCGGTCCGCCCGAACTCGGCCGTGGCCGGCCGACACACGAGAAGGAGGCGCGCAAGCGCGAGCTTCGTCGCACGTACCGGTCGGCTCGGTTCGCCCGAGCGCGGGCGAGGGCGGAGCGTCTGTACGTCGCGTTCGCCGGTGCGTCGTTCGAACCGGCATGATTCCGGCGACGGCCTAGGATGGCTGACGTGACTCCGCGGTCCTCGCTCTCGCGGCCGGTCGGCGGGCCGAGCGGATCCATCGGCGCCGCGTGGCGGGTCGCCGCGCTCGCGGTCGCGGGCGTCGCGATCGGCCATCTCCTCGTGTACGCGGCGGTCCTTCCCGACGCGGCCGTGCGAGACGCGTTCCTCGCGCGGACGGGCCACGGCTACTTTCCCGCGTTCGTCGACGCGGCGGTCACGATCGGCGCCGTCGCGCTGATGGGGTCCGTCCTCGGATCGCTCGTCCGGTCGTCGTCGCCGGCCGCTCGCCCAAGAGCGCTGTTCGTGCGGCTCGCGGTAGCGCAATCGGCGAGCTTCGTCGTCCTCGAGGCGGTCGAACGCCTCGTGAGCGGCTCGTCGTTCGCGGACCTGGTGCACGGCGACCTCCTGGCCGGGATCGCCGTGCAGGTGCTCGTGGCCGCCGCCATCGCGCTCGTCGCCTCGATCCTCCGGCGGGCGGTCCAACGCGCCGCCTCGCTCGAACGGCTCTCCGATAGGCCGCCGCGCGGCGTCGCGGCGCTCGCGATCGGCGCATCGTCGCCGGTCGCGGCCCGGCTGCCCCGCCGATCGGGCGCACGCGCTCCGCCGCTCCTCGCGCTCGGCTGCTGATCCGTCCGTCCGTCCGGCCGGATCGTCCGTCCGTTCGATGGGAGTGGTTCGATGCGGAAGAGAGCGCTCGCGCTCGCGTTCCTCGCGGGCTCGCTGGCAGTGTTCTGGGCGCCGTCGCCGGCGTTTGCGCACGAGGAGCGGGACGTCGGGAAGTACTCGTTCGCCGTCGGGTTCGGCAGCGAGCCCGCGTACGCCGGACAGACCAACAGCGTGCAGCTGCTGCTGTCCGACGCGTCGGGCGAACCGGTGACGGAGCTGCGCCCCGGGCTCGAGGTGACCGTGACGTTCGGCGACCAGACGCAGAGCTTCCCGATCGAGCCGAACTTCGAGGTCGGCGAGTTCGGCGTCCCGGGCGATTACCGGGCGTGGTTCATCCCGACGCGTCCGGGGCGCTACAGCTTCCACTTCACTGGAACGCTCAACGGGCAACCGGTCGACGAGACGTTCACGTCGGGGCCGAAGACGTTCGGTGACGTCGACGACTCGACGGCGGTCGAGTTCCCGGTGCAGGACCCGACGGTCGGTCAGCTCTCCGAGCGGATCCAGCGGGAGGTGCGGCGGCTCGACGCCTCGATCGGGGACGTTCGAACCACGGCGTCGAG
>JBKPTC010000087.1:0-50488 GCA_046735355.1 bacterium
GAGCGGTCCGCTCACGAGTGCCGCCTCGAACCAGACCCGATTGGCCTGTATCCACGCCAGCGAGCTCGAGATCACGTCCGATCCCATCGCCTCGACCGCTCCCGAGACGACGTAGAACGCGACCAGCGCGACGAGCGTCGCGGCCACGCCGAGCGCCGCACCGCGCCGGACACCGTCGCTCCGGCTCCCGCCCCACCACGCGATCAGCACCCACGGCGCGCTCAGGCCCCCGAGCGCCGAACGGACCTGCGACACGATCGCGCGCCCGTCGCCCGACTGCCCGCTGACCGCCGCAGCGACGAGACCGAACACGACCGACCATCGGAGCACCGTCGCCGTCCGGCGCCATTGCATGCGGGCGAGTGTACGGCGAGCGGCGGTACGCTCCGCGGATCCTCGGGCGCGATGCGTCCACGGACAATCGACCGAAGGAACCGATGTGCGTTCGGATCGAACCGACGAGCCCCTCGCCGAGCGCGACCTGCTCGAGGACCCGATCGAGCAATTCCGCGCGTGGCTGTCCGAGGCGCGCGACGCCGACCTCGTGCTCCCCGAGGCGATGGCGCTCGCAACCGCCGACGCCGAGGGGCGCCCGAGCGTCCGGCACGTCCTGCTCCGGGGGCTCGACGAGCGCGGCGTCGTCTTCTACACGAACTACGGGAGCCGCAAAGCGAGCGACCTGACGGAGAACCCGCACGCCGCCGCGGTGTTCCTTTGGCGCGAGCTCGACCGGCAGGTCTCCGTCCGCGGATCGGTCGAGCGAACGAGCGCCGAGGAGTCGGAGGCGTATTTCGCGACGCGCGCCCGCGAGGCGCGGCTCGGTGCGTGGGCGTCGATGCAGAGCCGTCCGGTCGGCTCGCGCGACGAGCTTGACGCGCGCTACCGCGAGCTCGAGGCCAGGTTCGACGGCGAGGACGTCCCGCTGCCGCCGCACTGGGGCGGCTTCCGGATCCGCCCGGAGGTCTTCGAGTTCTGGAAGGGCCGGCTGCACCGGCTCCACGACCGCTTCCGGTACACGCGCGCCGCGTCGGGCGCGTGGACGATCGAACGACTGTATCCCTGACCCGTCGGGTATCGTCCGGCGCCATGGACATCGACGAACTTCGACGCGCCGTCGCGGACGGCATGCAGGAAACGACGCTCGACCTCGAACGGCTCGTCCGGATCCCCTCGATCGCGTTCCCGGGATACGAACCGGCGCCGGTCCACGACTCGGCGGTCGCGACGGCGGAGATCCTCGAGGCCGCCGGTCTGCGAGATGTCCGCGTGCTCGAGCTTCCCGACGGCGTCGACCATCCCGCCGTCTTCGGCGAGCTTCCGGCGCCCGAGGGCGCGCCGACGATCCTGCTCTACGCCCATCACGACGTGCAGCCCGAGGGGCCGCTCGAGCTGTGGGACTCGCCGCCGTTCGAGCCCGTCGTCCGCGACGGCCGGATGTACGGCCGCGGGACGTCCGACGACAAGTGCGGCATCGTCATGCACGCCGCCGCGATCCGCGCGTGGGCCGCGAACCCGCCGATCGGCGTGAAGGTGCTCGTCGAGGGCGAGGAGGAGGCCGGCACGGAACACCTTCCGTTCCTGATCCGCGACAACGCCGACCTGGTCCGCGCAGACGTGGCGATCATCGCCGACAGCGGCAACTGGCGTCGCGGCGTGCCGACGCTGACGACGACGCTCCGCGGCGTGGTCGACTGCCGGGTCGAGATTCGGGTCCTCGACAAGGCGGTCCACAGCGGCTCGTACGGCGGCGCGATCCCCGACGCCCTGAGCGCGATGGCGCGCCTGCTCGCGACGCTGCACGACGAGCGCGGCAACGTGGCGATCGCCGGGCTCACCGCCGGGCCGTGGAACGGCGTCGAATACGACGCCGACGCGTTCCGGGAGGAATCCGGCGTCCTCGACGGCGTGCAGATGATCGGCGACGGATCGCTGGCCGAGCGGCTGTGGACGCGGCCGGCCGTCTCGGTCCTCGGCATCGACGCGCCGCGCGTCCGCGAGGCCTCCAACCAGCTCGTCCCCGTCGCGACGGCGAAGGTCAGCCTTCGCATCCCGCCCGGACAGGACGCCGAGGGCGCGATGAAGGCCCTGGTCTCGCATCTTGAGACGCACGCGCCGTGGGGCGTGCGCGTCACCGTGGAGCGCGGCACCGGCGGCGAGCCGTTCGCGGTCGACGCCGACGGGCCCGTGTTCACGGCGGCGCGCGAGGCGATGGCCGAGGCGTGGGGGCACGAGACCGTCGACATGGGCGCCGGCGGCTCGATCCCGCTGGTGCCGCTGCTGGCCGAGACGTTCCCCGGGATCGCCGTCCTGCTGCTCGGTCCGTCCGACGAGCTGGCTGCGGCCCACTCGGTCAACGAGAGCCTCGCCCTGGAGGAGCTCGAGCGCGGCGCCGTCGCCGAGGCCCTGCTGTTCGCACGACTGGCGAACCGCCGATGACGGGGTAGGTTGGAGGTCGTGGACCCGAACCCGCAGCCCGATCCGGACGACGGCCAGCCGCAGGCCTATCCGGTCGCGACGACCGACGGCGCGCAGACGCAGGCGCCGCAAGAGGCCATCACGCAGCCGGCCAAGCTGCTCCGCATCGCGAGCATGGTCAGGGAACTGCTCGACGAGACGAGGCAGGCCTCGCTCGACGAACCCGGCCGGATCCGGTTGCGCGAGATCTACCAACGCAGCGTCGAGGAGCTCCGCGACGTCCTGTCGCCCGATCTGGAAGAGGAGCTGGCGATGCTCGCCCCTCCGATGGAGGGCGTTCCCACCGAGGCGGAGATCCGCGTCGCGCAGGCGCAGCTCGTCGGCTGGCTCGAGGGGCTGTTCCAGGGCATCCAGGCGGCGCTGTTCGCGCAGCAGGCCGCCGCCCGCGCGCAGCTCGAGGAGCTCCGTCGCCGAGGGCTTCCGGGTGGCCAGGGCAGCCGGGGCGGCCAGCCCATGCCGGGCGCGCCGCCCGCGCCGGGTGCGCCGCCCGGGCAGTACCTCTAGCCGCCGACCCGGCCTTCCGGCGGCCGGTACGCCGTCAGGGGATATGGCCGGCCCCGCCGGCCGCGGCCGAGGCCGCCACGCTCTCGGTTGCGCCCTGCGTCAGCCGCTGCGCGAGGTACACCGGCACGATCGACGCGAGCATGAGCACGAGCGCCACGGCGTTGACCATCGGCTGGGCGCGCGGCTGACGGATGTTCGCGAAGATCCAGATCGGCAGCGTGAGCTTCGGCCCGGCGGTGAAGTTCGTCACCACGATCTCGTCGAACGACAGGCCGAACGCGAGCAGCGCTCCCGCCACGAGCGCGGTGCTGATCGCGGGCAACGTCACCAACCGGAACGTCTGCCAGCCGTCCGCGCCGAGGTCCATCGACGCTTCGACCAGCGATGTCGGCGTACGCCGAAGCCGGGCGACGACGTTGTTGAAAACCACGACGATGCAGAACGTGGTGTGCCCGATGATGATCGTCCAGATCGACAGCTCGAGACCGAACGACTGGTGCGCGACCTCGAGGGCGGACGACAGGGCCAGCGCCGTCACGATGCCCGGAAGCGCGATCGGCAGCACGAGCGCGAACGAGATCACGTTCCGCCCGAAGAACCGGAACCGATGCACCGCGAACGCGGCGAGAGAGCCGAGCAGCAGCGCGAGGATCGTCGCGCCGACCGCCGCCTGCAGCGAGCCGACGATCGCCGGGCGGATCGTCTCGTCCTGCCAGGCCTGCCGGAACCATCTGAGCGTCCACAGGTCCGGCGGCCACGAACGGGCGAAGCTCTTGTTGAACGCGTACAGCGCGAGGATGACCAGCGGCACGTAGAGGAACGCGAGCGTGACCCACGTCCCGGCCTTCACGAGGAAGCGCGCGAACCGGCTCTCCATCGCTACAACGCCTCGAACGCGCCGAGCCGCCGCGCGATCACGAGGTAGATCGCCATGATGACGACCGGCACCGTCGCGAAGGCCGCCGCGAGCGGCAGGTTGTTCGCGGTTCCGACGTAGTTGTAGATCGCGTTGCCGATGAAGTAGCCGTTGCCGACCGTGATCGGCGTGATGTAGTCGCCGAGCGTCAGCGAGAACGTGAAGATCGAGGCCGCCACCATGCCCGGGAGCACGAGCGGCACGATCACGCGGCGGAACGTCAGCCATCCACGCGCGCCGAGATCGCTCGAGGCCTCCAACAGCGAGCCTGGGACGCGCTCGAACGCGGCGAACACCGGGAGGATCGCGAACGGCAGCCAGAGGTAACAGAACGTCAGCCAGACGGCCCAACCGCTGTACGCGACGCTCACGTCGAGCCCGACGAGCGAGAGGAGCGACTCGAGCGGGCCGCCTCCCGCCGTCAGGATCTTCCACGAGAACATCCGGACCAGGTAGTTCGACCACAGCGGCAGCACGACCGCGAGCGTCAGGACGGCGCGCGTGCGCGGCGTCGCGAGACGGGCCATGTAGTACGAGATCGGAAAGGCGAGCGCGAGATCGGCGATCGTCACCGCCGCCGCCATCCCCACCGTTCGAACGACGATCGTCCGGTAGACCGACTGATCAAGCAGCGTCCGGTAGTTCTGCGACCCCCAGACGTGCTCGACCTGCGAGGTGAGGACGTTCAGCCGCCAGAACGAGGTCGCGAGCAGCAGCGCGAGCGCGATCAGGTACACGATCACGATCCAGCCGAGCGGCGGGACCAGCATCAGGGCGAGCTTGATCCTCGGATGCCGGAACAGCGCGGCCGAAACGCGCCGGGCGCGACTCGGCCGCTCGACCGGAGCCTCGTACGTGACGGTCGCCATCTCGATCAGGCGGGCGCGAGCGGGGAGCCCGGACGTCGGGCTCCCCGCCTGCTCGAACCGGTCAGGCGCCCCGGATGTCGGTCCAGGCGCTGGTCCACGTCGAGTAGTCGACGCAGGTCTCGCCGCGATCGTCGCCGCAGTCGGGCAGCGGCGTCTTCCACAGGTAGATGCTCTTCAGGTAATCGTCGTCGCCGCAGTGATACACGGGGTAGATCTGCTTCGCTACGTTCTTGCCGTAGGCGTCGGCCAGGTCCGACTGCAGCTGCGTGCAGGCCGACGCGACCGACGGCGTGGCTCCGAACGCGACGGCGGTCGTCGACTGCACCTCGTCGGACAGCGTCCAGTTCATCCACTGCAGCATGCAGACCGGGTGCTGCGCGTGCGACGACATCATCCACGTGTCCGCCCATCCGGTGACGCCCTCCGACGGCGTCACCGAGGCGACCGGCACCTTGCCGTCGGACAGGATCAGGTTCTGGTTCACCGGCCACGCCGTGCCGGCGAGCATGTCGCCGGACTCGAACCCGTCGATCTCGTCGGTGTACAGCGCCCAGTACTTGCTGATCAGCGAGTTCTGCTGCTTCAACAGGTTCACGGCTGCGTCGAACTGGTCCTGCGTGAGCTCGTACGGGTCCGTGATGTCGAGGTCGGGCTGGTGGGCCATCAGGTACATCGCGGCATCCGCGATGTAGATGGGGCTGTCGTACGCCGTGACCTTGCCCGAGTACGGCGAGTTCGACTCGAACGCGACGTCCCAACTGTCTGGCGCGGGGCTGACCTCGTCGGTGTTGTACATGAGGACGTTCGGACCCCACTCGTACGGCACGCCGTAGTGAACGTCGTCGACGGTGTTGTGCGCCGGCGCCTGCAGCGTGGGCATGACGTTCGCGTAGCTCGGGAAGGAGGCGACGTCGATGGCGGCGACGTCGCCGCCGCCGATCAGCCGGAGCGTCGCGTCCCCTGAGGCGGAGACGCCGTCCCACGCGGTTCCGCCCTGCTGCCGCATCAGGTTGACCATCTCGTCCGACGTGTTGGCGTCCTTGACGGTCACCTTGCAGCCCGTCTGCTCCTCGAACGGCTTCACCACGGCCTTGGTCGCGTAGTACGGCCAGTCGATCAGCCGCAGCTCCCCCTCACCCTGCGCGTTCGCGTCGAATGACTGCAGCGTCGGACCGGAGCTGCTGCCGCCGCCACCGTTGCCGGTGCCGCCAGTGTCGTTGTTGCCGTTCCCGCACGCCGCCGCGACGAGCATCAGCACTCCGATCGCGGCGACGAGGCCCCCCTTGAACCGCGTCATGCTTCCCCCTCCTTCTGGCGTCCGTCTTCGCGTTGCATCGGCACATCGGTCGATCCGGCGCCGTCGCGAGCCTCGACGCGCCGGTTGTTCCGACGGTTCCAGACGAGCCGCACCGGGCGTTCCTTCACCTGGAGCGCCTCCATCGAGGAGGTCTCGAGGTTCTGCTGGAACACGACGAGCTCCCCGCCGGCGTCGAGCCCGACCATGTACTTGGTCATCGCACCGATGTACGCAACGTCGCGCACGCGGCCGTCGGCCGCGAACTCGTCCGCCGCGACCGGGGCGCCGGCGGGCTCGAGCCGGATCTTCTCCGGGCGGATCGTGAACGCTTCCGGCGATCCGGTGATCCGCTGCGCCGCCTCGCCCGACAGCACGTTCGAGGTGCCGACGAACCCGGCGACGAACCCCGTCGCCGGGTTCTCGTACACCTCGGCCGGCGTTCCCACCTGCTCGACCCGCCCCTGGCTGAACACGGCGAGTCGGTCGCTCATCGTGAGCGCCTCCTCCTGGTCGTGCGTGACGTAGATGAACGTCAGCCCGACCGCCTGCTGGATGTGCTTCAACTCGATCTGCATCTCCTGCCGGAGCTTGAGGTCGAGCGCGCCGAGCGGCTCGTCCAGCAGCAGCACCTTGGGACGGTTCACGAGCGCCCGCGCGAGGGCGACGCGCTGCCGCTGGCCGCCCGAGAGCTGACCGGGCTTGCGCGACTCGAAGCCCTCGAGCCGGACCATCCGAAGCGCCTCGAGCGCGAGGACGCGACGCTCGTCCTTGCCGACGCGTTTGACCCGCAGCCCGTACTCGACGTTGTCGAGCACCGTCATGTGCGGGAACAGCGCGTAGTCCTGGAACACCGTGTTGACGTCGCGCTCGTACGGGGCGAGCGCGGTGACGTCCCGGCCGTCCAGGAAGATCCGGCCCTCGCTCGGCGCCTCGAACCCGGCGATCATCCGAAGACACGTCGTCTTTCCGGATCCGGACGGTCCGAGCATCGAGAAGAACTCGCCGCTTCGAACGTCGAGGTCGACGCCGGCCACGGCCGTCACCTCGCCGAACCGCTTCCGGACGTCCTCGAGGCGGACGGCCACCTCCGCTCGGGACGACTCGTGGACGACCTCGCGTCGCGCCTGCTCGGTTCGGGACAGCGGTCATCCTCCGGTCGTGGTTGCGGGCAATCTTCCCCGGGATGGGGGCGGGCGACAAGGCACGAACAGGCGAAGCCGGGGGCGCCGCTACGCCGGGTCGGCGGCGCGATCGGTCTGCGGCGGAGCGCTCGTGGCCGCCGTCGCGGCGTCGAGGCCCGCGACGAGCCGCCCGACGAGCGACGGACCCTGGTACACGAGCGCGGTGTACACCTGGACGGTCGCGGCGCCGGCGTCCAGGCACGCGCGGGCGTCCTCGGCGGCCGCGACCCCGCCGCACGCGTTGATGGGCACGGCGCCACCGATCGCCTCGTGGACCTCGGCCACGATCCGCGGCGTGTCCTCGAACAGGTCGCGTCCCGACAGCCCGCCCGCGCGCACGGCGAGCCGAACGTCCGCGACGGGCCTGGTGTTCGAGCAGGTCAGCCCGTCGGCCCCGGCGTGGACCGCGAGGCGCGCGAGCGAGAGGACGACCTCGCGCTCGACGGCGGTTCGAAAGGGCGGAAGCTTGACGAACAGCGGCCTGGACCGGCGCTCGCCGAGCGCCCGCAGCAGCGCCGCGAGGTGCGCCTCGTTGTCGCGATCGCGCCCCCACGAGACGTTCGGACAGCTCGCGTTGAGCTCGACCGCGTCGACGTGCGGCTCGAGCAGCGCGTGCGTCTCGAGCGCGTCGTCGACCTCCTCGTCGGCGATGCTCGCGAACCGCGGGCCGGCCGGCGGTGTCCGCGACAGCGTCCGGGCGGCCGCCTCCGCGCCCGGGTTCGGAAGGCCCATCGCGTTCACCAGCGAGGCTCGCTCCGGGATCCGCGCGATCCTCGGGCGCCGGTTCCCGCGGCGAGGCCGCCGCGTGATCGTCCCCCCGACCACGTACCCGAACCCCAGCCGCGACAGCGCGTCCAGGTGCCGACACCGCTTGTCGAACCCCGCCGCGAGCCCGACCGCGTTCGGAAGGCGGATGCCGACGAGCCGGACCTCGAGCGATGCCGTCCGCGGGGCGCCGCCGATCCGCTCCCACGGCAGCGGCAGCCCGAGCAGCGCGTTGGCGGCGCCGTGGGCGGTCTCGGGAGGAAGACGCAGGAGCGCGTTCGTCGCGATCCGGGACGCGTCCATCGGGTCCGTATGCTACGCGCGGTGGCCGACGACCTCGCGACGCGTCTGCTCGAGAAGAGCGAGCTGCACGGCGACTTCGTCCTCTCGTCCGGCCGTCGCTCGGACGTCTACTTCGACAAGTTCCGGTTCCTCACCGATCCGCCGCTGCTGCGGGAGCTCGCGCAGGCCGTCGCCGCGCTCCTTCCAGCCGGCGTGACCCATCTCGCGGCGCCGGAGGGCGCGGCAACCCTGCTCGTGGCCGCCGTCGCGCTCGAGACGCACCTGCCCGTCGCGGTCGTCCGGAAGGAGCCGAAGACCTACGGAACGATGTCGCAGGTCGAGGGGCACGCGCCCGCCGGCGCACAGGTGGCGTTGATCGAGGACGTCTCGACGACCGGCCACCAGGTGCTCCGCGCCGCGAAGGCGCTCGAGGGCGAGGGTTGTGAGATCGGCATCATCCTGCTCGCGATCGACCGCGGCGGCGCCGAGACGCTTCGGGATGCGGGCTACTGGGTGAAGTCGGTCGTCGAGGTGCCGATCCCAGCGGATTGAGGCGAGGGGACGGCCCGAGCGGACCGCGTCAGGCCGACTGCTGCGTCTCGGAGGTGAGCACGCAGCGCCAGATCTGCAGGCGCCACAGCAACCGGCTCCCGCGCGCGTGCAGGTCGAGGATGCCGTCCTTCATCATCTGCGCGACCGCCTTCGACCTGGCGACGACGTCGGGCAGTGGGAACTCGCGGGACAGCAGCGAGTCGAGGTTGGCCGCGCCGAAGATCCGCCGTGCGACCTCCAGGATCGAGCTCTCGTTCTGGATGGTTCCGGTGGGAAGGTAGAGCCGGCCTCCCGCGGCCAGGCATCGGGTCTCGCCGAGGCTCTCGAGCATCGCGGCGGGCAGCTCGGCGCCGGTCGGCCCGCCGGCACGTCCGTCCGGGAACCATCCGGACACCGCGGCGATCTCGTCCGGGATGCCGGAGACGTCGCCGATGATCACGTTGGCGCGGACGTCGCGAACCGGCTCGAGGAGGCTGCCGACCCGGAACTCGACGCGGTCGGCGACGCCGAGCGCCTCGGCGTTCCGGCGCGCGACCTCGATCGCCTCCTCGGAGATGTCGCAGCCGATCACGCGAGCCGCGCCGAGCCGCGCCGACACGAACGACAGGATGCCGCTGCCGCAGCCGACGTCGATCACCGTGTCGGTGGGCTCGATCTCGAGCGCCTCGGCGATCGTGCGGCTGGTGTGGGTGGGCGCGAACACGCCCGGGTTGACCTCGATCGTGAAGGGACCGGTACGGCCCTTCCAATCGAGCCTGTTCGTCTCGCTGGTCTCGTTCGTCATCGCTTGCACCCCATGGTGCGCAGGCCCTCCGTCCTCAGTCAACCGTCGTCCGGCTCACACCGTCGGCGCGTGATGCGCCGCCGCGATACCCGGAACGAGCGTTCCGCCCTCGACCGCCCCGGCGTCGGCCTCGGCGGCCGCCGCGACGGCGGTCGTGTCGACGCCCCTGGTGCCGGCCGGATACGTGCGTACCCGCCGGGCGGCCCGCCGAAGCAGCGTCCTCGCTCCGTGCGCATTGCCCCTGAGCAGGTGCACGTAGCCGGCCCCGAGCTGCGACAGGCCCTTGAACAGCTCTGCGTCGTCGGTGCCGCGGGCCTGTTTCCACGCGGTCTCCCAGGCCTCGTGCGCGGGAAAGAACCGGCCGGCGTTGAAGTGCTCTCGACCGAGGCGATGGTTCTCCTCGAGTGGCAACGAATCGAAATCCTCGAGATGCAGGCGATTCTCCGCCTCCCAGGCCTGCGGACGGCCGAGCTCGTCACGCGGCCGCCTCGGCTTGTTCCGCCGTTCCGTCGGGATGCCGGTCTTGCCGGTCGCCTCCTCGCGCACGGGTTCATCGTAGCGGCGGCGCTGGAAGGGTCGGGACGGGAAGGCTACGCTCGCCCGGATGTCCGACCCGCCGTCCTCGACCGCGCCGGCGACCACCGCGACGGTGCCGCCCCACACGGCCGACGCGGGCGAGGACCCCGACGCCACGACCGCGTCGGCGATCACGACCGACGCCGATGACGCCGATGACGCCGGTGACGCCGCACGTGATCGCGGCGGGATGCCTCGCTGGATCCCGAAGCTGCTCTTCCTCGTCGTCGTCGCCGCGTTCGCCGGCTACGCGGCCTTCCTCCTCATCCGGCAGCTGCGGGACCTGATCTTCTGGCTGATCGCGGCGCTGTTCGTGTCGTTCGCCATCGAGCCCGCGGCCAACTGGCTCATCAAGCGCGGATGGCGGCGCGGGGTGGCGACCGGGGTGATCCTGTTCGGAACGTTGCTCGCGCTCGGCGTCCTCGTCGCGCTGATGGTTCCGCTGGTGATCGACCAGGTGCAGCAGCTCGTCAACAAGGCGCCCGAGTGGCTCGACAAGGCGAACGTCTACGCGCAGCGGTGGTTCGGCATCGAGCTCACGAACGACCGGATCCTCGCGTTCATCAAGGAGCAGCGGAGCACGCTCGCGAGCGCCGCGACGCAGGCGGCGTCGATCGGCGGGCTGATCCTGTCGGCGATGTTCCAGGTCCTCACCATCGCGCTGTTCACGTTCTACATGGTGGCCGACGGCCCACGCTTCCGCCGGACGATCTGCTCGGTGCTGCCGCCGCGCCGTCAGCTCGAGGTGCTGCAGACGTGGGAGCTCGCGATCGACAAGACGGGCGGCTACATCTACTCGAGGCTCCTGCTCGCGGTCGCCAACTCGACGTGCTCGTTCATCGCGCTGAAGATCCTCGGCATCCCGTACGCGCTGCCGCTCGCGCTGTGGCAGGGGCTCGTCTCGCAGTTCATCCCCGTCGTCGGCACCTATCTCGGCGCGGCGGTGCCGCTGCTCGTCGCGCTGCTCTCGGATCCGTGGTCGGCGCTGTACTACCTGATCTTCGTCGCCGTGTATCAACAGATCGAGAACTACCTGCTGAGCCCGCGCATCACGGCGCGGACGATGCAGCTCCACCCCGCCGTCGCCTTCGCCGCCGCGCTCGCCGGCGCCTCCATCGGGGGCTTCGTCGGCGCGCTCATCGCGCTTCCGGCGGCCGCCGTGATCCAGGCGACGATCTCCTCGTACCTGACGCGACACGACGTCGTCGACACGCAGCTGACGCGCGAGGACACGCCGGACGGCCCGGCGCCCCAGACGGAGAAGCGGCCGCCGCCGCCCCGATGGCCGTGGTCCCGGAACCGATCCGCCAAGGCCGACACCGCGTCGTAGCCGCCGGGTCGACGGCGCCGCGCCTCACTACGCTTCGGCCGTGACGCACGATCTGGACGTCGTCGTGATCGGCGGCGGCGCGATGGGCACCGCGGCGGCACGCGCGCTCGCCGAGCGCGGCCGCTCGACGCTGTTGCTCGAGCGCGCGACGATCGGCAACGACCGCGGAAGCTCGGCCGGCGCGACGCGCATCTTCCGCCTGGCGTACCACCACCCCGACTACGTCCGGCTCGCACGCGTCTCGCTCGACGGCTGGCGGGAGCTCGAGGCTCGTTCGGGCGACCGCCTGCTCCATACCACCGCGGGCCTCGACGTCGGCGAGGCGTCCGAGGTCTGCGCCGAGGCGATGAGCCGGACCGGCGTCGCCTTCGAACGCTCGAGCGCCGAGGCCGTGGCCGAGCGCTGGCCGGCGGTGCGGCTCGGCGCCGGCGACACCGTGTTCGTCCAAGAGGACGCGGGCGTCTGCCTGGTGAAGGAGACGCTGACCGCGCAGGCACGGCTCGCGCGCGAGGCGGGCGCGACGATCCTCGAGCACACGCCGGCGACGGGCCTCGTGGCGACGGGGCTCGGCGTCGAGGTCCGGACGGAGCAGCGCGCGTACCGAGCGCCGATCGCGGTGCTCGCGGCCGGCGCATGGAACGGACCGCTGCTCGAGCGGGCGCGGATCCAGATCGCGCTTCGTCCCACCTTCGAGCAGCCGGCGCACCTTCGGCTCCCGGCGCCGACGGCGCTGCCGACGGTGGTCGACCGAACGCGCTCGGCCGAGGCGCCGCACTACGCGGTTCCCGACCCGCGCGATGCGTCGGCGCTCAAGGTCGGGACCCACCTCGGCCGCGTCGACGTCGATCCGGACGCGATGCCTGCCGAGGCCGACCGGGACCGGTTCGCCGCCGACGTCGCGTACGCGCGCGAGCGGTTCGTCGGCGCCGAGCCGACCGGCGAGGTCGACCGCTGCATCTACACCATGACGCCCGACGAGGACTTCGTCCTCGATCGGCGCGGGTCCGTCGTCGTGTGCTCGCCGTGCAGCGGGCACGGGTTCAAGTTCGCCCCCGTGATCGGACGCCTCGTCGCCGACCTCGTCGACGCGCGTCCGTTCCCGTTCCCGATCGAACGCTTCCTGTCCTCGCGCGCCGCGCTGTCGATCTGACGGGCCCGACGCAGCGTGCATGCCGAGGCGCGGACTAGTTGAAGCCGCGCTTGTCCTGCTTGAGCGCCAGATCGACGCCGGCGGCCGACGCGAGGATCAACTGCCGCAGTGCGAGCGGCACGTTGCTCGAGGAAATCTCGAGCAGGTAGTCGTCCGCCGTCGTGAATAGGGCCTTGGCGAGCCCCTCCCACGTCTTCGTGATCCGGGCGACCTCGGTACCGGCCGGATCCCGGATCGAGAAGTTCCACGCCCGCCAGTTCTCGGCGTTGATCGACCCGATCCCGCGTCCCTGCGAGTCCTCGAGCGCGAACCGGATCTTGCCGACCATGTTCTGTTGGACGATCCGGCCGACCGCGTGGCCGGCGCCGTCGTTCACGACGACCGTCGACTTGAGGATCTTTCGCGGTCGCGTGAGCTCGACCACCTTGGCGCCGCTCGCGTCGTACACCGCGAGCGAGTGCGTCATGAATTGGTCGAGCGAGGTGACGAGCCGCGCCACCTTCTTGAGCTGCGACTGCCCCTCCTGCGTCACCCGTCCGATCTCGGCGCCCTGCTCGTCGCGGATCGCGAAGTCGATGTTGAGCTCGACGAGCTTGGCCTTCTGATTGAAGATCAGCCGGTCGCGGTTCAGCAGGTCTGACATGGGAACCCCCTTCGAGGCACGCGCCCGTGCTCAGGTCGTTCTTGTAGCGTTGGACATCGGCATGCTGTCACCCGAGGATGAGCGGACCAAGGACCGGCGCTTCCAGCTCGCCGGGCTGATGCACAGGATGCGCCGCCCCTCCGGGCGGATGCTGCCGCATCCGGGCGACGTCTCGGGCGAGCAGCGCGCGGCGGGCGGCAGGTCGGGCGCGCTACGGGCTGCGATCTTCGGCGCGAACGACGGCCTCGTCTCGAACGTGTCGCTGATCTTCGGCGTCGCCGGCGCCGGCGTGTCGAACCGTTCGATCCTCGTCGCGGGCATCGCCGGCCTGCTCGCGGGCGCCTTCTCGATGGCCGGCGGCGAGTACATCTCGATGCGCGTCCAGCGCGAGGTCTACGAGCGGCTGATCCACCTCGAGGCGCACGAGATCGGCTCGATGCCGGACGAGGAGCTGGACGAGCTGACGGAGCTGTACGAGCGTCGCGGCGTCCCGCGCGATCTCGCGCGCCAGGTCGCCACGGCCGTGATGTCCGATCCGGAGACCGCGCTCCAGACGCACGCACGGGAGGAGCTCGGCCTCGACCCCGACGGTGGTCTCGGCTCGCCGTGGGCCGCCGCGATCTCGTCGTTCCTCACGTTCTCGTTCGGGGCGGCCGTTCCGCTGCTTCCGTTCCTCGTCACGAGCGGGCACCCGGCGGTCGTCGCCGCCGGGGTGCTGTCCGCCGTGACCCTGTTCGCGGTCGGCGCGGCGATGTCGTACTTCACGGGAAAGACGTTCTACGTCTCCGGCTTCCGGATGCTGTTCGTCGGCTCCATCGCGGCCGGCGTGACGTTCAGCGTCGGCAGGATGCTGGACGTCGCCGTCGGCTGATCGTCAGTCCGTCAACGCGTCGAGCGCGTCGAGGTCGACGCGGGCGGCCCGACGCCCCCGATCCCGAAGCGCCGTCAGATCGCCGTCGGCCTGGGCGCCCAACAGCCGTCCGAACGTGAGGTCGCGACCCGGGATCGCGAGGTCGGTCCGCGGCGCCTCCACGACCTGGATCGCGACGACGCTGTTCGGGCCGCCCTTGTGGAGCTGCCCCGTCGAGTGCAGGAACCGAGGGCCGAAGCCGAGCGTCGTCGCGACACGCAGCCGGTCGCGGATCCGCACCCGGACGCGCTGGAGGCGAGCCTCGTGCTCGGGGTCGCGGGGAACGTACGCCTGGATCGCGACGTAGTCGGGCGGCGCGGCATCGCGAAGGATCGCGCTCGCGTCGCCGGCGTCCGGCGGCGCGGCGTCGCGCTCCTCGAGCGCCTTCGCGGTCGCGTCCTTCGCCGACTGCACGTCCGGCTGGTCGAACGGGTTGATGCCGAGGACTGCGCCTGCGACGGCCGTCGCGAACTCCCATCGGAACATCTCGCGTCCGAGATCCTCGGCCCGGGTGTCCGGCAACCGGATCACGGGATGTCCGGCCGCCTCGAGCGGTCCGAGGTGGCCTCGTCCGGCGTCACCGATCGCCGCGAAGATCCGGTCGTCGCCGTAGACCTCGGGGGTTGCGAGCGGCTCGTCCGCGACCGGAATGACGCCGATGCCGTGCTTGCCGGTCGATTCCGCGATCAATTGCTCCAGCCACGCGCCGAGCGCCGCGACCTGCGCCGGCAGGACGAACGTGAGCTTGTCACGTCCGGCCCGGGCCGCCTCGCCGAACCGCACGCCGAGGTCGAGCCCGTCCGCCGTCCGGCACGTCTCCGCCATCTCGACGGCGCCGTCGAGGAGCTGCTCGAGCGGCGCGCCTAGCAGCGCCGCCGGCACCAGCCCGAAGTACGACAGGGCCGAGTACCGCCCCCCGATGTCGGACGGATTGACGAAGACGCGGCGGAAGCCGCGGTCTCGGGCGAGCGTCTCGAGCGCGGTTCCGGCGTCGGTGATGGCGACGAAGCGACGGCCGTCGGGAACGCGCTCCCAGAAGTAGCGCAGGTGCGAGTCGGTCTCGATCGTGGTGCCGGACTTGCTCGAGATGACGAACAGCGCGCGGGACAGGTCGACGCGCGACTCGACCTCCGCGATCTGATCCGGGTTCGTCGTGTCGAGGACGACGAGGTCGAGCATGCCGTCGGCGACGCCGAAGCTCTCGCGGAACACCTCGGGTGCGAGGCTCGAGCCGCCCATCCCGGCCAGGATCGCGGCCTCGAGTCCGTCGGCCGCGACCTCGGACGCGAACGCGCGCAGCGCGTCGGTGCGGGCGCGCATGTCGTTCGCGACGCTCAGCCATCCGAGGCGGTCGGCGACCTCGGTCGGCTCGTTCGACCAGACCGTGTGGTCCCTGCGCCAGATGCGGTCGAGCACGTGGTCCCCAGAGAACGCCTCGATCCGCGCGCGCACCGCGTCGTCGAGCCAGCTCACGTCCGCCTCGTCCCTCGCCATCGTCCGCTACCCCTCCGGGACTACTCCTCCGGCGCCTCGCCGCCCGAGATCAACAGCTCGAGCCCGTCGCGCAGCGCCTCGTACCGTCGTTCCCCGAGCTCCCGCCGCGCACGCGCCTCGAGCGCCGCCATCGCGCGCCGGGCCTCCGCGACGTACCGGCGGCCGCGAGCCGTGAGGCGCACCACCTTCGCGCGCGCGTCCTCGGCGTCCGGCACGCGGCGGACGTAGCCGCGCTGCTCGAGGTCGTCGACGATCAGCATCATCCCCTGCTTGGTGATCCCCGCCCGTCGCGCCAGGTCCGTGAGCCTCGTTCCGGACCGTCGATCGATGTGCATGAACACCGCGCCGTGCGCCGCCTTCGCGTCCGGATAGCCGCGTTCCTCCATCGAGGAGACGAGCTCGGTCGAGACGGCGCGATGGCCCTCGAGCAGCAGCCGGACGAGGTCGGTCTCCGCCATCACCGCGCATCGTCGGCGGTGCCGTTCGAACGGTCAAGACGGTTGACGGGCGCGTCGGTCGTCGCTACGCCTCGCCGCCGGCGAGCACGACGCCGTCCGGCGTCATCGCCTCGACGTCGCGGCGGAACTGCTGCTCGTACAGGCGCGCGTACAGACCGCCGCGCGCCACGAGCTCGTCGTGCGTTCCGCGTTCGACGACGCGTCCGCGGTCGACGACGAAGATGACGTCGGCGGACAGGATCGTCGAGAGCCGGTGCGCGATCGCGATCGTCGTTCGCCCGTGCATCAGCGGCCGCAGCGCCTCCTGCACGAGCCGCTCCGAGGTGGTGTCGAGGCTCGAGGTCGCTTCGTCGAGGATCAGGATGCGCGGGTCCTTGAGGACCACCCGCGCGATCGCGAGGCGCTGCTTCTCACCGCCGGACAGCTTGTAGCCGCGCTCGCCGACGACCGTGTCGTAGCCGTCGGGCAGCTCGACGATCCGGTCGTGGATGAACGCCGCCCGGGCCGCCGCCTCGAGCTCGTCCTGCGTGGCGTCGGGCTTGCCGTACAGCAGGTTCCGGCGGATCGTCGAGTGGAACAGGTACGTCTCCTGCGTCACGACCCCGATCATGTCGCCGAGCGACTCCAGCGTGATGTCTCGCACGTCGACGCCGTCGATCGAGACCGACCCCTCCTCGACGTCGTACAGCCGCGGCACGAGATACGTGATCGTCGTCTTGCCGGCGCCGCTCGGCCCCACGAGCGCCGCGAGCTGACCCGGTCGGATGTCGAGCGAGACGCCCTCGAGCGTCCACTCGCGCATCAGCTCGGGCTCGGTCACGCCCGGCTGCGGCCCCGGCTCGCGGTCGTCGGGCTCGAGCGGGCCCTCCTCGGGCGGCGTGTCGTACCGGAACCAGACGTCCGAGAACCGCACCGACCCGCTGACCTCCGCCGCCGGGATCGTTACTGCGTTGGGTGAATCGGTGATCTCGTGCGGCATGTCGAGGTACTCGAAGATGCGGTCGAACAGCGCCATCGAGGACTGCACGTCGGTCGAGACCTGGAGCATCGAGCCCACGGGGAAGAACAGCCGCGATTGGAGCGTCGTGAACGCCACGAGCGTTCCGGCGGTGATCGAGGTGCCGAGCGGGTTGTTCGCGAGCTGCCAGCCCGCCACCAGATACACCAGCGCAGGCGTGATCGAGAAGAACGTTCCGACGACCGCGAAGAACGAGCGGCCGATCATCGTGTTCCGGATCTGCAGCCCGGTTAGGCGCGCGTTCTCGCCGCTGAAGCGATCCATCTCGAATCGCTGGCGGCCGAACGCCTTGCCGAGGAGGATGCCGGACACCGACAGCGTCTCCTCCGTGATCGCCGTCAGGTCGGCCAGGGTCTGTTGCGTCCGGGTCGCCACCTCGCGGCGCGCCCGCCCGACCTTGAACGTCAGCCACACGAACAGCGGCAGCAGGAACAGGGACAGCACCGTCAGCTGCCACGACAGCACGAGCATCGCGATCAGCGTGCTGACGATGACCACGACGTTCGACAGGACGCTCGAGGCAGTGTCGGTCACGACCGTCTGCACGCCGCCCACGTCGTTCGCCAGGCGCGACTGGATCTCGCCGGTCCGCGTGACCGTGAAGAACCGAAGCGGCATCGCCTGAAGATGCCGATACAGCGAGTTGCGAAGGTCCTGCATCACGCGGAGCCCGACGAGGTTCGCGAGATACGTCTGACCGATCCCGATGACCGAGGTCACGATCGGGATCGCGATCATGAACGCGACGCCGACGTACAGCGCGTGCAGGTCGGGGCACGGTCCATTCGCGCAGACACCCTGCGGGTCGCCGAACAGGGCTCGGTCGAAGATCCACTTGATGAGCAGGGGGTTCACGACGCCGAGGCCGGACGTGACGACGATCGCGAGGCCGACGAGGGCGACCTTGGCCTTGTACGGACGGAACGTCCCGACGACGCGGCGCACGGTCGCCCGGCGGATCGGGCGCTTGTCCTCGTCGGCCATCCCGATCCGCGACCAGCGCCCGTGCGCGCCCCGCGGCATCATCCGTCCAGCGTACCGGCGTGACGCGGGAGCGCCGGACGATCAGGTGCCGGCGATCGCGCGGGCGCGCACCCACACGTCGTCGAGCATCTCCGGCGTGAGCTTGCCCGTGAAGGTGTTCTGCTGACTCGGATGGAAGCTCCCGAGCAGGACGTACGGGCCCACGGACGCCTCCGCCAGGTGGGCGAACCGGGGGCGCGGCGACGTCCGATGGCCGAGCGCGGCCAGAGCGCGCACCACCCCGTCCCACGCGAAGGCGCCGAGCGCGACGATGACGCGGAGGTCGCCGAGGATCGCGATCTCGCGTTCGAGGTACGGCAGACAGGCGTCGCGCTCGGCCGGCGTCGGCTTGTTGCCGGGCGGCGCGCACCGGTTGACCGCGCCGACGTAGGTCCGAAGCAGCCGAAGACCGTCGTCGCGCGACACCGACGTCGGCTGGTTGGCGAGGCCGGCCCGGAACAGCGACGCGAAGAGGAAGTCGCCCGACCGGTCGCCGGTGAAAATGCGGCCGGTCCGGTTGCCGCCGTGCGCCGCCGGCGCGAGACCCACGACCATGATCTCGGCCTCGGGGTCGCCCCACCCCGGCACCGGCCGCCCCCAATAGGTCTGGTCGGCGAACCGCGCCGTGCGCTCGGCCGCGACACGTTCTCGCCACTCGACGAGGCGCGGGCAGCGGCGGCATCCGACGACCTCCGCGGTCACCGCCGCGAGGCCGTCAGGCCGACGCACGCTCGAGCGGTCGGGCGCAGGCGGATCGGGCGCCACAGGATCAGGCGAGCAGCGGAAATCGATCGGCGAGCACGCCGAGGATCGCGCGGTCCTCGTCGGGGAGCGCGCGGCGGCCCGTTCCGGTCTCGATGAACGCGACGTCGTCCCAGCCGAGCGCCGCGGGCGGCTCGGCGTCGAGCAGGCCGACGAGCATCCCGCGGACGACCGCGACCGCGCGCGGCGTGATCCACGGGTCGCGGTCGAGGGCGTCGGCGAGGTCGAGGCCGTGCACCGCCGCCTCGAGCAGCCGCGTGCACAGGTATTCGTCGAGCCGCAGACACGGCCCGAACGTTCGGACCAGGCGGTCGGCCGGGAGCGCGCGCGCGACGTCGACGGCCTCGCGCCATCGGCGGTCGAACCCGAGGGCGAGGGCGTGGCCGCTCGCGAAGGCGTCGGCCGCCTCGACCGCGCGACGCGCGACCTCGTCCGCGTCGGCCGCCGGGTCGTAGCCCGTCCGGTAGTACGCGACGGCATCGCCGTCCGCGCGCTCCGGCGGCCTGGTGGCCGCGTACACCACCACCCGGTCGACGTCTCGCCAGAGATGGCCGAGGAGCGCACGGACGTCCCACGCATCGCACCGGGTGGCCATCGCGAACGACTCCTCGGGCACCTCGAGCGCGACGGCGGCCGCCGCCGCGCACTCGGCGGCCAGCACGTCGACGATGTCGTCGGGCGGGCGGAACGTCGCGCTGAAGGTCGACGGTGGCACGGGCCGATGGTAGACGGTGCTTGTCGGTCGGGAGCCGTGCGTGTACAACCGTCGTTCCCCGATGCCCGTCGCACGCCACGCACGCCGCTCGGCGCTCCGCGCGCTCCTCGTCCTGGTATTGCTCGCCGGCGTGCTGCTCGGCGTTCCGGATCTCCGCTCGAGCGCGGCTCCCCAGACGGTCGTCCGCACGTCCGCGATCGACGTCGCCGAGCTGGCGCGCCCCGGCCGCACGGCCGTCTCGGCCGCGGGCGTGACGGCGCTTGCCGCAGCGACCGGTCGCCGCTCCGTCACGACGACCACGGTCACGAGATGCGCGTCGATCTGGTTCGACGGCCTCGCGGTCACCTGGACGCGCGTCGGCGGACGCCCGCCTCGGCTCCGCGTCGCCACCGGCCCGAGCGGCTCGAGCGTCTCGGCGCCCACGGTCGTCGACGCCGAGGGCGGCCCGGATCCGGGCACCGCCGATGCGCGAAACGCCGCCGCGGGTGAGGGCTCGACGTACGTCTGGACCGGAGGGGCGCGGTGCGTCCGCGTTCGGTTCGAGCTTCGTCCGGGTACGACGATCGCCGCGCCGCACCTGGTGTTCGTGAACACGAGCGGAACGGCGGCCGGGCCGCGCACTGGTCCGCGCGACGTCGGGCCCTCGCTCGGCTCGCCGACCGCGCTTCCGACCGCCGACGCCGCGACGCGGCAGCCGCAGTTGATCACGCGCCAGGAGTGGGACGCCGATCCGGACCTGATGAACTGCACGCCGGACGTCGCGCCGTTCCTGACGAACGCGTTCGTCCACCACACGGCCGGATCGAACGGCTACGCGCGATCGCAGGCCGACGACGTCGTCCGCGGCATCTACGCGTATCACACCCAGGTCCGCGGCTGGTGCGACATCGGCTACAACTTCCTCGTCGACCGGTACGGCGACGTGTTCGAGGGACGATCGGGCGGCGTGACGAACAACGTCATCGGGGCGGCGCAGATGGGGTTCAACACGGGCGCGTTCTCGGTCTCGATGATGGGTACGTTCGACGCCGTGGCCCCGCCGCGGGCCGCGATCCACGCGCTGCAGCGGATCCTGGCTTGGCGACTCGACGTCGCGCACGTCGATCCGACGAGCCGGCACGTCATGACGTCGGGCGGCGGCTCGACGACGCGCTACAAACGCGGAACGAAGGTTCGGCTGCACGCGATCTCGGGACACCGGGACACCGGGCTCACGGACTGTCCGGGCGGCCGGCTGTACGCGCTCCTTCCACGGATCCGGGACCGCGTCGCGCGGATCGGGCTGCCGAAGCTCTACGCACCGCGGCTGTCGGTTCGCTCGCTCGTCGCGAACGAGCCGACGCCGGTGCGCATCACCGCGAGGGGATCCACCACGCTCGACTGGTCGCTCGCGATCGCCGATCCGGGCGGCGGGGTCGTCGCGCGGCTGCCCGACCAGCACGGCGATCGGCTGAGCGTGCGGTGGGATGCGATCCTCGCGACGCCGGGGCGGTACGCCGTGCTGATCTCGGCGCGCGACGCGCGGGGGCGGCGTGCGACCCTGGCGTCCCTTCGGCTGCGCGTCGAGCCCGAGGCCACCCCGTCGCCGAGCCCGACCCCGTCGCCGAGCTCGTCGCCGTAGCTACCGGCGGCGGCGCAGCTCGCGGAACCGCTCGGCCGCGCGCTCGAACGCGTCGAGCGGCGCGAGCACGTCGCCGATCGTGCCGATCAGCGCCTCGAACCCGGCCGGCGGATCGGCCCCGAGCCGAACCCGTTCGGCGAGCGCGGCGGCCTCCTCGAGCGCCGCGCCGCACGCTCGCCAGACGTCGTCGAGCTCGCCCGCCCGCCACGTCTGCATCCCGGCGTTCGCGGCGGCGAGCTCCTCGTCGAAGACCTGCAGGGCGTCGGCGAGCGGCGTGCCGGGCAGGCGTGTGGTCGGCACGGCGTCCGTCAGCGCGCCGGCCGCGCGTTCGACGTGCGCGACCACGCCGCGGAACGCCTCGAGCTCGTGGGCGAGGCGATCCGGGCGGCGACGGAACACCTCAGGCGGCCCGGTGCGCGGCGAGCACCGCGACGCCCATCTCCGGGTCGTTGGTCGCGACCGCGTCGAGCCCCGCGTCGAGCAGCCGGCCGAACGTCGCCGCGTCGTCGACCGTCCACGTTCCGAGGCGCACCCCCGCCTCGTGGGTCCGATCGACGACGTCGAGCCCCGACGCCAGCAATCCGCGCGAGCCGGGGAGCAGGAAGTCGTGGCGCTCGGCGCGCACGAACGCCAGACCGTCGTCGGGCGGCACGGCGTCGGTCGTGAGGAGGCCCGTGAGCACGCCTGCGCCGGCGTCCCGCGCGACCGCGATCGAGCGTGGGTTGAACGACAGCACGAGGACCGGTCCGTCGAACGCCGTCCGCTCGAGCTCGTCCAGGGCCGCGGCGACCGACGGCTCGTCGTGCTCGACGAAGGCGGGGTCGCCCGGCAGGTTCTTGATCTCGATCGCGACGCCCGCGCGCCGCGATGCGAGCTCGAGCACCTCGGACAGCAGCGGCACGACCGCCGGCTGGGTGGGCGTGCCGGCGTTCGCCGCGCGGACGCGCTCGAGCGGCTGCTCGTGCACGAGGCCGGTCGCATCGGTCGTCCGTGCGAGATCCGCATCGTGCAGCACGACCGGCACGCCGTCGGCGGTGAGCCGGACGTCGAGCTCGACGACCGGCGCGCCGAGCGCGATCGCCGCCTCGAACGCCGGAAGCGTGTTCTCCGGGTGCGTCGACGAGGCGCCGCGGTGCGCGACGACGATCGGAAACGCGTCGTCCGCGAACCCGTGGGGGCTCACACCAGGCTCGATGGGCAGAGCGCGCTCACCGGGCAGATCTCGCACTTGGGCCGCCGCGCGACGCAGACGGCGCGTCCGTGATCGATGAGCACGTACGTGAAGTCGAACCACCGCTCGCGCGGGATCAGCCGCATCAGATCCTGCTCGATCTTGTCCGGATCGGTCTGCTGTGTGAAGCCGAGGCGCTGGGAGACGCGGCGAACATGCGTGTCCACCGCGATCCCCTCCACCTTCCCGAACGCGTTGCCGAGGACGATGTTCGCGGTCTTGCGCGCGACGCCCGGCAGCGTGAGCAGGTCCTCCATGGTGGAGGGCACCTCGCCGTCGTAGGACTCGACGATCCGCTGTGCGGCACCGCGGAGCGCGCGGGTCTTCTGATTGAAGAAGCCGGTCGGCTTGATCTCGGCCGCGAGCTCCGCCTCCGGAACGCGCAGGTAGTCCTGCGGCGTGCGGTACTTCCCGAACAGGGTCGCGGTGACCTTGTTGACGCCCTCGTCGGTCGTCTGCGCCGACAGGATCGTCGCGAAGAGCATCTCGAGCGGGGTGGAGAAGTTGAGCGCCACCTTGGCGTCGGGATAGGCCTCGGTCAGGATGCGAACGATCTCCGGCGCACGCTCCTCGGCCGGACTGCTGCGGTCGAGCGCGCCTCGCCGTCGGCGCGTGACCGCGCTCGTCCGGCGGCCGCGTGGCTTCCCCGAGCGCGTGTCGGCGGTCTTCGGCGTCTCGGGCCCGCGCATATGCCCGATGCTAACGGGCGAGCCGGAACGGGAGGTCGAACGTCTCGCCGACGCCGTGATGCGTCCACGTGCCGTCGCGCAGGACGTGGATGCCCGACCGACCGAGCACCGTCCATCGCTCGGCGTTCCCGACCATCGCCGTGTCCTCGTCCTGGCCGACGAGGACGTCGCCCGGCGCCACGGAGGCGGCGATCGCGTCGGTCGCGCCCGGGAACCACCGGTCGACGGCGTCCCAGTGCGGCCCGAACAACATCCCGCGGACGAACCCGAGCCCCGGCTTCCATATCTCGTCCGAGCGCAGATCCTGCACCGACGCGTCGTACGTCGTCTCGGTCAGCGCCGCGACGCCGGCGCTGCAGCCGATGTACACGGTTCCGCGGTCGAGCTCCTCGAGGAGCACCGACCAGAACGGCGTGTCCTTCAACGTCTCCGCGAGGTAGTACGGGTTCCCGCCCGAGAAGTACACGGCCGTGGCGCCGCGCATCCGTCCGACGATCGCCTCGTCGGAGGCATCGTTCCGCGTCTTCAGCGGGATCGCCTCGGCCGCGATGCCGAGATCGGCGAAGTGCTCGAGCCCCTTGTTGGCCCATCCGTCGAACGTCCGGTCGCCCTCGGGCGCCGAAGCGGTCGGCAGGATCAGGATCCGTCCGTCGCGCCGATCGCCCGGTTGCTGGAGGGCCCACCGGTCGACGGCCTCGGACCACGGGTCGAACTCGCCCGCGCCGAGCAGCGCCATCGACGTCACGACGCCCCCCGTTCGTCCGGCCTCATGCGCGCGCCTCGCCGAGACGGAACATCTCGCGCGACATCTGCCGCCACCAGACCTCCCCGCCGACGGCCTCGAAGATCGCGCGGACCTGGCTCTCGTGCTCGAGGATCGCGCGCACCTTCAGGTCGTTGATCTCGGGCGGCAGCCGGTAGTCGACGACGAGGTCCTCGGCCGCGTAGATCTCGGGAGCGCCCGGGCGGAACACCTCGAACGGCTCCCAGATCGGAAGGAACTCTTCGGCCCAGTCCTGTGTCACCGCGGCGTACAAGACGCGCGAGCCCGGCCTGCCGGCCTCGCGGTTCGCGCGCGTCGCCCAGGCACACACCGACTTGTGAGCGGCGTGCGTCGTCATGCCGTCGGTTCCGAACGTGAGGATCGTGTCGGGCTGGACCTCCGCGACGATCTCGGCGACGCGTTCGTAGCCGTCCTCCGGCAGCGCGGTCTCCATGTCGATGTCGGGCAGGTCGAGCCAGACGTGATCGTCGACGCCGAGGATCGCGAGCGAGCGCTCGAGCTCGCCCGTGCGGACGTCGGCCATCGTCTCGGGCGGCCAGGCTTCCTCGTCCATCGAGCCGCCCTCGCCGCGCGTCGCCGTCACGCAGACCACGCGTGAGCCGTTCCGGACGGCCCGGGCCATCAGTCCGGCGGACAGGTACGCCTCGTCGTCGGGATGCGCCCAGACGCCGAGGACCGTTCCGAGATCGTCCATGGATGGGCCGCATCGTACCCACACGGCACGAAGGCGGAGGCGTCGGAGCGGCGGGTCAGGTTGCGGGCGTCTCGCGCTCGAGCACGACGCGCACGCGCTCGACGACCGCGGCCGGGATCTCGCCGCAGCCGCACTTGGCGCGCAGGATGTGCTTCAGCTTGCGCTGGAAGTCCGAGTGGTCGGTGCACGAGCCGCACCGAACGAGGTGCTGCTCGATCTCGACGCAGACGCCGCCCTCGAGCTCCCCGTCGAGGTAGAGCTCGAGGCGCCGCAGGACCTCTGTGCAATCAATCGGTGACAAGTCCACGCTCCCTGACCGTTTCCCACAACGCCTTCTGGAGCGACTTCCTTCCCCGGTGCAGCCGGGACATGACGGTTCCGATCGGCACATCGAGGATCTCGGCGATCTCCTTGTACGAGAACCCCTCGACGTCCGCGAGCCACACGGCCATCCGGAACTGCTCCGGCAGAGCCTCGAGCGCCCGCTGGACGTCCTCGTCGGGGATCCGCTCGAGCACCGAGGCCTCCGCCGACTCCTCGGCCGCAGATTCGCCGAGGCGGTCGTACAGGTACCAGTCCTCGATGTCCTCGTCGCTGACCGTCTGCGGCTGCCGCTGCTTCTTCCGGTAGCTGTTGATGAAGGTGTTGGTGAGGATCCGGTACATCCACGCGCGGAGGTTGGTCCCCTCCTGGAAGCCCGAGAAGCCCCGGTACGCGCGGAGGTACGCCTCCTGCACGAGATCCTCGGCGTCGGCCGGGTTGCGCGTCAGGCGCAGCGCCGCCGAGTACAGGTTGGGCAGCAACGGCAGGACATCGCGCTCGAACCGCTGTTTGAGCGCCGGGTCCTCGACGGGGGTTCGGCTGGTCGCCATCGGCTCAGTATCCCGTATCCGCGCCCGACCGCGGCCAAGCATGCGCCTGTCACAACCGCGAGTCGGGTGCGAAGATGGGTCGATGGCGAACAACAACGACCGGCGGCGCTGGGGCGGTCTCGATTTCGGAGGCGGCTCGCCGGGCGAGCCCCGGCGGCTGCGCACGTCACCGTGGATCTGGATCGTCGCGTTCCTCATCGTCCTGTTCGCCGTCAACTACTTCGCCACGCCGCGCCCGACCTCGATCCCGTTCTCGACGTTCCTCGACCGCGCCGACGCCGGTGACGTCGTCGAGAGCCCAGGCGTCGCGATCACCGAGACATCGGTCTCCGGTCAGCTGCGTCAGGCGGGCGGCAACGTCGCCTTCACGAGTCAGCTGCCGCCTGCCTACGACACGACCGAGCTGACCGACACGCTCCGGTCCGACGGGATCACGGTCGAGGGCAGGCCGACGAGCGGCTTCACGAGCCTGCTGCTCGGATGGGTGGCGCCGCTGCTGCTGTTCGTGCTGATCTGGTTCTTCCTCATCCGCCGGATGAGCGGCGTGCAGACCTCGGCCGCGCTCAACCTCGGACGCAACCGCGTGAAGATCTACGACCGCAAGGAGATGAAGACGACGTTCTCGGACGTCGCCGGGCTCGACGAGGCCGTCGAGGAGCTGCGCGAGATCGTCGACTTCCTCAAGCATCCGAAGAAGTACCAGCGCCTGGGCGGGCGCATCCCGAAGGGCGTGCTGCTGCTCGGGCCGCCCGGGTGCGGCAAGACGCTCCTGGCGCGCGCCGTCGCCGGCGAGGCCAACGTGCCGTTCTTCTTCATGTCCGGCTCGGAGTTCGTCGAGATGTTCGTGGGCCTCGGCGCGGCGCGCGTCCGCGAGCTGTTCCAGCAGGCCAAGGAGAAGGCGCCCGCGCTCGTCTTCATCGACGAGATCGACACGATCGGCAAGGGCCGCGCCGGCGCCGCGGGCGCCGGGTTCGGCGCCCACGACGAGCGCGAGCAGACGCTCAACCAGCTGCTCGTCGAGATGGACGGCTTCGACTCGCAGAAGGGCGTCATCATCATGGCGGCCACCAACCGGCCGGACATCCTCGACTCGGCGCTGACGCGACCCGGCCGGTTCGACCGGCAGGTCGTCGTCGACCGGCCCGACCTGCGCGGGCGCGAGGCGATCCTCAAGGTCCACGCGCGCGGCGTCGCGATGGATCCGAGCGTCGAGCTGCGGGTGCTCGCGGCGCGCACGCCCGGGTTCACCGGCGCGGATCTCGCCAACATCGTGAACGAGGCCGCGCTGCTTGCGGCGCGCGCCGAGAAGAACTCCGTCACGATGGACGAGCTCGAGGAGGCGATCGACCGCGTCACCGCGGGGCTCGAGCGCAAGAGCCGTGTCATCAACGAGAAGGAGCGCGAGATCGTCGCCAAGCACGAGATGGGACACGCGCTCGTCGCGCTGGACATGCCGACGGCCGACCCGGTGCACCGCGTCTCGATCATCCCGCGGGGCGCCGCGGCCCTCGGCATGACGATGCAGCGGCCGCTCGAGGACCGCTACCTCCTCACCGAGCCCGAGCTGAAGGACCGTCTGGCGATCCTGCTCGGCGGGCGCACGGCCGAGGAGATCGCGTTCGCGCGGATCTCGACCGGCGCGCAGAACGATCTCCAGCGGGCCACCGAGATCGCGCGCGCGATGGTGGTCGATTACGGGATGAGCGAGCGGATCGGACCGCTGTCGTTCACCCCCGACGCACGGAGCGAGCGGTCCTTGTTCGGAGGGGGCCCGGAGTACTCCGCCGAGATGGCGGCCGTCGTCGACGACGAGATCAAGACGCTCGTCAACGAGGCGCACGACCGCGCGCGCATCGTGCTCGAGAACCGCCGCGAGCTGCTCGACCGCCTGTCCGACCTGTTGATGGTGACCGAGGTCATCGACGGCGACGACCTCAACGCCTACGTGTCCGGCGACCGCGCGATTCCGGCGGCCGACGAGGCGCGCTCGAAGCAGGCGCAGAACGGGCAGGCACGGCAGGGAGCCGGACCGGACATCGTGCTCAGCCCGGAGCAGGGCTCGGGCATGCCGCCGCCGCCGGGCGCGATCTAGGTCGGCGGTTCCGCCGGGCGCGGATCTAGGGAGTTCCGGTTCCAGCGGCGACCGTCAGATCGAACCGCCCGCGGAACCGCTCGAGGAACCGGTTGTAGTTACGCTTCGACCACCGCGCGCGCTCGTCCTCGCTCGCGGCCGTCCACATCCGGTGCTCGTGTCGCTCGATCGGCACGTCGACGACCACCGCGCGCAGCCCGAGCTCCTTGACGCGGAAGCAGAGCTCGATGTCGGCCGTCCGGTACCACCGGAATCGCTCGTCGAACCCCCCGGCGCGCGAGAGGACGTCACGCCGGAACGCCATCAGGTAGCCCTCGATCGCGTCGACGTCGGGGCCCGCGCTCGGCTCGAACTCGCGCAGGTCGCGCGTCACGATGCCGAACGGGCCGCAGACGCCGACCGTGCCGTCGGCGAGCGCGTCCTCGAGCGGCCGGAGCACGTCGCCGGTCGGCTCGACCGACCCGTCGACCACCACGACGACGCGGCCGAGGCTCCGCCGGAGCCCGGCGTTCCGGGCGCTCGCCCATCCCGTGCCCTGGACGAGCGGAACCACCTCGACGTCCGAGCCCGGGGGCACCGTGACCGTCCCCGTGACGTCGGCCACGACGTGCTGGATCTGGCGGCCGCCGCCGAACCGACGGAACGCCTCGATGCCGCGTTCGACGTCCTCGGGCCAGCCCTCGACGGCCCAGTGCACGGTCGCGTCGAACCGGGGGTCCAGCGTCAGCACGGACGGAACGTCCTGCGCGCGGAGGCGTTCGGACCGAGGCGCCGCGATCGGCTCCGCCGACGAACCGGCCGCGCCGTCGACGACCCGATAGCCGAGCTCGGCGATGCGGTCGCGGAGCTCGTCCGCGGCGTCGAAATCCCTGGCGGCTCGCCGCTCGTCGCGCTCGAGCAGCAGGCGGCGGACGTCGTGGGGTACGTCGGCCATCCGGGAGGGTCGGGGCCCTAGACGCGCTCGGTCGAGACGGCGCGCAGCCGCCCGGCGACCGATTCGAGCGTCTTGAGGGCGATCGAGGGATGCTCCGCGATCAGGCCGCGGAAGACCCACTCGGTCAGCCCGAGCAGACGGACGTCGGTGACGGCTGTCACCGTCGCGGTGCGCGGACCCCCGTCGAGCAGCGCGATCTCCCCGAAGAAGTCGCCCTCGTGGAGCCGTCCCTTCTCCTTGCCGCCGATCGAAACCGCGCACTCGCCGCTGAGGATGAGGAAGAGGCCGATCCCGCGCTCACCCTCGCGCGCGATCACGGTGCCGGCGCGGTGCGAGACCTGCTTGGCCGCGCGCCCGATGATCGCGAGCTCCTTGCGGCTGCATCCGGAGAACATGGGCACCGAGGCCAGCCTGGTCGCGATGTCGTCGTTGGCCACGTCACCCTCCTCGGTGCGTCCGGACGTCGGCGGATCCTACCGTGATCGGGTCGCCCGGCGCGAGCGGCTACGATGCCGGTGTGACGCAGGCACGCCGCACGGCGACCATCGTGGTGTTGTTCGTGATCGGCTTCGGGCTGGTCGCGCTCGCCGACGCGCTCGACGCGTGGTGGCCGCTGTTCGTGACGCCCATCCCCTACGCCGCGATCGCCTGGCTGGTCGTTCGGGGCGACGACGAGCTCCTGTCGACGCCGGTCCGCACCTCGATCACCGACGTCGAACACGTCGAGGAATGAGAAAGGCGCCTCGCGAAGAGGCGCCTTTCTGTCGTCGCGGGGACAGGATTTGAACCTGTGACCTCTGGGTTATGAGCCCAGCGAGCTACCGGACTGCTCCACCCCGCAGACCGATGCTAGCAATCGTCTCGCGCGAGCCACAACCGAGGCGCCGTCAGCCGTTCGCGCTCGGCGAGGGCGTCGCGGACGCTCCGGCGTCACCCTGCGTCGCGACCAGCTGGTTCGCCTGCGCGATGGCATCCTCGGCCAGGCCGATCTCGGTCTGGTACTGCCCGAGGTTTCCAGCCTTCAGCGCGGCGTCCGCCGCCTGGAAATGCTGCTGCGCCTGTGCGATCAGCTGCGCGATCTGTTGCTCGACCGTGCCGCTCGGCGGTTGGCCGCCACCACCCTGGCCGCCGCCCGTCGGGCCCTCCGTTCCGACCGCGGCCGCGAGCGCGTCCTGCAGGGTCGACCCGAGGCCGACGGTCGGCCCGCTCACGACGAGCACGCGCTTCAGCTCGGGGATCGGGTTCTCCTGCTGCGACTGAACGTAGACCGGCTCGACGTACAACAGCCCGTCGTTCACCGGGACCACGAGGAAGTCGCCGTAGAACACGCGCGAGTTCCCCTGACTCAGGAGGCTCTGTTGCTGCGACCACGTCGGATCGGACTGGATCCTCGAGAAGATCTGCGAGGGTCCGTCGATGTTCTGACCCGAGGGGAACTCGTAGCTGAGCAGCTCGCCGTAGCCCGAGCCGACGTCCGAACGCGCCGCCATCCACGCGACCATGTTCTGCCGGTTCTGCGGCGTGAACGGCACGAACAGCACGAAGTTCTCCTCGGACTCGCCCGGAAGCCGCATCAGGACGTAGTAGGGCCGCATCCGTTCCGGCGTGAAGCCGGCGAAGCCGGCGCTGTCCGAGTTCGCCTTCGTCGTGGGATCCTGCGGCACCTGCCAGAAGTCGGTGCCCTGATACAGAAGCGTCGGATCGCCGACGTGGTACTTCGCCCACTGCGCGGCCTGGACCTCGAACAGGTTCTCCGGATACCGGAAGTGCGCCTGCAGCTCGGCCGGGGCGTCCTGCATGTCCGCGAACAGGTCCGGAAACGCGTTGTGCCACGCCTGCACGATCGGATCGCCCGGATCGGTGATGTAGTACCGCATCGTGCCGTTGTAGGCGTCGACGACGACCTTGACGGAGTTCCGGATGTAGTTCGCGGAGCCCGCCAGCGCGGACCCCGTCGACGCCGCGTCGAGGTCGATCGACTGCGAGTACGGATACTCGTCGGTGGTGGTGTACGCGTCCCAGATCCACACCAGCCGGCCGTCGACGATCGCCGAATACGGATCGTTGTCGAACTTGAGGAACGGCGCCGCCCGCGGCACGCGGTCGACGATGCTTCGGTGGATCATGATCTTGCTGTCCGAGTGGATCAGCCCGGAGATCAGCAGGTTGACGTCGCGGAAGTACCACGAGAACAACGCTCGACGCATGATCCCGCCGACCTGGATGCCTCCGGTGCCGGCGTACGGCGTCGTCAGCTGAGCCTGATCGTTCTGCGGGTTGACGTAATCGAGCTCCTTCGCGCCGGTGTCGACGACGACGTACGGCACCGTGTTGGCAACGGCCTCACCGAAGTAGATGCGAGGCTGTGTGGAGATGTCGGGCTCGCCTTTGGGCGGGATGTCTTGCAGCGTGAACGCGGGCTGGCCCTCCGCCGTCGCGGTGTTCGCCTCCGCCGCGACTGCGCCGAACCCGTGCGTGTAGACCAGGTGCTTGTTCTGCCAGGTTCCACCGCCGCCGGTGATCTGGTCCTGCAGGACCTCGCGTCCGGCGACCATGAGGACCCTCCGCTGGTCCCCCGACAGCGTGTACCGGTCGACGTCCACGTCGGAGAACTCGTAGAAGCCTCGGATCCGTTGGAGCGAATCGAATCCGCGCTTCAACACCGCTGGCTGCCACAGCCGGATGTTCGAGATCGTCGCGTCGTTCTCCTTGACGTCGGCCGGTGTGACGGGCAGGACCTGCCTGGCGGATGACTGGACATCCGCGAGGCCGAAGGCGGCGCGCGTGGCGCCGATGTTCCGCTGGATGTACGGGCGCTCCCGCTGAAGCTCCTGCGGCCCGACGCGGAACCGCTGCACGAAGGCCGGATAGGCGGCCCCCGCCATGACCGAGGTCAGCGCGAGCAGCCCGACGGCGATCACCGGCAGCGCCCATCCGCGCAGCCGGATGTTGACGAGGAACAGGATCGCGCACACCACCGCGATGAACACGAGGATCTTCAGCGCCGGCAGCTGCGCCGTGACGTCCGTGTACGAGGCCCCCTGCACGACGCCGCGGCGTGAGGTCAGCAGGTCGTACCGGCCCAGGTAGTAGCCCCACGCCTTCGTGAGGACGATCAGCCCGATCAGGACGGACAGGTGCGCCTTGACCTGCGGCGTCACCTTCTCGCCGAACGCCTGCGCCTGCGGCTGGATCCCGCCCCAGACGTAATGCGCCACCGCAGTGATGAACGCGACGCCGACCAGCGACGAGAACAGCCAGCCCTGCAGGAACTCGAGCCACGGCAACGAGAACACGTAGAAACCCACGTCGCGGTGGAACAGCTGATCCGTCGTTCCGAACGACACGCCGCCCGAGTTCCGCCACAGCAGGAACGTTCGCCACTGCGTCGTCACGCCGAACCCGACGAACGCGGCGATCACGGCGGCGATCAGCGGGAGCAGCCACCAGGCGTACGGCTCGAACGCGAGCCGGTACCGCTCGATCACCTCCTGATCGGGCGTGAGCGCGCGGAACCGTGGCGTGATGATCCGGACGATCAACAGGTTGGCGTACAGCAGCGCGAAGAACACGAGGCCGAACAGCAGCCCGAGCAGCACCTTCGCGCGCAGGATCGTCCAGAAGACGCTCGAGAAGCCGACCTCGCGGAACCACAGGACGTCGACGAAGAAGCCGGACAACGTCGTCAAGAGGATCAGGACGGCGACGACGCCGACCGCGACGATCAGCAGCGCGCGCCGGCCGCGACCGGGCTCGGGCATCCGCGATACGGATCTCAGAGGGTTCCTCCGCGACGGGCGGCCAAGCCTAACACCGTGTCCGTCCCCGGATGGGCGCTCATGCGTTCGCTCGCAGCCAGTCGAGCGCGGCGTCGAACGTTCCGACCGGAACGAGACGCACTCCGGCGACGTGCGCGGCGCGCGCCTCGGCTAGGTTGCCCTTCGGGAGCAACAGGACGCGCGCGCCTGCGTCCTTCGCCGCGACGATCTTCTCCCCGATACCGCCGATCGGATACACGGTGCCGTCGAGACCGATCACGCCCGTGCCCGCGATCGTTCGCCCGCCCGTGAGGTCCGCGGGCGTGAGCAGGTCGTACAGCGTCAGCGCCCACATCAGGCCCGCCGAGGGACCGCCGATGTCACCGCTCGAGATCGAGATCGGAAACGGGAATCGAGGCACCATGCTGACGCCGACGAGCGGGTCGGAGCTGCCGGCGCACGGCCGCCGGACAAGGTCGACGTCCTGTGGGGTGCCGTCGACGTTGACGGCGAACGACAGGCTCGAGCCCGACGCCGCGCCCTCGATGACCTTCGACGCCTCCTGCACGTCGTCGATCGTCCGGCCGTCGATCGCCGTGATGACGTCGCCGGGAAACAGCTCCCCGTCGGCGGCGCAGCCGGGAGCCGTTCCCTCGACGAGCGCGCCCGTGCCGTGGTCCTTGGGATAGCCCTCGAGCTCTTGCAGGACGACGTACGCGGCGTCGATCTTGCTCTGGTCCATCTGCGAGATCGCGCGCTGCTCCTCCTGCTGGTCCGTCTCGCCCGGCGCGTACAGCTCGGCACGCCGCGCGATGTCCAGGTGCTCGGCCTTCGCCCACACCCATCCGACGGCCGTGAGCTGCTCCACGTGGACCGAGGTCATCACGAACCGTCCGCTCGAGTTGTAGACCGACCGGCCGTGCACCCGGATCAGCGGCGCCACCTCGCGCGCGGGGCCGGGCCCGATCGAGTAGTACGGCAGCGGCACGAACAGCGCCGCCACTACGACGGCGCCGAGCACGGCGGAAAGGGCGATCCGGATCGCTGAGCGCACCGGCTCAATGCTACGGGCGGACCTGTCGATCGATGGTGGTACGTCGAAACGGTTGGAGAACGCCCGCGTCGGGAACTTTGCGCGCATCCGCGGAGTACCCTTCGCGGAGCCCGGTCAGGAGTTCCGCGAGAATCAGCATGGACGCGCTGTCGATCCTCGGTGTCGCGCTCGGCGTGGGCGTCGTCGTCTACGCGCTGTCGCTGCGCGCGTCGGACGCGCCCGTCGATACCAAGCCTGGGCCGACGTGGTCGCCGTTCGCGTGGGTGCGCGAGCGTGCCGCGCGCCCGGCCGAGCAGCTCGGGTTCGGCGGAGAGCCTGCGCCGATGTCCGACGAGCCGGCTGCCGAGGGCTTCGTGTACGTCCCGGTGCTCGCCTCGGGCGGTCCGGGATGGCGAACGCGGCTCACCGGCCTGGTGGGCCTCGTCGCGATGGTCGCGGTCGGCGCGCTCGTGCTGGCGTTCGGCGTCTATCACCTCGGGTCGCTGATCAACCGGGCGGTGTCGGCCACGTTGGCGCGGTAGCGACGGCGCTCACCGCCGCACCACGCGCGGCAACCGCCCCTCGCCCGGACGCCGCCGCCGGACCAGCTGGAACGACGAGCGATAGTCGTCGAGGTGCTCGAGCATCGCGCCGGCGCCGAGGATCACCGTCTCGAGCGGGCGTTCGGCGAGATGGACCGGGACCTCGCACTCCTGCGCGAGCAACAGGTCCATCCCGCGCAGCAGGCCGCCGCCTCCGGTCAGGAACATTCCGGTCTCGAGGACGTCGTGCGTCAGCTCGGGCGGCGCCTCCGCGAGCGTTCGCCTCGACGCCTCAACGATCCGACGCACGGGGTCGACCATCGCCTGGCGGATCTCGTCGGCGGTGACGCGCACGTCGGTCGGCGCGCCGGTCGAGAGCTCGCGCCCGACGGCGATCGCCTCCTCCGGCTGTGGGATCGGAAACGCGGACCCGATCGCGATTTTGATCTCCTCGGCCGCCTTCTCCCCGATCGCGACGCCGTACCGCGAACGCACGTGCTCCTGGATCGCGGCGTCGAAGTCGAACCCGCCGACCTTGATCGCACCTCCGCTCACCACACCGCCCATCGAGACGACCGCCATCTCTGTCGTGCCGCCGCCGACGTCGACGACGAGGTTGCCGATCGGCTCGTGGATCGGAAGGCCGGCGCCGATCGCGGCCGCGAGCGGCTCCTCGACCAGGACGACGTTCCGGCCGCCGGCGAACCGGACCGCCTCCTCGACGGCCCGGCGCTCGACCTCGGAGCTCTCCGACGAGATGCACGCGAGGGCGCGTGGTCGCGGGAACTTCGGCGTGCCGACGCGCTTGAAGACGGTCTCGATCATCCGCTGCGTGATGTCGAACTCCGTCATCACGCCGTGGCGAAGGGGGCGGACGGCGACGACGTTGCCCGAGCGCCCGCCGATCATCTGCCACGCCTCGTCGCCCATCGCCTCGACCTTGCCGGACGAGGCGTTCATGGCGACGACGGTCGGCTGGTTGAAGACGATCCCCTCGCCCTGCTTGTACACGAGCGTGTTCGCCGTTCCGAGATCGATCGCGACGTCGCGTCCCATCAGCTGCCCATGACCCAGTGCGACTCGCCGGCGACCAGGTGCTCCTTCTTCCAGATCGGGACGTCCTGCTTGAGCCGCTCGATGCCGTGCCGGCACGCGTCGAACGCCTCGGCGCGGTGCTCGGCCGAGGCCGCGACGACGACCGACACGTCTCCGATGCCGAGGTCGCCCGTTCGGTGCACGATCGCGATCCGCAGGACCGACCATGTCGCGAACGCCTCGTCCGCGATCTCGCGCAGGCGGCGGAGCGCCAACTCGTCCCACGCCTCGTACGACAGACCGTCGACGTCGCCGGCTCCGGAGTGGTCGCGCACGGTCCCGAGGAAGACGCACGTCCCGCCCGCGCGCGCGTCGGCTACGAACGCGAGCGCCTCGTCTGCCGATATCGGATCCGGCGTGACGCGAACCAGCAGCTGATCAGGCACGGTCTCATCCTAGTCACGGTCCGGCGGATCCCGATCGGACCTCGTAGCCGGAGTCCGCGGCTACGATGGATCGGTGAGCGATCCGCAGGTTCCGAACCCGTTCGGCGACATGCTCCGCGACGCGCCGCTGTTCCAGGAGCTGCAGCGGATCCTGTTCTCCTCGACCGGCCCGGTGAACTGGGAGCTCGCGCGGCAGATCGCGGTCGCGTCGGCGGCGTCGGCCGGCGAGGACGAGGAACCGAGCGACGCCGATCAGCGGGCGTACGAGGAGGCCGCTCGCGTCGCCGAGCTGCAGGTGGCGTCGTTCACCGGGCTCGAGCCGCCGTCCGACGTCGCCGTCGTCCGGACCGTCCGGCGCGCCGACTGGATCGGCGCGAACGTCGACGGCCTCCAGCCGTTGCTCGAGCCGGCGGCCGAGAAGCTCGGCGCCGCCGTCGCCGACGCGCAGCGGCAGGCGATGCCCGAGGACGCGCCGCCCATGGCTGCGCAGCTGATGAGCCAGATGTCGCCGCTGTTGCTCGGCGCGCAGGTCGGAAGCGTCCTCGGCTTCCTGGCCCAACACGTCCTCGGCCAGTACGACATCGCGGTTCCGCGAGCCGGGCACGGCACCGTTCTGTTCGTCGGGCCGAACATCGACGCGTTCCGCCGGGACTGGTCGCTCGACGAGACCGAGTTCCGGACGTGGGTTGCCCTCCATGAGGTCACGCATCGGTTCGAGTTCTCACGTCGGTGGGCGCTGCCGCGCTTCCAGGAGCTGCTCGACGACTTCCTCTCGACGATCCGGATCGACGTCGAGAGCCTTCAGCGCCGACTCGAGTCGCTCGACCCGCAGGACCCAGAGGGCATGCAGCAGATGCTCGAGGGCGACGAGGGGCTGTTCGGCACGGTCCTGGACGACGAGCAGCGTATCAAGCTCGGGCGCATCCAGGCGTTCATGGCGTCCGCCGAGGGCTACGCGGAGCACGTGATGCACAGCGTCGGCCGGACGCTGCTCTCGACGTACGGGCAGATCGAGGAGGCGATGCGGCGGTACCGCGAGAGCGAGCACGCCGACCCGGTGTTCGAGCGTCTGCTCGGAATCGAGATGAAGCGAGAGCAGTACGCGCTCGGCCGGCGGTTCTGCGACACGGTCGCCGAACGGAGCGACGAGCGAACGCTCGCGAAGATGTGGGACTCGGCGGACGCGCTGCCCTCGCTGCCCGAGCTCGAAGAGCCGACGCTCTGGCTCGCCCGAACCGACTGAGGGAGCTGCGAGCGTCTGCCGCTCAGCAGCCGATCAGCTCGTTCGAGCCGTCGCCGCCGTCGCACGAGTCGTGGCCGGCGCCGCCATCCAGGTGATCGTTTCCGAGCTGCCCGAACAACCGATCTCTGCCGCGCTTGCCGTAGACGACGTCGTTGCCCGCGCCACCATAGACGACGTCGTCTCCGCCTTTGGCGAGGATCACGTCGTGCCCTCCGAGTCCGCAGATCACGTCGTCCCCGCTGCCTCCGACCAACCGATCAGGGCCCATCGTTCCGATCGGTCGACAGTCGGGTGAGACGCCGACGAAGATCGACGGGTACTCATCTCCGGATTCGAGGTAGCCGTCCGAGACTCGGAACACGAAGTAATCGACCCCGACGAAACCTCGGTCCGGTGTGTACTCGGCCGCCACAACCTCGATGTTCGGTGAGCCGGTGTAGCACGCGATCGGCTCAAACGACCCGACGCTGCCGTGCATCGGCTCGGCCATCACGATGAATCGAAAGTCGCACACCTCTTCGTCGTCGGCTCCGATGAGGTCGATGGTGACCGACCGGTCGCGGCCCGTCGCGAACGAACCGCCATTGACCTGCGGGGGATGTCGATAAGTACGCCGATGTCGGCGGACGCCGTGATCGACTCGTCGTTCGCGTCGGCGACCGTGAGGTCGACGGATGGCAGGACCCACAACCCGAGCTCGAAGACATGTGAGCCGGCATCGTCCGCCGTGAACGTGTAGTCGGGCGGCACCGTGGAGGGTTGGGCGGTCGACGAGAAATGCACCGTTCCGGCGTAGTCGGGAACGGTCGCGTCGGACGCATCCTTCGCGATGACGTGACCTGAACAGTGAACTGCTTGTATCCCGTCGCCGGCGCCACCAGATCGAGATGGTCGACCGCCGCAGCCGACGCAGGCGCCGACATGGCCGCCGAACCGAGGGCATCACCAGGATCATGGCGACGACGACGGCCGCCGCAGGACCGCGAACAACCGCGATACCCGCTCGATTAGCACGAAGCGCCCGCATCCAGGAGGCATCGGCACGGCCCGCGCCCAGCCGAAGCAGCCCGGGCGCGCTTCGCTATCCTTCAGCCCGTCATGGCGGTCGGTGAGCTCGTCCTCGCGAACCTCGTCGATCAGCGGCTGTTCGCCGGACAGGGCGACAACGGCCCGACCGGCATCTACGTCCTCGGCGTTCCGGGCCGGGCGCTGCCCTTCACGATGTACCGCGCATGGAAGGTGCCGACCGGAATGGTCAGCGAGGAGGTCCAGTTCTGGAGCCCCTCCGGCCGTCTCACCTACCAGTGGGGACCGCAGGTTCGCCGGATGCGCGGCATGATGGACCTCACCGAGGAGCGCGACCTCGTCGAGGACGCGATGTTCGAGGAGACGGGCACGCACATCGCCTCGTTCGTCCTCGACGGCGAGATCATCGCGGAGGTCGAGGTCCCGGTCTTCCTCCAGCAGGCCGCGACCAAGCTGCCGAAGGACGTCGAGGACGGGCTGCGGAAGTCGGACGTCATCTGGGTCGGCGTGGAGCGCCGCGACGGCAATCCGCTCACGATCCCGGCGTGGTTCACGTACAAGAACGGCCGGATCCTGGTCCTTTCGAAGAACGACCCCGGCCCGGACGAGCAGACCGTCCCCGGGATCCCCGGCGCCTCGGAGGTCGTCGTCGTGACGCGCCGGAAGACGACCAACCCGGAGACGCGCGCGCGAGACACGGGGCTCGACCGGTTCCACGCGAGCGTTCGGATCCTGGACGGTCCGGAGTGGGACGAGGCGGCCAAGGCGCTCGCCGACCGCCGGCGTACGCGGCCGGGCCCGGCCGTCGACCGCATCAAGCAGTGGCGCGGCACCTGCACGATCGGCGAGCTGACGCCGATCCTGGACTGATCTAGCCCGCGTCCACCTCGCGGCCGAGCGTCGCCGCCAGCAGGTGCAGCTCCTTCGACAGGACCTGCAACTCGTCCGGACTCAGCGCCTGCGGTCCGTCACAGAGCGCCTCGCCGGGGTTGGCGTGGACGTCGATCATCACGCCGTCGGCGCCCGCCGCGATGGCCGCGCGCGCCATCGGCGCGACGAGCTCCTTGATGCCGGTGGCGTGCGACGGGTCGACGATGACCGGCAGGTGACTCTCCTGCTGGGCCACCGCCATCCCGGCGAGATCCAGCGTGAACCGTGTCGAGGGCTCGAACGTGCGGATCCCGCGCTCGCAGAGGATCACCTCCGAGTTGCCACGCTGGGCGATGTACTCGGCCGCCATCAGCCACTCCTCGACGGTGGCCGACATGCCGCGCTTCAACAGCACCGGCTTGCTGGTCGCGCCGACCTCCTTCAAGAGCGCGAAGTTCTGCATGTTGCGCGTGCCGACCTGAAGCGCATCCGCCCACGTGGCGACCAGCTCGACGTCGCGCGGCTCGACGACCTCCGTGACGACCGGCAGTCCCGTCCGTTCGCGACACTCGGCGAGGATCTTGAGGCCTCGCGCGCCGAGCCCCTGGAAGGAGTACGGCGACGTCCGGGGCTTGAACGCGCCGCCGCGAAGGATCGTGGCGCCGGCGTCCTTCGCCGAGCGAGCCGCCTCGAGCGCCTGCTCCTCGCTCTCGACGGCGCACGGACCGGCGATCATCGTGAACAGCCCGCGGCCGACGGCGGCCGGACCGACCTTGACGGTGGTCGGCTGCGGATGGAGCGCCCGCGCGACCATCTTGTACGGCTTGCCGATCTGGATGAGGTGGTCGACGCCGGGGAGGTTGTCGAGGTCGAGCCCGCGGAAGACCGCGGTGTCGCCGACCAGACCGATGATCGTGTGGACGGCGCCCCGCGAGACGAACGCCTCGCCGCCGAGCTCGCGCACCTTCTCGGCGACGCGCTCGACGTCGGCGTCCGACGCGTCCTTCTTCATCACCACGACCATCGCGAGCCTCCTCGATGCCGTCGACCCGTCCGCGGGAACGTGCACCGGGCCCCGACCCCGGAGACACCGAACCCCGGGCCGCCGGCCCGGGGTCTCCGTCGCTGCGTCCGCGGCTTCGGCGACTACGCCGGGCTGTCCCCGCCGTAGAAGAACCAGAAGCCGAAGAACGCCTGCATCTCGCGGCCATGGTGCCAGCCGGGCCCCGGCATGGCAACCCCGCAGCGCGACCATCGCTACGATGCGCGCGTGCCCGTCACGGTCGTCGATCATCCGCTCGCGCAGCACCTGCTCGCCCAGATCCGCGACCAGCGCACCGCTCCCCCGGTCTTCCGGACGCTGTCGAAGCGCCTGGCGCTCGCGCTCACGCTCGAGGCGATCCGGGACCTGCCGACCGTGGAGATCGCGGTGCAGACGCCGCTCGAGACGACGACCGGCCGGGTGCTCGGCGATCTCGTCGCCGTGCCGATCCTCCGAGCCGGACTGGGGATGCTGGAGGCGGTCACAGAGCTGTTTCCGGAGGTCGCCGTCGGCTACATCGGGCTCGAACGCGACGAGGCGTCGCTCCGCCCGCAGTCGTACTACCGGAAGCTGCCGCCGGTCGACGGCCGCCACGTCATGGTGCTCGATCCGATGCTCGCGACGGGCGGCTCGGGGTCGGCCGGCACCGCCGCGGTGAAGGACGCGGGCTCGCCCGCCTCGATCCGGTTCGTGTGCGTCGTCGCGGCGCCCGAGGGGCTCGAGCGCATGGAGCGCGAGCATCCCGACGTGCCGATCTTCGCGGCAGCGATCGACCGGCAGCTGAACGAGCACGGCTACATCCTTCCCGGGCTCGGTGACTTCGGCGACCGGTTGTTCGGCACCGAGTGAGCGACGAACGTCCCGGCATGGCGCGGCGGGTCGCCCGTGCCCACGCGATCGTTCGCATACGTATCATCCTGCGGGGCCAGCCCGGATGCACGACGGGCGGGCGCCCCCGGGATGGAAGGAGGGTCCGATGGAGCGGATCGCACGGTTCGTCGCCGTGCTCGCGGTGTTCGGGATGGTGGCGGTCGGATGCGCGAGCGACACCGGAACGAACGACAGCGGCGGCGGCTCGGCCAGCGGCGGCGGGGCCAAGCCCGGCGCCGGGATGACGGGATGCGAGGTCACCGACACCGGTGGCATCGACGACAAGAGCTTCAACGCGACGGCGTGGAAGGGCCTCGAGGACGCGCAGTCGGACCTCGGTGTCGAGGCGAAGTACCTCGAGTCACAGACGCAGCAGGACTACGCCCCGAACATCAAGGCGTTCGTCGACCAGGGTTGCGACCTCATCATCACCGTCGGCTTCCTGTTGGGCGACGCGACCGCGGCGGCCGCCAAGCAGAACCCGGATCAGAACTTCTCGATCGTCGACTTCGCGTACGACCCGGAGCCGAAGAACGTGCTCGCGCTGACGTTCTCGACCGATCAAGCCGCGTTCCTGGCCGGCTATCTCGCGGCCGGCATGACGAAGTCGGGCAAGGTCGGCACGTTCGGCGGCCTCAACATCCCGACGGTCACCATCTTCATGAACGGGTTCTGGGCCGGCATCCAGAAGTACAACGAGGACAACAACGCGGACATCCAGCTGCTCGGCTGGGACGCCGCCAAGCAGGACGGAACGTTCACCGGCGACTTCGAGAACCAGGACAACGGCCGGCGCGTGACCGAGGACCTCATCTCGGAGGGCGCCGACATCATCATGCCGGTCGCCGGTCCGGTCGGTCTCGGTGCCGCGGCGGCGGCGCAGGACGCGGGCAACGTCAACATGGTCTGGGTCGACACCGACGGATGCGTCTCCGCATCCGAGTACTGCAGCCTGTTCCTCACGAGCGTGCAGAAGAACATGGACGTCGCGGTCCACGACGCGATGGCATCCGTCGTCGACGGCACGTTCAAAGGAGACATCTACTCCGGAACGCTCGAGAACGACGGCGTCGGCATCGCGCCGTACCACGAGTTCGACTCGAAGATCCCCTCCGACCTCAAGTCGAAGATCGACGAGCTGAAGCAGGGCATCATCGACGGATCGGTGTCCGCGGATTACAAGGACTACGTCAAGTAGCGATCCGCGGCGGAGCGCGCGCGCCGGATCGTCCCGGCGCCCGCCCCGACCGCTCGGCGCGGCGTTCGGAGACCGATTGACGTGCGTCTCGAGCTGAAGGGCATCACGAAGCGGTTTCCGGGCGTCGTCGCGAACGACGACGTCAGCCTCTCGGTCGAGCAGGGCGAGATCCTCGCGCTCCTCGGGGAGAACGGCGCCGGCAAGACGACGCTGATGAACGTCCTCTACGGCCTGTATCAGGCGGACGAGGGCGAGGTCCTGATCGACGGCGCGCCGGTGCGGTTCGACGGGCCCGGCGACGCGATCGCTGCGGGCCTCGGCATGGTCCATCAGCACTTCATGCTGATCCCCGTCTTCACGGTGACCGAGAACATCATCCTCGGCAAGGAGCCCGTCGAGGCGGTGGGATGGCTCGACCGGCGCCGCGCGCGCAAACGCGTCCAGGAGCTCGGCGAGCGGTTCGGGTTGGACGTGCCGCCCGACGCCATCGTCGAGGAGCTCCCGGTCGGCGTCCAGCAGCGCGTCGAGATCCTGAAGGCGCTGTACCGCGAGGCGGACGTCCTGATCCTCGACGAGCCGACCGCGGTCCTCACGCCGCAGGAGACGAAGGAGCTGTTCGCCGTGCTCCGCTCGCTCAAGGAGAGCGGCAAGTCCGTCATCTTCATCACCCACAAGCTGAAGGAGGTCCTCGCCGTCGCCGACCGGATCACGGTGCTGCGCGGCGGCCGCGTCGTCGGCACGACGACGCCGGCCGAGACCACCGAGGAGGACCTCGCGACGATGATGGTCGGCCGGAGCGTGCAGTTGACGGTTCAGCGCTCCCCGTCCCGACCCGGCGATCCCGTGCTGGTCGTCGACGAGCTGGTCGTGCTTGACGATCGCGAGCAGGAGGCGGTGCACGTCTCCTTCGAGGTGCTGTCGGGCGAGATCGTCTGCCTGGCCGGCGTGCAGGGCAACGGCCAGACCGAGCTCGTCGAGGCGCTGACCGGGCTCCGGCCGGTCGAGTCGGGCACGGTCGAGCTCAACGGGACGAGCCTGACCGGTCGGTCACCGAACGAGGTCCTCGACGCCGGCGTCGGCCACGTCCCGGAGGACCGGCAGCACGACGGGCTCATCGTCTCGTTCTCGATCGCGGACAACCTCGTGCTCGACACGTTCGACCGCGAGCCGTTCGCGCGACGTTTGATCCGGAACTTCTCGGCGGTGCACGAGGCCGCGGTCGAGCGCGCCGAGCGGTTCGACGTGCGCACGCCGTCCGTCGACATGCCGGCCTCGACCCTGTCGGGCGGCAACCAGCAGAAGGTCGTCGTCGCGCGCGAGCTGTCTCGCCCGATCTCGCTGCTGATCGCGAGCCAACCGACGCGCGGACTCGACGTCGGCTCGATCGAGTACATCCACGAGCAGATCGTCGCCGAGCGCGACCGCGGCACCGCGGTCCTGATCGTCAGCTCCGAGCTCGACGAGGTTCTCGCGCTCGGCGACCGGATCCTCGTCATGTTCCGCGGCCGGATCTTCGGGCAGGTGTCGGGCGACGAGGCGACCCGCGATCGGCTCGGGTTGCTGATGGCGGGCGTGACGCACGAGCCGGCGGCCGCCGATGGGTGAGACCGCCGTCAAGGCACCCGAGGCCGGGCGGCCGGAGCCCCGACAGGAGGATGGCGCCCGGACCGGGCACTGGTGGCACTCGGCGGTCGTTCCGGTGCTCGCGGTCGTCACCGCGCTCGCGATCGGCGGGCTCGTCATCGTGTTCTCCGACGCCGATCTGCTGCGGAGCTGGAGCGGCTTCTTCCGTCATCCGCTCGAGACGCTCCGCCTGTCGTGGGACGTCGTCTGGCAGTCGTACAAGGCGCTGTTCGAGGGCGCGCTCGGAAATCCGGGGGACATCTCGCGCGCGCTGGTCCACGGCGACTGGACCGCGCTCCGGCAGGCGCTCTCGCCGTTGTCCGAGACGATCGTCGCGTCGACGCCGCTGATCTTCGCGGGGCTCTCGGTCGCGATCGGGTTCAAGGCGAACCTGTTCAACATCGGCGGCGAGGGTCAGATCACAGTCGGGGCGATCGCCGGGACGATGGTCGGATTCTCGTTCGGCTGGCTTCCGGGCCCGATCCACGTCCTGCTGATCGTCCTCGCCTCGTTCGTGGGCGGCGCCGCGTGGGGGTTCGTGCCCGGCATCTTGAAGGCGAAGACCGGCGCGCACGAGGTCATCGTGACGATCATGATGAACTACATCGCGTACCGGCTGGCGGACTACTGCCTGTCGACGACGTTCTTCCGCCGGCCCGATCGAACGGACCCGATCTCCAAGCCGGTCGACGTCGCGTATCCGCATCTGCTCGGTTCCGACCTCCGCCTGAACCTCGGGATCGTCGTCGCGCTCGTGGTCGTCGCGGCTGTCGCCTACCTGCTCAACCGGACGATCGTCGGGTTCGAGTTCCGCGCCGTCGGAGCTAACCCCGACGCGTCCCGGGCCGCCGGCATCAGCCCCGGGCGCGTCTTCGTGCTCGTCATGACGCTCGCGGGCGGGGTCGCTGGGATGGCGGGCGGCAACCAGCTGCTGTCCGTGTCGCCGAGCCTCACGCCCGGATACTCGTCGGGCTTCGGATTCGACGGCATCGCGCTCGCGCTGCTCGGGAACACGAACCCGTGGGGCGTGGTGGCGGCGGCCTTCCTGTTCGGCGCGATGCGCGCCGGCTCGCGCGCGATGCAGGCGGCCACGGCGACGCCGGTCGACATCGTCACGGTGATCCAGGCGCTCGTGATCGTGTTCGTCGCGGCGCCGTCGCTCGTGCGCTCGATCTGGCGGATCAAGGTCCCGCGGCCGTCCGGGCTCGAGATCGTGACGAAGGGATACTCCTGATGACCGTCTCGCCGGCCGCGCTCCGCGAGCGACCCGTCTCGATGACGAGGGCGCGAGCGCTCGGGCTCTTCTTCCTCGCGGTCGCGATCGCGATGTTCGTGCTGTTCGCGCTCGGGTCGGATCCGGGCGCCGAGACGACGTTCGGGCTCAACCCCGGCCACGGCGGCACCGCCGTCCGGATCGGCGATCTCACGCTTCCGTCGCGCGAGACGGCGCTGCTGCTGTCGGTCGTCTGCGCGTTCCTGGGCGGCGTCCAGCTCACCCGCGGGTTCGGCGCGCGGACGAACCTCGTCATCGGCGTCGTCGCGTTCCTGTTCGTGGTCGCGTTCCTGACGTGGGCCGCGGCCGGACGGTCGCTGAACGTCGTCGGGCTGCTGTCGAGCACGCTGCTCCGCGCCGTTCCGATCACGTTCGGCGCGCTCGCGGGCGTGCTGTGCGAACGGGCCGGCGTCGTCAACATCGCGATCGAGGGGATGCTGCTGTCGGCCGCGTTCACGGGCTCGACCGTCGCGAGCGCGACACACAACCTGTGGATCGGCATGCTCGGCGGCGCGGCCGTCGGCGGGCTGCTCGGCTGGTTCCTCGCCGTGCTGTCGATCCGGTATCTGGTCAACCAGGTGATCGGCGGAACGGCGATCAACCTGTTCGCCCTCGGCATAACGGGCTTCCTGTCGGCACGCGTGCTCGAGCCGTACCAGGAGCTCAACAACCCGGGCCGGTTCGAGCCGCTCGCGATCCCCGCGTTCTCGAAGATCCCGATCATCGGGCCGGTGCTGTTCGACAACAACGTGTTCGTCTACATCATGTTCGCGCTCATCGCGCTGATCTACTTCGGGCTGTTCTACACGCGGTGGGGCCTGCGCGTTCGAGCCGTAGGCGAGCATCCGCGCGCCGCGGACACTGTCGGCATCAGGGTGCTGTTAACGCGCTACCGGAACGTCGTCCTCGGCGGCATCGTCGCCGGGATCGGCGGCGCCTACTTCACGCTCGGATCGGTAGGCCGGTTCGACGAGAACATGACGGCCGGGCGTGGGTTCATCGGCCTGGCGGCGATGATCTTCGGGCGATGGAACCCGGTCGGCGCGTTCCTCGCGGCGCTGGTGTTCGGGTTCGCCGACTCGCTCCAGACCAAGCTGTCGATCCTGAACGTGCCGATCCCGTCCGAATTCCTGCTGATGGCCCCGTACATCGTGACGATCGTCGTGGTGGCGAGCGCGGGCAGGAAGGCCCGGATGCCGGCCGCCGACGGCCAGCCGTACGTCAAGGAGTGACGGCGGCTCCGGCGACGCGCCGGCGCGCGAGCTCCTCGTCGACGGTCGTGACGACGATCTGCGGCGCGAACCCGTTCATGATCGCGAGCGCGCGTTCGTTCGCCTCCGCGGTGGCGCCGCGGCACGCGTCCCCGACGACCCGGACGCGGGCGCCGTCGTCGGCGGCCGGCAGCGCCGTCGAGATGACACAGCAGTCCGTCGCGACGCCGCACAGGACGATCGTCCGCGAGGGTCCGGCCGCGGCCTCGAGCTGCCTCCCCCACTTGCCGAAGGTCTCCCGGTCCAGCGTGGCGCGCGCCGACGCGCGGTACGGCTCGGCGAGCTCGAGCCATCCGCGGTGCTCGGGCTCGGTGACCTCCGGCCACGTCTCGTAGTACTCGACCCAGCTGCCGGCCGGCCGCTCGGGAACCAGGAACCGCGTGAACACCACGCGCTCGCCGAACGCGTCGACCAACCGCCCGATCGGGTTCGCGAGCTCGTCGAAGCCGGGCGTCGCCCACGGGCTATCGGGGACCCGGAACACGTCCTGCATGTCGATCACGACCAAGAGCGCGTCATCGGTCATCGCGCGACGGCCCGCCGTTCGGGCGAGAGCACCGGCGAGAGCACCCCGTACAGCACTCCCGCGACGACGAACGTGATCGGGATCGCGAGCCCGCCGCCGCCGATCGCACCAGACTCGCCGCCGACGAGCGGCAGGAGGTAGCCGAGCCACGTGAGCGCCGCCGGTGGGTCGAAGATGAGACCGGGACCGACGAGTCCCCAACCGACAAAGACGGCGACCGCGAACGCGATGATGGCCGCCGGGTTCACGGATCCGTATCGGCCGTTCGGGTCGTACAGGTCACGCTCGGAATATCCGCGTGATCGATGCAGCCAGAGATCGACGAGGAAGATCGCCGACCAAGCCGTCAACAGGACGCCGAGGGAGATCAGAAAGGCGATGAACGGCCCGATGAAGTTCTTCGCGATGAACAGGATGTAGACGTTGCCGAGCACCATCAGAATCCCGTCGAACGCGACCGACTGATACCGAGGGATCCTTACCCCGAGCGTCAGCAGGTTGAGTCCTGACGAGTAGATGTCCAGAACCGCGCCAGCGAGCAGACCGCCCACCGCGGTCAGGAGATACGGCACGAGGAACCAGGTCGGGAGCGGGGCCGCAAGGTCTCCGATCGGGTTGGCGGAGCTCGCCAGCTTGTCGTTGTTGGCGGCCAGAAGGATCCCGAACGCGATCAGGACCACAGGCGCGAGGCTCGCCCCCAGCGTGGTCCAGAACACGACCGCCGACGAGTCGGACGATCGGGGCAGGTACCTGCTGTAGTCGGCGCCCGCGTTCACCCATCCGATGCCGAGACCAGCCATGATGATCGCCATGCCGCCGAGGAAGCCACCGAGAAACGATCCCGACGGCAGCGACGTAACCTTCGTCCAGTCGACCTGCCCGAACTCGAGGATAAAGAAGAGGATCGTCATGACAGCGAACGCCCACGTGAACCACGTCTGGATCCTGACGATCGTCGCGTGACCCAACAGCCCGATCGCGATCGTCGTTCCGGCGATGACGACAAACGCGATTGCGAGCACCCCGTTTCCTGACGCGATATCGAGCCTCGTCATGATCGTCTCGACCGCCAACGTGGCGAGCGCGACGAGCACGATCTCCCATCCGACCAGCGCGATCCAGGAGACCAGCGTCGGAACGACGTTGCCTCGGACGCCGAATGCCGCGCGAGACAGCACGAGCGTCGGCGCGGATCCCTTCTTCCCTGCCAGCGCGATGAAGCCGACGAGCAGGAACGAGACGACCGTCCCGAGCGTTCCGGCGACGATCGCCTGCCACAGGCTCAGTCCGTAGAACGTGACCAGATACGTTCCGTACGAGATGCCGAGGATGCTGACGTTCGCGGCGAACCAGACGGGAAACAGATCGGCCGGCGTGCCGTGTCGTTCGGCTTCGGGGATCGGATTGATCCCGTTGGTCTCGATGCTCCACACGCGGTCGCTCTCGGGCTGCGCCTGCTGCCCGGCGGCTGGCCGATCCGTCTCCACGCTCATGTCCCCTCCGATGACGTGCTCGAAGCGATGCTCGGGCTCTCCCGGGCGCTCCGTCAACGCGCCCGTGGCAGACTACCGGCGCCGATCGGGCACACGATGGAACCGACCACCACAGGCGTCGAGGACGTCCGGGAGCGCTTCGCGCGCTCCGAGTTCCACTCGCGATGGCTGGCCCTGTCGCTCGAGCGCGTCGAGCACGGTGCGGTCGACGTCGCGATGGACGTGCAGCCGCAGCATCTCAACCTCATGGGAACGCTCCACGGCGGGATGATCGCGACGCTCGCCGACACGGCGACCGGGCTCGCACTCCGCAGCACGTTGGAGGACGGGCTCACCTTCACGACGACGTACCTCGGCGTGACGTTCCTCGCGCCGGGTCCGCAGGGGCGGATCCTCGCGCGCGGACGGGTCGTGCGGACCGGGCGGCGGTTCGGCTACGCGGAGGCGGACGTGGTGGACGCGGGCGAGACGCTTCTGGCGCGGGCGACGGCGACGTTCGCGGTCATGGAGGATCGCGCTCAGTAGTCGACGTCCATGTCCTGCATCACGCGCGGCAGCTCCGAGAGCGCGCCCTGCAGGCCCATGAGCGTCATGAGGTTGCCCGAGATCTTGATCTTGCCCGTCATGTACGCGGCGACGGGATTCAGCTCGCCGCGCGCGAGCGCGACCGCGGTGTCGTAGTCCTGCGTGATCGTCGCGTCGGCGCCAGGCGCGTCGCCCGAGCCCATCGCGATCTGACCGCCCTCGGCCCGGATCCAGTACCGGCGCTCGCCCTCGGGTGCCGCGATGACCTGTTGCACTGTCGCCCTCGTCGAACCGAGACCCTTGCGGAACGACTCGTTGGCGTTCAGCCGCGTCTGCAGCTCGTCGGCCCACTCGTCGGACAGGAACCGTACGGGCACGATGCTCCCCTCGTCGGTCTGGCTCGTTGATCTGCTCGTTCGTCTGGGGCCGTGGTCGCGGCGAAGTATAGCCGCGGGCTCTCAGCCGGCCGCCGCGAACAGCTGCGGATCGGTGAGGTGCAGGATGTCGTTCAGGAATCGAAGTCGTTGTCCCCGCTCGCCGAGCTCGATCGAGTTGATCGAGGTGTTCTCGGGGATGAAGAACATCTCGTTGCCGATGCCGAGCATCGGGCCGACGTACGCGTTGATGACGCCGCCGTGGCAGATGACGATGAGGTCGCCGGTCGGATGGCGCTCGACGATGCGGCCGATCGCGCCGTTGACTCGGTCGCGGAACGCCTCGAACGACTCGCCGCCCGGCGCCCGGTTCCAGATCGAGCGCGACGCGCGCACCAGCGGCAGGATGTCCTCGTCGGAGGCGACGATCTCCTCGAACGGCAGGCCCTCCCACTCGCCGATGTTCGCCTCGATCAGGTCGTCGTCGGACCGAACCTCGATCCCGGCGCGCTCGGCGTACGGCGCGGCCGTCTCTCTCGTTCGGCGCAGCGGCGAGCAGTAGACGGCGGCCGGCGGAGGATCGAGCAGCACCAGGCGGTCGGCCAGCCGGAGCGCCTGCTCGCGTCCGGTTTCGTCGAGCGACGGATCCCACTGGCGGCCGCGCGGCGTGTCGACCTCGTGCCTCGACGTCGCATCCGACCGGCCGTGGCGGATGAGGTGCAAGACGCGGTCGGTCACGCCGACGCGCTCCGACGCTCGCGTCGCGCCCGACGGCGTCGGAACGCCCGCGCGAACGCCTCGACGTCGTCGCGCCGCCAGACGCGCCCCGATGCGAGCGAGGCGACGGGCTCGGGGAACGATCCGCGCTCCGCGTACGTCGCGACGCGGCGCTTGTCCCAGCCGAGCAGCGCCGCCGCCTCCGCGACGCCCACGAGCGCCGGCTCGACCTCGACGATCAGGTCCGCGTCGCCACCCGCCTCGTCGCGCAGACGCGCGAGGATCCGCTCGCGGGTCGGCGCCGAGAGCGCCCGGCCCTCGGGCAACAGCCGTCCGGACCACCGCCCGTCGACCTCGGACGCGCGCGCACGGACGTCTCGATCGGCCACGGGCCGATGATATCGACGCGCGCCGCGGGCTCCGAAACGTCGAGCGACGATGGCGACTGCGACGGATCCATGGGGACGATGCGACGGAGATGTGGAGACGGCGCCCACGGGCTGGCGCCTGCGGCGGGCGCGGTTCACGATCGCGGCATGACGCTGTTCGAGTGGTCGCTCGCGCTGATCGGCGGTTCGATCGCCGTGGCCGCCGTCGTCGGAGCCGTCATGCCGGCCGGTTACCGGCTGGAGGCGATGCTGTCTCTCGTGGCCGGCGCCGGGACGGGCGTGCTCGTGCTCGCGATCGGGCTTCTCGCCGGCGTGAACGAGCTCTCGCAGACCGCGATGGAAGGCCTGTTCTTCGGCGGTACGTGCGTCGGCGCCGCGACGGTCGCCGGCGTGTTGCTCGTGTTGTGGCGGCGGACGAGACTCCAACGCGGATACGCCTAGTCCATCATGGACTAGTGCCGAGGCCGAGCTACCGTGAGCGGCCGCTCCGGAGCTCGACCTGCCAGCACCGCTCGTGCCAGTGTCGGCGCTCGTCCGGCGCACCCTGCGGAACGACGACGAGGTGCCACAGGCCCGGGCGGATCGGGTGATCGCACCCCGGACAGCGGTACTC
>JBKPTC010000088.1:0-14615 GCA_046735355.1 bacterium
GGGTACGAGGCTCAACCGTATGCAGTCGCCGTGCAACTGTGGGATGTCGAAGACAGCACGGTGGACTTGTATACCGAGATTCGGGATCGCGTTCGGCCACGCGTCCCGATTCGCGTGCGCGGCCGCGCCTAGTCACGCCTATCCATAGTGCTTCAAGCGGTAGAAGTCCCTCCGCGTCTGTTAACGCCTACCATTGCCCGGTGAAACGGTGTCCCGCGTGCGGCGAGGAGAACTCCGACCGCGCCAAGTTTTGCCAGAGCTGCGCCTCCCCGCTGCCCGACGCCGAGGCACCCGCAGCTGACGTCCGCAAGGTCGTCACCATCGTGTTCGCCGACGTCACAGGCTCGACCCGGCTCGGGGAACGGCTCGATCCGGAGGCGCTTCGGCGGGTCATGGGGCGGTACTTCGACGCCATGGCCGAGGTCGTCGAGCGGCACGGCGGGACCGTCGAGAAGTTCATCGGGGACGCCGTCATGGCGGTGTTCGGGATCCCGCGGCTGCACGAGGACGACCCGCTCCGCGCCGTGCGCGCGGCCGGCGAGATGCGACAGGCGCTCGCGCACCTGAACGAAGCGCTCGAGCGCGAGCACGGCGTCGGCTTCACCGCTCGGATCGGCGTCAACACGGGCGAGGTCGTCGCCGGCGACGGCTCCTCGGGACAGCGGCTGGTCACCGGCGACGCCGTCAACGTCGCGGCGCGGCTCGAGCAGGCGGCGCGGCCCGGCGAGATCCTGCTCGGCGAGACGACTTACAGACTGGTCAAGGACGCCGTCGAGGTCGAGCCGCTCGAGCCGCTCGAGCTCAAGGGCAAGTCCGAGCCCGTCCCCGCCTTCCGCCTGACCGAGATCCACGCCGACGTCGCCGGGCACGAGCGGCACCTCGACTCGCCGATGGTCGGGCGCGACAAGGAGCTCGAGATGCTGGCCGGCGCGCTCGACCGCGCGATCACCGAGCGCACCTCGCACCTGTTCACGCTGCTCGGGCCCGCCGGCGTCGGGAAGTCGCGACTGGTCGCCGAGTTCCTGAACGGTCCCGCCGCCGAGGCGACGCGCCTGCGCGGGCGGTGCCTCTCGTACGGCGAGGGCATCACGTTCTATCCGCTCGCCGAGGTGATCCAGCAAGCGGCCGGCGTCGAGCGGGACGACGACGTCGAGACCGCGCGGGGCAAGCTCGCGGCGCTCGTCGAGGGCGCACCGAACGCCGACGGCATCGTCGCCAACGTCGGCGGCCTCCTGGCGTGGGACGAGCCGGGCGCAGTCGAGGACGCCTACTGGAGCGTCCGCAAGCTGTTCGAGCACCTCGCGCGCGAGCGGCCGCTGGTCGTCGTGTTCGACGACATCCACTGGGCCGAGCCGGTGTTCCTGGACCTCATCGAGCACCTCGCCGACTGGACGCGCGACGCCGCCGTGCTCCTGCTCTGCGTCGCCCGTCCCGAGCTGCTCGAGGTCCGAACCGGCTGGGGCGGCGGCAAGATGAATGCGAGCTCGATCCTGCTCGAGCCGCTCGACGGCGAGGCGTCGTCGACCCTCGTCGACAACCTGCTCGGCGAGGCCGACGTCCCGGAGACCGCGCGGCGGCGGATCCTCGACGCGGCCGAGGGCAACCCGCTGTTCGTCGAAGAGATGCTCGGCATGCTGATCGACGACGGCCTGCTGCGGTTCGAGGACGGCGCGTGGCGCGCGGTCGAGAACCTCGCGAACGTCACGGTCCCGCCGACGATCCAGCTGCTGCTCGCCGCGCGCCTCGATCGGCTCGACTCGGAGGAGCGCGCGGTGATCGAGCGCGGCTCGGTCGAGGGCAAGGTGTTCCACCGAGGCGCCGTCGTCACGCTCTCGAGCGAGGCCGTGCGCCCGAACGTTCCGACGCGGCTGCTCGCGCTCGCGCGGAAGGAGCTGATCCGGCCGGACCGAGCAGAGTTCGCCGGCGAGGACGCGTTCCGCTTCCGGCACCTGCTGATCCGCGACGCGGCGTACCACGCGATGCCGAAGGAGCAGCGCGCGGACCTTCACGAGCGGTTCGCCGGCTGGCTCGAGGGCGTGGCGGGCGACCGCCTGCCCGAGTACGAGGAGATCCTCGCGTACCACCTCGAGCAGGCGTACCGCTTCCGGACGGAGCTCGGCACGGCGGACGAGCACACCGCCGAGATCGCGGCGGCGGCCGTCTCCCATGCGATGTCGTCTGCGGAGCGGGCGCTGGCGAGGGAGGACTTCCCCGCCGCGCGCGCCCTGCTCGGCAGGGCGGCGGATCTCGCCTCGGGTCGGCGACGGGCCGCGGTGCTCGCCCGCTTGGCGGACGCCGATGCGGCGACGCACGAATACCAGGCGGCGATCGCGCACGCGACGACCGCGATGGAGGAAGCGCACGCGGCGGGGGATCGCGTTCTTGCCCTGCGCGCCGACGTCGTGCGGGAGGGGGCGCTGGGGCAGACCGACCCCGCCCATACCCTCGGCCGCACGCGGCAGCGGGTCATCGAGATCCGCGAGGAACTCGAGACGCTCGGAGATGACGACGCGATCGTCCAGGCGCTCCTGGCCGAGGCGACGGGCGAGTTCTACTCGGGACGTTGCGACCGCGCCCGGCAGGTTCAGGAGGCTGTCCTCGCCATGGGCATCGACCTCGATCCGCTGCGGCGCCGGGAGATCATCACCGGCGTCTCGGTGGCCGTCTACTTCGGCTCGACGCCGATCGACGAGGCATTGGTGCTCACCGATCGCCTGGAGCCGCTCGGCGGAGGCAGGCTCGTCCCGTCCATGTGGCTGTCGCACCAACGGATGGGCCTGTATGCGATGGCCGGCCGCGAGGCGGAGGCGCTCGCCGAGGTCGAGCTCTCGGAGCGCCTCCTGGCCGAGATCGCGAACCCGACGCTCGCCGTCACCCGCCTGCAGGCGCACGGCGAGGCGCTGATCCACCTCGGCCGGCTCGAGGACGCTGCCCGCGTCTTCCGAGAGGGCATCGACATCTTCGACTCGCTCGGGGAGACCGGGTTCAACTCGACGATGACGGCGCTCCTGGCCGGCGTGCTGTGCCGCCTGGGACGGATCGACGCGGCCGAGCACTACGTCGAGCGGAGCGTCGCGATGGGGGCCGAGGACGACTTCGCGACGCAGGCGGAGTGGCGGGGCGCGAAGGCGCGCGTCCTGACGGCGAGGGGCGAGCACGACGAGGCGCTCAGGCTCCTCGACGAGGCGACCTCCATCGTCGAGGAGACGGACTATCTGATGATGCAGGCGGACGTGCACGCGATCCGCGGTCTCGTGCTCGGCAACGCAGGCCGCCACGCCGACGCGCGCGGAGCGTTCGAGCGCGCGCTCGAGCTGTACGAGCGGAAGGGCGCCGAGCCGGCGGCCGCGCTCGCCCGCGCCGACCTCGCCACCCTGTCCGGGTGATCCTCAGGTCTCTGCCCGTTCCTCGAACAGACCGGACAGGTCGCGCACGACCAAATCCGGACTGGGCTCGGGACGCGGCCTCGCGGAGCGATCGACGAGGATCGTCGTCAGCCCCGCGCGCCGCCCGCCGTCGATGTCCGACGCGGGGTTGTCGCCCACCATCGCGATCCGCTCGACGTCGCCGACGATCGCCCGCGCGGCCTCGAACATGGGCGGCTCGGGCTTCCCGACGGCGATCGCCGTCGTTCCGGACGCCGTCTCGACCGCGGCGACGATCGCGCCGACGGCCGGCCACGGCCCGTCCGGCATCGGAAACGTCGCATCGCGATTGCACGCATACAACGCCGCGCCGCGGTGCACGGCCTGGGTCGCCGTCTTCAGCTCCCAGTAGTCGAACCCTCCGTGACCACCGACCACGACGAACTCGGCGTTGCGGCCGTCGTCGCCCTCGAGCACGCGAAGGCCGACGGCGCGCATCTCGTCCTTCAGCTCCTCCGTTCCGATCACGTAGACCGTTCTGCCCTCGGCCTCCCCATGTCGCGCGAGGTACAACGCCGTTGCCGATCCGGACGTCAGGACATCGTCGACGGTCGCGGACACGCCGAGGCGCTCCAGCTTGGCCGCGTAGTCCCTTCGCGCATGCCGCGGATCGTTGGTGAGAAACAGGATCCGCTTGCCCTCCGCACGGAGCCGCGCGATCGCCTCCGGCGCGCCCGGCAGTGCCTGTTCTCCGACGTACACGACGCCGTCGAGGTCGAGGAAGAACGCGTCGAACCGGTCGGCGAGCCTCACGCGCGGAGCCTAGCCGGGTGCTACGAGCAGGACGCCCGCGGGCCGGGTACCGCTAGACCGCCGTCGGGACCAATCGGGGGGTTTCGGCGGTCTCATCGACGGGCGGGTCCACCGGCAACCAAACCGCGAAGACGGTGCCCGACTCGGTCGAACGGTCGAGCCAGACGCGGCCTCCGAGGCGCTCAGCCGCGCGACGGCAGATGTACAAGCCCATGCCGGCGCCGCCGACGCGCCGGGTGCTCGACTGATCGACCTGATAGAAGCGGTCGAAGATCCGCTCCCGCTCGGCCGGATCGACGCCGGGCCCCTGGTCGCGTACCCGGATCGTCACTCCGCCGCCTTCCGCCCGCGCCGAGACGGACACGGGAGATCCGACCGGCGAGTACTTCAGGGCGTTGTCGACGAGATTGCGCACGATCCGGTAGACGTCCTCGTCTCGGCTCTCGATCGGAGGAACGAGGTCGGGGACGCTCACAACGATCCGCGCTCGATCCTGCCCGGAATCGACGACGACCCGTTCGAGGAGCCCAGCGACGCCGATGGAGTCCGTCGCCCGGATCGGCTGCGAGGTCTCGACGCGTGACGCGAACAACAGGTCCTCGATCAACCTCTTCAACCGCTCGGCGTTGCGGTCCGCGCTGACGAGGAACTCCTGCCGCTCGGTCGTCGTGGCGACGACGTTCGGCGACAGCAGGGTGCGGATGTATCCCTGAACGTTGGTGAGCGGCGTCCGGAGCTCGTGCGAGATCGTCGCCACGAACTCGTCCTTCAAGCGGCCGATCTCCGTCTCGTGCGCGAGGGCGACCTCGAGCCGCTCGACGAGCAAGGAGTTGCGGAGAGCGACGCCGGCGTGGTTCGCGAGCGTTCGCAGGAGGTCGAGGTCGTCCCGATCGAACGTGCTGAAGTCGCCGAGCCGGTTGGCCACCGTCAGGATGCCGAGGAGCTCTCCGTCCGAGGTGACCGGCGCGACGACCGCGTCCTCGATGCCGAGGCCGTCGTAGTAGGTCCGAAGCGCAGGGTTCCTGATCGGCCTCGGCAAGAGCACACCCTCGCGCTCGGCGGCGACCCGCGCCCAGACGCCCACGCCGGGATCGACGTCGATCTCCTCGGCCGGCGCGCGATCGTCTCCGGGACCCGAGCGATACCGCAGCACGCGTCCTTGGGGCGTCTCGGGCCACAGCATGAGCTCGGCGATGTCGGCGTTGAACATCTCCCGCACGTGCTCGAGCAGACCCGGCAGCATCTCGTCGCGACGCAGGGATCGCTGCGCGAGTCCGGTCGACCGCTGGAGCAGCTGAACGTTCTCGTGCTTGCGCTGGAGATCGGAGTACGCGCGCCCGGCCATGAAGGTCGTTGCCGCGGGCACCGCGACGAGGAGGACCGCGGCCGGATGCTGCAGCACGACCATCACCGCCACGAGCGCGAGGGCCGTGTTCGCGAACGACAGGGCGGTCCCCATGCCGATCACCTGATCGAGCAGCTGCAGCCGTCCCTCGGACAGCGAGATGGCCACGTTGATGAGGACGGCGCCGATGGCGTCGGCGACGAGGGTCGCCACGAAGAAGGAACACCAGATGGACACCCACCCGTCTCCGCTCAGCGCTCGGCCGGCCGCGACGATCGAGAAGGCGACCAACGCCGTCAACGACCGATGCGCGACGTTGTAGGCGAGCCGTAGCGGCTTCTGGCGACGATGGGCGCCGAGGGCGACGGCGACGCCGAGCGCCTGCGACAGCACCAGGACTCCCGGTGAGACGAACGAGATCCCGATGACCAACGGGATCTCCGAGAGCGAGAACGAGTGCGCGTGTCGAGCGACGCGCAGGTGCATCACGAAGACCTCGGCGACGCCGAACGCGACGGCGAGGAACAACCATGGGACGACGCGTCCCGGTACGAGCGGGGTCCGCACCGTCCGCACGCCGAACCACGCGACCGCAGAGGCGAGGGCGAGGAGCGCCGTGAGGGCCCACACGCGGGCGGCGCTCGAGAGGCGGATGCGGCGGCGACCGGCCCGCACTCAGATCCCCCAGACCGTGCTCGCCCACGAGTCCGAGGACAGGCTCGTCGGCGCGTCGCCGTCGCTCCACGAGCCGGCGGACCACCCGGAACCGCTCCACGTTCGGCCCGACCACGTCCGTCCGCTCCACGTTCGGCCCGACCACGACGAGCCGCTCCATGTCCGTCCCGACCATGTCCTGCCGCTCCAGCTCGACGAGCACCAGCAGTCGCCGGTCAGCGCGTCGCCGCCCCAGATCCCGCCCGACCACGACGTCCCGTTCGAGCTCGCCGCGGCCCACGTGGCCGGATCCCATGGCGTTCCGAAGATCGTCACCTCGCCCTGCAGAGCCACGCCGTCGTCCTGGGTCAACACGGTTCCGCGGGCGAGCTGCAACGATCCGAGCCCGGTCGACCTCGGCCACGTCTGCGTGGCCGTTGCAACCGACGAGAGCTTTGCCGAGCGGGCGTTGTGCATATTGATCAGACCGGCGCCCTGTGCGACGGGGTCGGCGTTCGGCAGACGCGTCGCCGTCTGTATCAACAACGCCTTCACCTGATCAGGCCTGAGAGTCGGATGCTGCTGCAAGAGCGTCGCGACGGCGCCCGAGACGATCGCCGTCGCCTGCGACGAGCCGCTCCCCTTGAAGAAGCGGGTGTAGCCCACGCGCGCCGTTGGATTCGCCTCATCGACGTGGCTCGACGGGTCGCGGAGGCTGATGATCGACTTCCCGGGTGCCACCAGATCCGGATGACGCACCGAGTTGCCGCGGGACTGGAACGACGGGATGACGTCATCCCTCGGATCGTCCGAGCCCCTGGTGTCGTCGGCGCCGACCGCGATGACGTACGGGTCGTAGGCCGGATCGTTCAGCTGCGGCGAGCCGAATCCGGCGTTCCCCGCCGCGACGACGACGACGATCCCGTGCTGCCATGCGACCTCCGCCGCGTACGCGAGGGGATCCAACCGGTAGTCCTGCGTGCCGTCGGTTCCGAACGAGAGGTTGAGGACGCGGATGTTCAATCCGTCGGTGGTCCGATGCTGCACGACCCAATCGATCGCGGCGATGACCTGAGACACGTCCGTCGCGCCGTCGCTCGCCGCGACCTTGATCGAGACGATCCTGGCGCCCGGCGCGGCGCCCTCGAAGTACTTGTCGACGTCCTCGTCCTCGCGGCCGGCGGCGATCGAGGGATCTCGACCGGCGATGAGGCCCGCCATGTGCGTTCCGTGACCGTACGTGTCGACGTCGGTGAGATTGGAGGCCTGAGAATCGAAGGAGAGATCGGGACCGTTGATGACCTTCGTCGCGATGCCCGGAACCGGCGCGACTCCCGAATCGATCAAAGCTACGTCGACGCCGGTGCCCGTCCAGCCGTTGTGCCACATCTCGACGAGCTTCGTGTTGTGCGCGATCCGGGACCACGAGCCGGCCTGCTTCGTCGGATCCATCCCGTCGACCGTTGAGGACAGGTACACGCGCTCGTCACGGGTGACCGAGAGGACGCTCGGCGACCGACGCAGCACGGCGATCGCGTCGGAGGGCACGTTCGCGACGACGCCGTCGATGATTGAGATCCGGCTGCCGACCCGTCCGCCCACCGCTTCCACGAGGCGCTCGACGGACGAGACGGATTCTGTCGAACCCCGAACGATGACCCGCGTCATCCGTGACCCATGCTGATCGAACAAGGGGCACCCGAGCGCCACCAAGGCGAACAGGAGGATGACGGCGAAGCGGCGGGACGATGCCCGACCGGCCCGCAGCGTTCCTATCGACGCCAACTCTGCCGCTTCGATGTTCATGCTCGAAACTCCCACGGATGGACGAAGACCAGTGTGGCTACGGTGCCGTACGCCGCGCATCTGTCGTGTGTCTGAAACTGGCTGACAGGCATCCGAGGATGAACGGCGCGCCCGACACGGGCGACCGGTTAGGACGTTCGACGGATACCGCGCTCGAGGCGGAACCAACGGCCGGGGCCGCCGCGATGATCTCCCCGACCCCGGGACCGTTGACATCACCCACCGCTGATGCCGCGCCGGGGCACGGAGAGAGGTGGTACACACACGTGCGACCATCACGTGGTGAACACGCAACGAGATCGGTCGTCGGCACGAATGGAGCGGGCGCTCACCGTGCGGCAGCTCAATCGAGCGCTGCTCGAGCGACAGATGCTGTTGCGCCGCCGGCGCGCCACGGTTTCCGACACGATCGAGCACCTCGTCGCGCTCCAGGCGCAGGTTCCGCGCGATCCGTACGTCGGGCTCTGGTCGCGGATCGCTCGGTTCGATCCCGAGGCGCTCTCGGACCTCATCGAGAACCGCCGCGCCGTCCGAATGGGCCTCCTCCGCGCGACACTGCATCTAGTCACGGCACGCGACGCGCTTCGGCTGCGACCGGTCATCGATCCCGCGATCCAACGCGCGTTCCGAACCGGAAGCCCGTTCCTGCGGCGGCTCGACGGCGTCGACCTGGACGAGCTCGTCGCGTTCGCCGGTCGGCTCCTCGCCGACCGTCCCCGCACGCGGAAGGAGCTCGGCGGGTCGCTCGCCGAGCGCTGGCCCGAACGCGATCCGACCGACCTCTCGTACGCGGCGACCTACTTGTTACCTCTCGTTCAGGTGCCGCCTCGAGGCCTGTGGCGGCGCTCGGGTCCGTCGGCGTTCACGACGGTCGAGGCGTGGCTCGGCTCGCCGCCGGACGGCGAGGCGGCCCCGGACCACGTCATCGTGAGGTATCTCGCGGCGTTCGGCCCGTCGACCGTCGGCGACGTGCAGGCCTGGTCCGGGCTGCCCGCGCTGCGCGAACCGCTCGACCGTCTACGGCCGCGGCTCCGCGTGTACCGCGACGAACGCGGGCGCGAGGTCTTCGACGTTCCGGACGCGTCGCTCCCCGACCCGGACCTCCCCGCCCCGGTGCGGTTCCTTCCCGAGTACGACAACGTCTTCCTCGCGCACGCGGATAGAACGAGGATCGTGTCCGAGGACCACCGCAAGGGCATGTTCGCGGTCGGCTGGGGCCAGGTGCTCGTCGACGGCTTCATCGCCGCCAGATGGCGGCCCGATCCGACCGATGCGAGCGTTCTGGTCGTCCAGCCGTATCGCCCCCTGACGCGCACGGAGCGCGCGGCCGTCGCCGAAGAGGCCGTCGCACTCGTCACGTTTCTCGACGGCCCGGAGGCTCGCCGCGACATCCTGTTCCGCGATCGGTAGGACGCTCGGCGCGTCGTCCGACGCGGGCGTGCTGGTACAGCGGATGCTCTAGAGGGTCGGCTTGGTGACCATCAGGAACACGATGATGACCACGTCGACGCCGACGATGGCGCCGAGCACCGCGCCGCGCTTCGACAGCCGCTGGAACTCCGCCGACGCGGGGCCCTCGCGCTCGAGCGCAGCCGCCTGGCCGCGCACGACCGGCGCGTACAGCACGATGCCGAGCAGCGCCGCCAGCACGTACAGCACGATCGCCGTGGCGAGCCAGAACTGCATGAGATCGACGTCGCCGACCCAGACCATGATCAGCCCGGTGACGAGCAGCAGGCCGTACGCGGGGTTCGCGACGCGCTGATCCAGGAACCGCACGCTGTCCAGGACGTGGCGCGTGTGCTCGGGCTCCTTCGACGCGCGGCCGAGCAGGATCCCGTACGTCGCGTTGAACCCGACCGCCACGATCGCCAGCAGCACGTGGAGGAACTTGAAGAACAGGTACGTCGTCAGCGCCACAGTCGGGATCTGGGGAACGCCCACGCTAGCCCCGGCGGTGGATGGCGCGAAGCACCGTCGAGGGATGGGACGTCAGGCGTGCACCGAGTATCCCGACGCCCTCGCCGATCGACGAGCCGACGAGCGAGCCGCCGATCACGTCGCCCGGATAGTGCGCGCCGACGTGCACGCGCGAGTACGCGACCGTCGCCGCCAGGAACCGCAGCGGAACGGCGAGCCCGGGCGAGATCTCGGCGACGGCCTCGGCGAACGCGAATCCCGCCGCCGCGTGCCCCGACGGGAACGACGGCGACGTCGGCATGACGATGCGACGCGTCTCCGGAACCCCGGCCGCCATGGGGTCCGGGCGCATCCGGCGGACCGAGAGCTTGCCGACGATGTTCACCGCCGCCGAGTCGACCGCGAGCGCGGCGACCCCGACCGCGGCGGCGCGCCGTCCCTCTCGACCGCCGAGGGCGGCCATCGCGGCCGCCATGCCGATCCACAACTTCGACCTCGTCGCCGCGTCTGACAGCCGGCGGAGCGGCTCGTCGAGCGTCGGCGTGGGGGTGGCCGCGATCGCCCGGTACACCGCGACGTCGAGCCGGCCGAGATCGTGCAGGACCGCGGCGAGCCGCGACGGCTGCTCGATGCGCGCGGCGAGCCGTTCGGCGGGCGGTTGCGCGGGCGGGGTCGGTGTCGCGTCGCTCACAGCTCGAACGTCCTCCTACGGCCTGATGTTCTGATTCAACCGGAACACGTTGTCGGGATCCCACGCACGCTTCAGCGCGACGAGCCGATCGTATTTCGCGTCGCCGTAGATCGAGCGCACCACGTCGTCACCCGACTCCGTCACGTCGTTCACGTATCGGCCGGTCGTCCGGTACGGCGTCATCGTGTCGAAGACGCGGCGTGTCCACTGGACGATCTCGTCGTCGTCGTTCGGGTCGTCCCACTGACACTCGACGGCGAGCCAGAACCGCGCCGCGCGGCCCGTGAACGCCATGTCGTCGTCGGCCACGCGCGAGATGGCCCGGTCCCACGGCCATGCGCCGATCGAGCACTCGCCGGGCGGCGCTTCGTCCGTCAGCGACACCCACGACGCGACGAGCTCGTCGGGCATCGTCGTCGTGAAGCCGCTCTTCATGTAGAAGCGATGCCCCCAGTCCATCGCCTCGTCGTTGGCGCCCTGAACGGCCAGGTAGGCCTTCGGCTGGATCGAGTCGATCAGCGGTGGACCGAACGACCGCAGCGGTGCGAGGTCGCGTTCGGCCCGGTGCGGTGGGCCACTGTGCATCGCACCGATCACTGCGACCGGCCGGCCGGCGACCTCCGGCGGATACTCGTCCTCCGGAACGGCCCGGCCGATGTCGAAGCCGAGGAACAGCTCGTCCGGGCTCGACTCGAGCATCTCGCGGTACAGCGCGACCAGCTCGACCGCGCGCTCGGCCGGATGGAGCACGAAGCCGTGCGTGACCCGGCCGTCGAAGGGATGGAGCCGGAACTCGAACGCGGTCGCGACGCCGAAGTTCGCGCCCGCGCCGCGCACCGCCCAGAACAGGTCGGCGTTCTCGTCGGCGCTCGCACGGACCGACCGGCCGTCGGCGGTCACGAGCTCGACGGCGTCGAGGTTGTCGATCGTCAGACCCCACCGGCGGTGCAGCCGGCCCATGCCGCCGCCAAGCGTCAGCCCGGCGACGCCGGTGTGCGAGACGACTCCGACCGGACACACCAGCCCGCGCGCCTGGGCCGCGTCGTCGAGCTCACCGAGCAGCGCGCCGCCGTTCACCCGCGCGACGCGACGATCCGCATCGACGGCGGCGCCGCGCATCCTCGAGAGGTCGATGACGAGCCCGTCGTCGCACGTCGACACGCCCGGGATGCTGTGCCCGCCCGATCGAACCGCGATGACGAGGTCCTGTTCGCGTCCGAACCGCACGGCGCGTACCACGTCGTCGACGTCGTTCGGGCGCACGACGGCCGCCGGACGCCGGTCGATCATGCCGTTCCACACGGATCGCGCGGCGTCGTACTCCGCGTCGCCCGGCAGGACGACGTCGCCCGAGAACGACTCGCGGAACGACGCGAGGCCGGGCGGCTCGAGCGGACGAGTGGACGCGATCGGTCGCTCCCTGTCGAACGACGCAGCATCGTCGTCGCGTCCCGCCCCGGGTGTCAACGCGGCGTCGCGGCGGCGACCGACCCGCCCGCCGCGCCGACGTTGGCGGATCGTTGGCGGATCGTTGGCCGCGCGCGGCCGGCCCTCGAGCGGGTGCTACGCTCGCCCGGCGCTTCGGAGGTGAAGGATGCTGAAGGAAGTCACCTGTATGTGCGGCTGGCAGACGCGCGGCACCGCGGACGAGGTCGTCGCCGCGATCCAACGCCACGGCGAAGAGGCGCATGGACGCCGCCCGTCTCGCGACGAGATCCTCGCCCTCGCGGTCGACCTCGCGGGGCCGAGCGCGGGCGCAGACGCGGGAGCCGATGGCGGAACCGCCGGAACCGCCTGAACCCGATCCGCTCGTTCAGCTCGACGCGCCCCTGACGAGCGTCGCGTGGTCGTCCGCGATCGTCGCGCAAAGCCTCGAGATCCTGTGCGTGTACCTCGCCGACGACGGCGCGCACCTCCTCCGCCCGATGCACGCCGAGGCCCTTCGCATCGGCTGGCCGCCCGACCGAAAGCCCGGGGACCTCGTCGTCGAGGCGGTCGAGCGCTACGACCTGATCCCGCTTCTCGCGCACTCGACGTCGTGGCGGCACGACGGCGGCCGCCTCATCCTCACGTACGTCGCCGCGGTCGAGCGCCCGGAGAAGCTGAGCGCGTACCTCGTCGACGAGGGGGTGGACCGAGCCGACCTCGCGCGCGGAGACGCGTTCGGTCCGCCGCCCGAGATCGACGTCGGACAGGTCCTCGAGCACGCGTTCCGGCATCTCGCGTGGTTGGTGAAGGACGACGACGTGGTCGGCGAGCGGCTCCGCGACTGGACCGGATTCTTCGACCGCTACGAACCCGAGCCGTTCCGCGCGTTCGGCGCGCCGGGTGGCTGAAGCGCTCCGACCGAGCCGGCGCCGGCTAGGGACGTTCCGACGAGACGGGCGGGCGGCCGAGCGCGACCCGCCACAGGCCGGCGGCCGCCGACCGCGGCGTCAGCGCTCGCGCCGCCGGCGACCGCCCGATCGCGTTCGGTGGGACCCGCATCCGGACGGCCCCCGCCCTGATCGAGAACCGTGCCGGCGCCTCGAGGGTCGACGCCTCGCCGTCGACGCCGGCGTCGATCGGCGAGCCCGAGGACACCTCGAACGTCGTCGGCGTCCATGCCCGGAACCCCGGATACCGCTCGGGATCGCCGGCGGCGACGGCCGCGAGCAGCCGCCCGACGCCGAGGTCGCCGTCGAGCTCGACCGCGATGACGCCGAGGCGATGCGTGTCGAGCCGCGGCCGGCTCGCCGCGACGAGCGCCCCACGGCCGTACGGGTTGTTCGAGACCTGGATCAGCTGCGCGCCCCGATGCGTCGACCCGTCCGGTGCGACGAACGTGAGATCGAACGTCTCGGAGTCGGGACCCAGCACGTCGGGCAGCGTCGACAGCGTCGTGTCGACCTTGGCCTCTCGGTACTCGGGCGACCGCACGATCGACGCGTACACGCCGAGCGACACGTTATTGACGAACGGCCGGCCGTTGACGTCGCCGAGATCGATCCGACGCTCGGCCGCGGGGCCGAACGCGTCGAGCGCGCCGACCACGTCGTCGCGGTCGAGGCCGAGGTCGACCGCGAGGTGGTTCCGCGTGCCGGCCGGCACGACGACCATCGGCACGTCCGCCTCGGCGGCGACGCTGGCCACGATCGCCTGCGAGCCGTCGCCGCCGGCCATGCCGATCGCGTCGGCGCCCCGATCGATCTCGGCCCGGGCGAGCGCTCGCAGGTCGGCCCCCTTCTCGAGCACGACGGGCTCGATCCCGCGCTCTCGACACGCCTCGACGAGGCCGAACCGTTCGGCCTTGCCGTCGCCCGAGCGCGGATTCACGAGCAGGACCGGCCGCGACGCCGCGGGCACCGGCGTCCCGGGCGTCGGCTCCGCCTTCAGCGTTCGGACGTCCCGCCGCAGCGCCCGGCGCGCGAGCGCGCCGCCGACCACGACCAGCACGAGACCCGCGACCGCCACCGGCGCGTGCGAGCGCTCGTTGGGGCCGGTCACGACGACGATCGCAACGACGGCCGCCACGCCGACGGCGGCGCCGAGCGCACGCCGGACGCCGGTGCGCGTGAGGGCGTACCAGGCCGCGAACAGCGCCAGACCGAGCAGCGCCGACGCGGCGACCAGCCGGCCGAGCTGGAAGCCGACCCCGACGATCACGAGCACGACGCCGGCCGCGCTGCACGGCATCGACGCGATCGCGAGGGCCCGCTCCGACACCGACGGCGGCGCGCTCCCCGAGCTGGTCCACGACCGCCCCGTCCGCGTCATGACCCGATCGTGGCGACTCGCGCGCCACCCGACAACCCGAACGGACGCGTCGTCGCGAGCCGCTTGCTAGGGTCGGGCCGAGGCAGCCGGGGGGAGGAGCGCCATGCTTCGACGCGGGTTCATCGTCGTCACGGTTCTGGCAGCGGTCGCCGTCGCGACGGGCGTGGCGATCGAGGCGTCGGCCGCGACGACGACGCTCACGACCGGAAACGACGCGTACGTCGTCTCTGGGAGCCCGTCGGCGAACTTCGGCACGAGCCAGCAG
>JBKPTC010000089.1:0-15347 GCA_046735355.1 bacterium
GCTCGCGCTCGCCGCCGTCCTCGCCACGCTGCTCGTCTCGTGCGCGTCCGACGGAGGCGACGCCGCACCGTCGGCGACGTCTCGCTCGTCCGCGATGCAGGCGGTGATGGCGACGACGGATCTGTACGTCGGGCCGTCGCAGCGCGTCGGGGTCGGGCTGCCGCTCAACGACGGCCGCCTGGTCAGCTTCGGCGCCGTCTCGTTCCGGTTCTCGTACCTCGGAACGTCGTCGGCCGCCACGACGACGCCCGCCGGACCGAGCGTCCGGGCCACGTACATCCCCACGCCCGGCACACCGGCCGGCGGCCAGACGCCAGAGCTGACGCAGCCGACGAAGGCGCGCGGGATCTACGAGGCCGCCGAGGTGCGCTTCGAGCGTGCCGGGTACTGGCAGGTGGCCGTCGAGGCCGAGGTCGGTGGCTCGGCGATGCGGGCGACCGCCGCGTTTCCGGTCGGCGACCGGCCGGCCCTGCCCGCGCCCGGGCAGCCGGCGCTTCGAACGGACAACCTGACCATGTCGTCGATCGCGCACGGCGACCCGGCGCCCGCCGTCGACTCGCGCGCCGTCACCGAGGGCAAGGTTCCGGACCCCGAGCTGCATCGGTGGACGATCGCCGACGCGCTCCGCGAGCACCGCCCCGTGGTCGCGGTCTTCGCGACACCGGTGTACTGCATGAGTCAGTTCTGCGGACCCGTCACCGACGCGGTGGACGACCTGTGGAAGCGGTACAAGGACAGGGCCGTCTTCGTGCACGTCGAGATCTATCGCGACTACAACGCGCAGCCGCAGGAGATCAACAAGGCCGCGGCCGACTGGCTGCTTCGTAACGGCGATCTCACCGAGCCGTGGCTCTATCTGATCGGATCCGACGGGACGATCCTCGATCGGTGGTCGAGCGTGTTCGACCCGGACCAGGTCGCCGCCGAGCTGCGGAACCTGCCTCCGATGCGGTGACCGAACCGAACGCCGCCAGCCCGTAGCATGGACGTCGTGGACCCCGACCAGCCCGGCACGCTTCCCGCTCCGCCGTCGCCGGCGGTCGAGTACTGCTACCGACATCCGAACGTCCAGACGGCCGTCCATTGCACCCGGTGCGGCCGTCCCATCTGCACGCAGTGCATGGTTCCGGCGCCCGTCGGCTACCAATGCCCCGAGTGCGTCGACCGGGCGCGCCGCGAGTTCCGCAGAGGCCCCGGACGCAGGCCGGTCCGCGTTCGGGCGCTGTCGGCGACGACGGTGCTGCTCGGCGCGATGCTGGCCGGGTTCGTCGTCGAGCTCGTGCGCGGCGGCCCGAACGCGCTGCTGTCCGGGCCGCCGCTCGGAACGCTCGTCGACCTCGGCGCGATGTTTCCACCGTTCGTCGCGAACGGCCAGTACTGGCGGTTGTTCACGTCGATCTTCCTGCACATCGGGCTGATCCACATCGCGTTCAACGCGTACGCGCTGTGGCTGTTCGGGCAGTTCGTCGAGAGCACGTTCGGAACGCCGCGGTTCGTCCTGCTGTTCTTCGCCACCGGGTTCCTGGCGAGCGCGACCTCGTACGCGTTCGGGCCGATCGGCGCCGTCGGCGTGGGAGCGTCGGGGGCCGTCTTCGGCATCTTCGGCGCGTTCATCGCGTACCACTTCCGACGGCGGAGCGTCGCGACGTCGGCCGCCAGCCTTCGATGGGCGTTCACGATGATCCTCCTGAACGCGTTCCTCGCGCTCGGGTTCCGCGCGATCGATTGGCGCGCGCATCTCGGCGGGCTGGTCGCCGGGTTCCTCGCCGGCTACGCGCTCGAGGGGTTCGGCAGCCGCTCGACGAGGCGGATCGTCGCGGTCGTCGGTGTCGCCGCGATCGTGCTCGTCGGCATCGGGCTGGTCGCCTGGCGGACCGAGCAGATCCGGAGCCTGCCGGGGTAAGACCGGGTCGTCGGCGGCTGAGCCGGTCGGCCCTTCGATCGGCCGGACCGGTCGGCCCGATCGGTGGCTACACCGCGCCCTTGGACGCCGGATACGAGCCGAGGAGCTTCAGCATCGCCGTGTGGAGCCGGACGTCGTCGAGGGCCGACACGAGCTCCGGGTCGTCGGCCGCGCGCTCGACGTCCAGATAGAAGAGGTACTCGAACGGCGCGCCGCGGCGAGGCCGGGACTCGAGCTTGGTGAGGTTGATGTCGTGCTCGGCGAACGGCTGGAGGGACGCGAGCAGCGAGCCCGGCCGGTCGTGCACCGCCATGACCAGCGACGTCTTGTTCGGCGTTCCGAGGTCGGCGTCGCGCGAGCCGATGACGGCGAACTTCGTGAAGTTGTCCGGATGGGTCTGGATGCGCTCGGCCAGCACGGCCAGCCCGAGCCGGACCCCGGCCTCGACCCCCGCGACCGCCGCCTCGTGGGTCGAGCCGCGCTCGGCGACCATCCGGGCGGCGCCCGCCGTGTCGTGCACCGCGACGGTCTCGACCCCCAGGCTCGAGAGGAAGTCCTCCGACTGCGCGAGCGCCTGCCAGTGCGAGTACACGCGACGGATGCCCTCGAGCCGCGCGCCGGCCGGCGCTAGCAGCGCGTGGTCGACGCGAACGACCACCTCGCCGACGATCCGGAGCAGCGAGCTGTTGAGCAGGTGATCGTACGTCTCGTTGACGGATCCGGCCTGCGAGTTCTCAACGGGAACGACGCCGAAGTCGGCCTCGCCGCTCGTGATCCTCGAGAACGCGATGCGCACCGTGTCGCACGGCAACGGCTCGGCGTCCGGGAAAGCTGCGAGGACCGCGGTCTCGCTGAACGCGCCGGGCTCACCCTGGTACGCGACCTTCATCGCGCGCCAGGGTAACAGTGGCGATCGGGCGGACCGCGGAACGCGTTCGCTAGCTGCCGTTGACGAGCGACTGCATGATCCGGATGACACCCGGACCCGCCACGACGACGAACAGCGAGGGCAGGACGCACATGACGAGCGGGAAGACGATCTTCACCGGCGTCTTCTGCGCCTCCTCCTGGGCGCGCTGACGGCGCTTGATGCGCAGGTCGGCGGACTGAGTCCGGAGCACGTTCGCGATGCTGACGCCGAAGATGTCCGCCTGGATCATCGCCAGGACGAAGCCGTTCAGCTCCTCGACGTCCGTGCGCTCGCCGAGCGACTTGAACGCGTCCTGCCGCGACACGCCGAGCTGGATCTCCTGGAGCATGCGGCCGAGCTCCTTCGACAGCGTGCCGGGGACGTTCCGAACGACCTGCTGGATCGCGGCGTTCAGCGACAGGCCGGCCTCGACGCTGATCGTGAGGAGGTCGAGCGTGTCCGCCAACCCCCGACGGATCTCCTTCTGCCGCTTCTCGACGTGGCTGTCGATGATCACGTCCGGGCCGAAATAGCCGACCGCGGTCAGCAGCCCGATGACGATCATCTGCTTGATGCCGGTGATGCCGACGACGCCCGACAGGAAGAAGGAACCGACCAGCGCGGCGACGCCACCAATCACCTTCGCCGCCGCCACGCGCTCGGCGTCCCAGCCGACCGGGCTTCCGGCGAGGGTCAGCTTCTTGGTGTACCGCTCGAACGCGCCGAGCGGCGTGAACCGCTTGGCGATCCGGACGGCCGAGCCGAACACCGGCGTGAGCGCCCGGTAGAGGATGCTCTTGGACAGCTGCTCCTCGCGAAGGTTGGGGATGTCGATCGAGCTCGACTGTCCGACCTGCGTCTGGAGCAACCGGACGGACTCCTTGCGCTCGGACACCGAGAAGTCGACGGCAAGCGCGACCAGGACGATCGTGCCGAACGTGCAGGCGAGACCCAAGGCGAGAACGGCGACGTTAGACATCGATCCTCACGATCTTCTTGAACCAGACGAAGCCGACGGCGAGCATCGCCGAGGCAGTGATGGACATGAGCAATCCGGTGCGTGTCGTCCACAACAGCGACGCGTACTCACGCTTGGTCGTGACGATGTAGAACGCGAACAGGATCGGCAGCGCCGTCAGGATGTACATCGACAGGCGGCCCTCGGTCGTGAGGACGTGGACCTCACGGCGGAGCATCTCGCGCTCGCGCACCGTGTTCGCCACCGTGTCGAGGATCTCGGCGAGGTTTCCACCGACCTCCCGCTGGATGTTCACGGCGAGCACAGCCCAGCGGAAGTTCTCGCTTCCGACGCGCTCCGCCATCCCGTTCATCGCCTCGTCGAGCGGTCGCCCGAGGCGGATCTCGGCCACCGTCCTGTTGAACTCGCTCGCGGCGGGCTCGGGGATGTCCTTGGCGGCGGTGTCGAGGGCCTGAAGGAAGCTGTGCCCGGCGCGCAGCGAGCTCGCCAGGACGTTCAGGACCTCCGGAAGCTGCTGGTTGAGCTTCTCCGTCCGCTGGTTGAGCTTGTACAGCACGAACGCCCACGGACCGAGGCCGCCGACGACGCCGCACGCCAGCCCGATGAGGACGTTCTGGAACAGGATGAACCCGGCCACCATCCCGCCGATGCCGGCCACGACGGACGCGGCGAGGAACTCGCCGGCGCGGAACGCGATCCCTCCCTGCTCGAGCTTGTGCTCGAGGTTGGCGCCGAACCCGCCGGCATCGACCAGCCGGTCCGCGACCTCCACCATCGGGGCCGGGATCCACGCGGCCGACCGATCGTCGCCGCCGTCGACCTGCTGCGGTCGCGCGATCGCGCGCATCCGCAGCGCCGCGTCGCGGTCGCGCTTCAGCCGCGCACCCGTTCCGATCGCCATGATCCCGAGGAGGAACAGCGCCAAGAACACGATCACGATCGCGACGAGCAGGCCGAGCGTTCCGTGGAGCAGCGGCTGCACCTCTCGGATCTGCGGCTGGACCGGTCCGCTGTGCTGCGGCGTCGGCGCGAGCACCAGCGCCGTGAGCTCGCTGCCCCCGGCGGTCATCTGCACGTTGATCTGGTCGCCCGCCTGGGCATCGGACTCGTAGCCGATCACGTACTGGTCGGATATCCCGCTCGCGAGCTGCGCGTAGAGCGCGGACAGGCCGCCCGTGTCGGCCGTCTGGTAGCTGCCGCCGGTGTCGGTCGCGAGCTGCGACAGCGTCTGGACGTCCGTTTCCCCGCCCTTCACACCGATCGAGAAGACCGTCGCGTCGGCCTGTGACGCCGACGCGGTGGCCGTCGCCGCGTCGGTCGTTCCGACGTTGTTCGCGCCGTCCGAGAGCAGCACGATGTTGTGCTGCGCGTCGTCGTGGCCGAACAGCGAGGCCGAGCGCGTGACCGCGTCGTAGAGCGCGGTCCCCGGCTGGAGGCCGAGGCGCGCGAGCGCGCCGGTGAGCTTGCCGCGGTCGGTCGTGAGCGGTACGACGACGCGGGCCGAGTCGGCGAACGCGACGATCGCGATCCGCGCCTCGTCGGGCAGGCTCTGGATGAACCGCTTGGCTGCCGCGATCGCGGCCTCGATCGGCTTGCCCTTCATGCTGTTGGACGCGTCGATCGCCAGGACGACGTCGATCGCGGCGGCCCCAAGGGGCTTCACGCTGTCGACGGAGACGCCCGAGCCGTTCTCGAGCAGCTCGACGTCGTCGGCCGACAGCGCGGGCGTTCCCGGCAGCGACACCGTCACGGCGACCTGCGGGAACCTCGAGGTGTCGACCTTGCGGATCGTCGCCCCGGTCTCGGCCGACGCGGCGAGCGGCAGCGCCAGCGTCAGAACGAGTCCGAGGACGAGGCTCGCGGTGAACCGGATCCTCATGCGGCACCACGCGCCTCGGGCGCGAAGACGGCCGGGTCCACGTGGACGCCACGGTCCTGGAGCTTGTCGAGGAACGACGGGCGGAGCCCGGTCGCCTTGAGGCGGCCCTTGAACCGTCCGTTCTCGTCGACTCCCACCGACCAGTCGAACAGGAAGATGTCCTGGAGGGTGATGACGTCGCCCTCCATCCCGACGATCTCGGTGATGTGGGTGACGCGGCGCGTGCCGTCCTTGAGACGCGCCTGGTGCACGATCAGGTTGAGCGCCGACGAGATCTGCTCACGGATCGCGCGCACGCCGAGCTCCATGCCCGACATCAGCACGACCGTCTCGAGACGCGACAGGGCGTCGCGCGGCGAGTTGCAGTGGATCGTGGTGATCGAGCCGTCGTGACCGGTGTTCATGGCCTGGAGCATGTCGAGCGCCTCGCCGCCACGGACCTCACCGACGACGATGCGATCGGGACGCATGCGCAGGGCGTTGCGCACCAGGTCGCGGATCGTGACCTCGCCCTTGCCCTCGATGTTCGGCGGGCGGTGCTCGAGACGCACGACGTGCGGCTGCTGGAGCCGGAGCTCGGCCGCGTCCTCGATCGTGATGATCCGCTCGTCGTCCGGGATGTACGACGACAGCACGTTGAGCGTCGTCGTCTTTCCGGCGCCCGTTCCTCCGGTCACCAGGATGTTGACCTTGCCGCGGACGCACGCGTCGAGGAACTGCGCGGTCTGCGCGCTCACGGTGCCGAACTGCACCAGGTCCTCGGTTTGGTAGGGGTCCGCGGCGAACTTTCGGATCGTGAGCGCGGGCCCGTCGATCGCGAGCGGCGGGATGATCGCGTTGACACGCGAGCCGTCGGGCAGGCGCGCGTCGACGTAGGGCGAGGACTCGTCGACGCGGCGGCCGACCTTGGCGACGATCTTGTCGATCGTGCGGCGCAGCTGCCCCTCGTCGTGGAACTTCACGCCGGTCCAGTACAGCTTGCCGGCGCGCTCGACGTAGATCGTGTCCCAGTTGTTCACCATGATCTCGGTGACTTCCGGGTCCTTCACGAACGGCTCGAGCGGCCCGAGGCCGAGCACGCTGTCGCCGATCTGACGGACGATCAGCAGCTTCTCCTGGGGCGAGAGGAGCGATTCCTCCTCGTCGAGCAGCTCGCGTAGGCGCTGGTGGACCAGGCCCTCGAGCTCGGTGTCCGACATCGACGCGTCGTAGAGGCGAGGCCCGAGGACCTCGACCAGCCGCTCCTGGACGCGCGTGCGGACCTCTGCGATGCGGTCCTTCTGCTGGCCCTTCGCGAGCCGTTCGGCGAGCGACATCTCTTCCGGTCCTCCTCGTTGCGTCGGTTAGCGGGCGAACAGCCCCTTCTTCTTGCGGCCGTTGTCGGTCGGGATGGCGTTGTCGAGCGTGCCCGGCTCCTCGCGGCCCTTGATGAATCGGCCGGCGAAGCCGCGGACGGCCTGCGACACGTCGGCGGTCGGCTCGGAGAGCACGACCGGCCGACCCTTGTTGAGCGACGTCGGCACCAGCCGGCTCGACGGGATCATCGTGTCGACCTGGATCTTCATCACGCGCTCGACGTCGCTCGGATCCAGCCCGACCTTGCTGTCGGCGCGGTTCAGCACCACCCGGAACCGCTCGCGCGGCACACCGATCGCCAGGAGCGTGTCGAGCGCCTTGGACAGGTGCTTGACGCCCACGACGTCGAGCGGCGCGATCAGGCAGATCGTGTCGGCGAGGTCGAAGCACACCAGCGCGGCGTCGGAATACTCGACCGACGCGTCGGCGACGACGTAGGCGAACTCGTTGCGGAGCGCGCGCAGGAACTTGCCGACCTGCTCGCCGGGCGGCGGCTCCTGCGTCGGGTTGGCCGGCGCACCGAACGCCCACAGGTGGTCGCCGACCTTGCGGCCCGTCGCGAGGATCGTGTCACGGTCCGCGTCGCCGAGCGCCATGAGCGACTCCATGTTGGCGTTCGGCTCGCTGCCGAAGTACGCGAACACGTCGCCCATGTCGATGTCGAGATCCGCGACCGCGACGTCTTTGCCCGACATATCCGCCAGCGCGGCCGCGAGGTTGGTCGTCAGGAACGTCTTGCCGCTGCCCCCCTTCGACGAGAAGACCGCGATCACCGTGCCCCGCTGCGTGGGGGTCCGCAGCGTCTGCGTGTTCGAGCGCACGTTGTCCGACCACGCGACGGCGCGCTCCAGCGCGTCGCGCAGGTCGTCGACCCCGTGGCGCAGATCGATCACGTCGCGGATCCCGGCGCGCATCGCGGCCGGGAGCAGGCCGTTCATCGGCTGCTCCCGGACCATCAGCACGGCCGTGGACGGCGCCGACCGGGCGACGAACTCGGCGAGCCCGAAGGCGTCCGCGTCCTTGACCTCGGGGGAGACCACCAGGACGTGGGCCGGGTCGTTCGTGCCGATCAGGAGCTCCTCGGCCGCCGTGCAGCTCTGCACCCAGCCGACGTCGTCCGGCTCGGCCTCCAGCGCGCGCGCCAGGATCTGCCGGAAGGACTGCGGCGTTCCGACGGCGACGACGGCGTGATCGTTCATCGTGATTCGCTTCTCTCCGGAGTTACTTCTTGAGCAGCGCGACGAAGTTGATCGGCTTGGCCGTCTCGGGGTTGTCGTTCGGGGCGATGAGACCGAGCCAGACCGTTCCGTACTGCTGCGTGAACACGACCTTCTCGAGATCCTGGGGCTGCAGCTCGAGCGTCACGAGCCCCCCCTGATCCTCGGCCTGCTGACCGGGCTCCACGCCCGGGCGGATGATGTCGAGCACGCGGACGCCCTCGACGATCGGCGCGACGACGCCGTTGATCACGTTCGCGGGAGGCGTCGCCCCGTTCTTGCCCGCCTTGGGCGCCGTCTCGAACGTTCCGTAGACGGTGACGTGGGCGCCGCGCTGGAGCGCCGGGCCGACGACCTGCTCCGCCGAGAGCTGGAACGTCGCGGCCTCGTACCCCTTGCTGAGCCCGAGCGGTCCGCCGGGAAGCGAGCCGCTCGACAGCCGCGCGGTCGGGATCTGCTCGCCGGCGAGGACCGCGGCGGTGGTCGTCTGGTTCTGCAGCTGTGCGAGCTGCGTGACCGCGCCGGTGATGAGGTCGGCGGCCGGAACGTCGGCCGGCTCGAAGACGCCCTGCTCGATCAGCGGATCGAGGTCCGTGCCGGCCGGGATGTCCTGCTTGGCCACGACGACGGTCGTGAGCGCACCGCCCGTCGTGGCTTCCTGCTTGACGCCGCTGACGTACAGGTACACGGCGCCCGTCGCGCCCGCGGCGAGCAGGAGCGCGAGGACGATGACCATCCCACGAGACTTCACGGTGATCCCCCCTTGTTCTGTCCACTTGCGAATCGGCCGGTCGGCCGCCCTACTTGAGTCGTTCGTTCTCCTTCCGGGTCAACCGGCCTCCCTCACTTGACGAGCTGGACCGTCATCGCGGGCCCGTAGCCGGTCGTCGGCCCCTCGCCGAGGATCGCGGGGCCGCCCCACGCGAGGAGCAAGCAGAAGGAGTTGGGGTCCGCGGTGTGCCCGGGGCACGCGCCGCCGCTGCGGTAGTCGAAGGTGACGTTCACCGTGGCGGCGGCCTTGCTCCACGTAAGGACGCTGCCCGACACCGTGTAATCACCAGGCGTCGCGTACGCCTTACCGCCCGTCGCCGGCGTGACGCTCTTCACGACGATCTGCGAGCGCGGCGTCACGCCCGGACACGCGCCGCCCGTCGACTGCGTGAGCGCGGCCGTGGCCAGGTCGACCGACGATCCGAACGACGGGAAGCTGTACGTCGCGGTGCACGTGTACGAGCCGCCGATCGCGGCGTTCGGGTCCTTGCCGACGTCGTAGATCGCGACGATCTGCATCGGCGCGAAGCCGACGATCGCGTACTTCTGGATCGACGTCGGCGGGCCGTAGATCATCTGCGACGGGTCATTGATCGGGAACAGGAACGTCGGCGGAACCGGATGCGCGGGGTCGTTGAGCGGCTTCCCCGCCGCGACCCAGTCCTGGTACACGGTGGCCCACTTCTGGAGCGACGTGACCCAGTTCGGCGTCTTGCCGCCGTCCGTCGTGCAGACGTATGTCGGCGGCGACGAGTAGCCGTTCGGACCGGTCGTGCCGACGAGATGCACCAGCAGCGGGTTGCTCTGGTCGATCCAACCCGCGAGGTCGCTCGCGCCACCCGAGTTGTCGCACGAGGCGGCGGGATCGACGCCCCACGCGCTGAGGTTCATCATCCCCCAGCCGCTGTTCGTGAGATCCCCGTTGTCGAACCAGTAACCCGTATCGCAGACCTTCGGCGCGTTGAACGTCGTGCCCGGCGTGCCGCCTGGATAGATGCACGAGTTCGTCGTGGCCGGGTCGAGCTCGACCGGCAGCGCGGCGCCGCCGCTCGGCGGCCCCCACTTGGCGGTGGCCGTGGTGCGCACGGGCGTGGTGTTGCCGAAGCCGAGCACCGGCGCGAAGAAGAGCTGCTGGTCGACGCCGTAGCCGACCTTGACGGTCTGCGCGGCACAGTCGGTCTGCCATCCCGCGGAGCCGAGCAGCCGCGTGGTCCCGGACACGTTCGACGTGGCGAACTGATCGGCGCGCGTCTGCGCGCCGCTCTCGCTCGAGCCGCACACGGCCTCGGCGCGCATCGCGAAGGACTGCGCTGCCGCGAGCGCCGCCGAATCCGAGCCGTTCACCATCGAGCGCCGCTTGCTGAGCGCGCCGCCCACGTCGACCGTCAGGACCACCATGCCGAAGATCGCGATCAGCGACAGCACGACGATCGGAAGGACGGCACCGCGCTCCTCGCGGAGTCGAACCGGATTCATCACTCGCATCGGAAAACCGCCTCCACGGGCACGGTGAGGTTCCACGTCGGAAGGAAGGGGATGTCGATCGTCTCGGGCTGCGTCCAGCTGACCTTCACGGACGAGCCCGCGGTCGTACACGCCCCGGTCGCCGTCGCGGGCGACGTCGTGACCGAGAAGTTCGAGAAGCTGACCGGATAGCCGACCGCCGCGTTGGTGATCCGCGTCTTGACGAGACCCCACGGGTCGCCGCCGGACGTGCATCCGTTGCTGGGGCTGGTCGACTCGCAGTTCACGGCGGCGTACCGCGCTCCTTCGCGCGCCGCGCCGAGGTACACGTTCTTCTGGCTCCACGCGAGCCCGAACTCGAAGATGCCGAACAGCAACATGAACAGGAGCGGCGCGATCAGCGCGAACTCCACCGCCGCCGCTCCCCGCTGTTGCCTTGCCAACCGCCGCACGACTCTGCCCATCTGCACGCTCCCGAGGCCTCGAGATCCTCCGAGAGGCCGTTCCCGGAACGCGTCGACCCGGGCTCCTCGATGTCGGAACCCGGGTGCCGCGTCTTCCGGTTCGCCGGCCCCTCACTCCCGCCCCTCCCGGGACTGAGCGGCCGGCGAGGCCGCTCTGGCTTGTGACTTAGCTACCGGCGCCAGCGCCGCCGACGGCGGTCGCCACGCTCGAGAACTTCGACTGCGAGTTCTGACCGAGCGTCGTGACAACGCCGATGATCACGGCCGCGATCAGCGCCACCATGAGCGCGTACTCAACGGCGGTCGCTCCACGCTCCTCACTGGCGCGCGTGCGCAGGTCGTTGAACCAAACGCCGATCGCCGTGTAGGTCGACAGAAGCATCCTTCCGTTCACCCCCTTCCCGTCTGCCCGTTCCACCCGATCGCCCGGGAAGACCGGGCCGGGATCGCTCCATCAAGGTAGGAGCCGTGCACCCCCGGGTGAATTCCGACTTTCACCGAAGCTGCGTACGTACAACGACGTACCTCGAACACACCGCTCATGAGGCCGCGCTCGCGAACTTCGTGTTGTAGTTGCCGAACGCCGAGCCGGTGTTGCCGCCGAGGAGCGTCACGGCGGTGATGATCACGGCCGCGATCAGGGCGACCATCAGCGCGTACTCGACCGCGGTCGCGCCGCGCTCCGACACGAACCGCATCGAGAGCCGGCGGAACCACGTGCGTGCGCCTTGGAACCTGAGCATCGGCCTTCCACCTCCGCATGGGGTTCATCGACCGAACCCCGAACTCCTTGAGGCGAAGATAGGGAGACCGCGATGCGCGAACCATCCCGGGTGCTCATGACGGTTCGTCCGTAGAACGACGTACACGCGAAAGGTTCGCGGAACGGGCGCCGATATCGGACGCACGATGACGACGGCGGATCACACGACCGCGATGAGCGCGCTTCCCGAGCTCCGACGACGTCCCGTCGCGTCGATGGCGCGACTGTGGATCTTGATCGGCATCGTCCTTCCGGCCGTCGCCGGGATGGCGAACCGCCTCGGAACGATCGATCTCGCGTACCACGTTCGGCTCGGCGACCTGATGTGGAGCACGCATGCGCTGCCGCGCGTCGACAGCTTCACGTTCACCGCCGCCGGACGCGCCTGGATCGACCAGCAGTGGTTGGCGCAGCTCGTGCTCGCGGCCGTGCACCGCGCGAGCGGTTGGGGAGGCTTGATCGTGCTCCGGACCGCGCTGATCGGCGCGACGTTCTCGTTCGTCTACGCGGCGTGCCGTCGGTCGGGCGCGCGCCACAGGACCTCGGCGCTCTTGGTGCTCGCGTCGTTCGGAGCCTCGATCCTCGGGCTCGCGCTGCGGCCGCAGCTGTTCGCGTTCCTGTTCTTCGCCGTGACGATGTGGGCGCTCGCGGCGCGCGGGCGACGCCCGGCGCTCGTCTGGCTCGTGCCGGCGATCGCGGTGGTGTGGGCGAACGTCCACGGATCGTTCTTCCTCGGGCCCGTCCTCGTCGCGCTGACACTGTTCGAGGATCGGTCCAGTCCGAACCGGCGGACGGTCGCCGCTGCGACCGTCGTCACGTTGCTGGCGACGCTCGTGAACCCCTTCGGTGTCGGTGTGTGGTCATACGTGGGCTCGATCGCGTCGAACCGAACGATCACGGCGATGGTGACCGAATGGGCCGCTCCGACCGTTCGGGATCCCGCAGGCGTCGCGTTCTTCGCAGGCCTCGCCGCGGTCGTGGTCTTCTTCGCACGACGGACGAGGCCCGTCGACGCGGCGACGCTCCTGCGGCTCGGCGTGTTCCTCGCCCTCGGACTCGAGTCCGGACGAGGCATGTTCTGGTGGGCGCTCGTCCTTCCGGTCGTCGTTGCCCGCCTCGTCGCTCGTGACGACTCGTTCGATGAGTTCCGCCCCGCTCCGGCGCCGATGACGGCAACCGTCGTCCTCGCCGTCGCAACGGTGAGCGTCCTCTTCCTGCCGTGGCTCCGCCCCGGCGGCGCCGACGGACCGGACCTGCTCGGCGGGGCTCCGCCCGCGCTCACGAGCCACGTCGCCGGGATCGCGCCGGACGGGTCGCGCATCTTCGGCGCACAACCGCTCGGGTCGTGGTTCGAGTGGGCGCTTCCAGCCGATCCGGTGTTCGTCGACTCGAGGATCGAGCTCTTCACCGCGTCGCAATGGCGCGACTACCAGTCGATCTCGTCGGGACAGGAGGGATGGCAGGAACTTCTCGACCGGTGGCGTGTCGACGTCGTCGTGGCGACGCGCGATCAACAGGCCGGCCTGATCCCACGGATCTCGAAGGATCCCGGCTGGCGGGTCGCGTTCCACGATCGAGACGGGGATGTCTTCGTCCGGGCGTAGCGTCGGCGGTCCGCCCGAAGCGCGGGCCGACCACACCGCTCGGTGGGGCTTCGCATGCGCGACGGCCGGAGCGATCCTCTTCGCGGCGGTGGCCGGTGCGACCCGCAACCCGATGTCTCCGCCGTTGCCGGCGGGCGCCACGCCCATCGCGCCGCTTCGCGTACTCGCGTCCATGCTTGGTGTTGCGAACGCGTCGTCTTGGCTCATCGGCGTTCTCGCGATGTCCGCGGCTGGGCTGTCGGCGGCCGGCTTCGCGGTCCTCGCCGTCGCGGCATGGCGGGGTCGGGTCAGCACCCGGGCGATCGTCTGGCTCGCCGTGGCGCTGCACGCGTTGGCGATCGTGGCGCCCGTCGTCGGATCGCGCGACGTGTTCGCGTACGCGCTCTACGGCCGCATCGTGGGCATCCATCACCTCAACCCGTTCACCGTCCTTCCGGCCGACGTGCCGCACGACCCGCTGCTTCGATACGTCGATCGCCAGTGGCTCCACACGCCGCCGGTGTACGGACCCGGGTTCATCGCGATCGCCGCCGTCCTCGCGCGGGCGTTCCGCTCTCCAACCGCGGTCGCGGCGGCGTTCAAGTTCGTCGCGGCCGGCGCGAGCCTCGCGCTGCTGGCGCTGAGCATGCGTCTGGCCAGCGTCATCGCGCCGACTCGCCGGGCGTTCACCGCCGTGATGGTCGGCGTGAATCCGTGCCTGGTGTTCGTCGCCGTCGGCGGCGGCCACGTCGACGTGTTGATCGGGGTCGTCATGGTCGGCGCGATCCTCATCATCGCCCGACGTCCGAACCCCGACGCTCGGACGATCGCTGCCGCGATCGCGCTGCTCGCCGCCGGCACGTTGTTGAAGTTCGTCGCCGGGATCCCGCTCGCCCTCGTGATCGCGTGGGACGTCGGTCGCCGAACGGAGCACCGGGCGCGCACCCTGCTGATCGATGTCGGCATCGGCGTGGGGGTCCTGCTCGCCGGATACGCCCCGTTCGCGCAGACGCACGATCCGACGTTCGGGCTGACGTACCTGTTTCCGTTCGGAAGCCTCGTCGCTCCCGTGTTCTTCTTGAACAAGCTGGTCGTCGACATCGTCGGTCGGATCGCTGGCACCGATGCCTCGATGGTCGCGGCACTCACCGTCCGAGCAACGGCCGGCGCCGTCTTCGCCGCTTGTCTGGTCCGGATCGGTCGTAGCACGCTCGCACGCGAACGGGGAGACGCCGCGCGATCTGTCGTCCCGGCCATCGCGTGGAGCCTTCTTCTGGTGTCGTTGTCGTTCCAGTGGCTCTACGCTTGGTACGTCGTCTGGTTCGCCCCCCTCGCGTGGGCGCTCCCGCGTCGCGCGCGGACCGCCGCGATCGTCCTCTCGGCAATCCTGCCGCTCACGACGGCCACCATCGTCGACGACCGGAACGCGCCGATCATCGCTCGCGGGCTGTCGCAGCTCGACTTCTACGTCGTCGCGCCGTGCCTGCTCGTGATGCTCGCGGTGCTGGTGCTGGACCTTCGACGAGACCTAGCGACGCCCCCTCCGCTCGTTGCCGACGACGACGAGGCTCGACCGTTCGGATCGTAGGTCCTCGACCGTCGGTTCGACCCCGCAGCCGACGGGCAGATGGCGCGGTCAACGCAAGGGGTCCGGGTCCTACTCCGCGGGCGCGACGGCGACCAAACCCGAGCGGGCCGCCTCGAGGATCGCGCCGACGCGACCGTGCACGCCGAGCTTCCCGTAGATCCGGCCGAGGTGCGTCGTGATCGTGCGCTCGCTCACGCCGAGGCGCTCGGCGATCTCGCGCGCGGTCAGTCCCTCAGCCGCGATGGCGAGCACCTGGCGCTCGCGTGCGGTGAGCCGGAGCTCGACGTCCTTGCGCCGGTCGATGCCGTCGGCGACGGGCCCGACCCACTCGGAGGCGCCGCCCGGCAGGACGACCTCGCCCTCGGCGGCCGCCCGGATCGACTGCAGGAAGTCGACGGGGTCCTGGTCCTTGTCCACGTAGCCGTCCGCGCCGACGAACAGCGCCCGAGACACCGTGGCCGGGTCCGCGC
>JBKPTC010000090.1:0-11187 GCA_046735355.1 bacterium
CGGCCGCGTCGAGCAACGGCAGCGCCCGTCCGGCGACGACGAACAGCGCTCGGTCGGCCGCCTCCGCCCACGCGGTGTTCACCGTGCCGAGGACGTCCCGGTAGGCGCGACCGACGGGATGCATCGGAACGATGCCGAGCCCGACCTCGTTGCTGACGCAGAAGGCCGCGCCACGCCGAACGCCGAGCACCGCGGCCGACGACCGGGCGCGCCGCAGGATCTCATCGGCGTCGAGGGAGGCCTCGAACGCGTTGGAGACCCACAGCGACAGACAGTCGACGATGACGGTGTCGCCGTCCGGGACCTCGGCGAACGCCGCCTCGAGATCGAGCGGCTCCTCGATCGTGGTCCAGTCCTCCGGCCGCCGTTCTCGGTGGCCGGCGATGCGCTCGGCCATCTCGTCGTCGCGTGCCTCGGCGGTCGCGACGTACGTCACCGGTCTTCCGGCCCGCGTCGCCAGCCGAACGGCCATCGACGACTTGCCGCTGCGGGCGCCGCCGAGCAGGAACGTCAGTGCCATCAGAGATCGATCCCGCGCAGCGCGGCGATGCCGGCGTCGAAGGCGTGCTTCCGATTCACCATCTCGGTCACCGTGTCCGCGACGTCGACGATCGCATGAGGCGCGTCGCGCCCGGTGACGACGACGCTGACGCGCTCGGGTCGCGCCCGGATGGCCTCCACGACCGCGGCCGTGTCGATCCAGCCCCAGTTCATCGGATAGGTGATCTCGTCGAGGACCACGAGCTGGACGTCGCCGGACGCGATCGTTCGAGCCGCCTCCTCCCACGCGCGCCGGGCCGCCTCGACCGACGCGTCGAGGTCCTCGACGTCCCACGTGAACCCCTCGCCCGTCGCGCGGAACTCGACGCCGAGGCGGCCGAGCATCTCGGCCTCGCCGCTCCGCCACGCGCCCGACTTCACGAACTGGATCACCGCGACGCGCCATCCGCGGGCCAGCGACCGCAGCACGGTTCCCATCGCGGAGGTCGTCTTGCCCTTGCCGTCGCCCGTCAGGACCACGACGAGCGACCGCACGTGCCGATCGGCGTGGCGTTCGAACGAGCGAGGAGGATCGCCCGCGGTCATCGCATGCCCTCGAGCAGCGCGCCGTCGGCGGTGCGCATCGGAACGACGATCGTTCCGCCGTCGTCCGCGACGACGACGCGAACGCGCGCGCCGTAGTGCCGTTCGATCAGGTCCGCTCGGAGCACGTCGGAGGGGAGGCCGTCGGCGGCGACGCGACCGGCGTCGAGCAGCACGAACCGATCGGCGAACTGGCCGGCGATCGTGAGGTCGTGCATCGCCGACACGACGGTGAGGCCACCGGCCGCCCGGAGCGACGCGACGAGCTCGAGCGCGCGCTGCTGATGTCCGAGGTCGAGCCCCGTCGTCGGCTCGTCGAGGAGCAGGATCGGCGCCTGCTGCGCGAGCGCTCGGGCGAGCACCACCCGCTGGAGCTCGCCGCCGGACAGCGCGTCGAGCCGCCGGTCCGCCGCCCACCACAGGTCGAGGCGTTCGAGCGTCGAACGCACGACCTCGACGTCGGACCGGTCCTCGGCGCCGAACGGACCGAGATAGGGCGCTCGGCCGAGGAGCACGTAGTCGGCGACCCGAAGCGCCGACGGGATGACCGGCTGCTGCGGCACCAACGCGACGAGCCGGGCGCGCTGCTTCCGCGGAAGGTCGACCAACGCGCGGCCGGCGAGCTCGATGCGTCCGGTCGAGGCGACGACGCCGGCGAGCGCGCCGAGCAGCGAGGACTTGCCGGCGCCGTTCGGCCCGATCACGCAGACCCACTCGCCCGCGTCGATCGAGAGCGAGACGTCCTCCACCACGGTCCGACCGCCGCGCGAGACCGAGAGACGCTCGAGCCGGATCACGACGCGCCACCGTCCGCGGCTCGACGCAGCACGAAGATGAAGAACGGGGCGCCGACGAACGCGGTGATGACGCCGATCGGAAGCTCGGCGGGCGCGACGATGGTCCTGGCGATGAGGTCGGCGACGATCATGAACGCGGCGCCGAACAGGAACGACAACGGGATCACGCGCCGATAGCCCGGACCGGCGACGAGCCGGACCGCGTGCGGCACGATGAGACCGACGAAGCCGATCAGCCCGGCCGTCGCGACGGCGGCCGCGGTTCCGAGCGACGCGGCGACGACCACGATCGCGCGCAGACGCGCCGGATGCAGCCCGAGGCTCTCGGCCTCGAGGTCGCCGACCGAGATGACGTCGAGCAGTCGCCGGCACGCGAACAGCACCGCGGTCGCGACCACGACGTAGGGAAGGATCAGGACCACGTCGTCCCATCCCGTCGTCACGAGGCGTCCGAGGATCCAGGAGTACACCTGACGAAGCGTCGCGGTGTTCCGCTGCTGGACGTACGTCTGCACCGCCGTCAGGAACGATGCGACCGCGACGCCGCCGAGGACCAGGCTCGTCGTCGTGCGCCCTCCGAACCGCGACCGTCCGAGCCCGTACGCCAGGCTGACGCCGACGATCGCGCCGACGAACGCGGCGAACGGCAGGACGACCGGGTGCGCACCCGTCGCCGCACCGTGGATGACCGCGATCGTCGCGCCGAGCCCGGCGCCGGCCGCGGCGCCGAGCAGGTACGGGTCTGCGAGGGGGTTGCGGAACACCGCCTGGTACGACGCCCCCGAGATCGAGAGCATCGCGCCGACGAGCCCTCCGAGGACGACGCGCGGCAGCCGCAGCTGCGACACGATCGTCGTGTCGCGCTCGCTCAGCCCCGACGAGACGTGCACCAAGGGAAGCCGGTCGAGCAACCACCCGACGACCGCGCTCGGCGCGAGCCGCACCGGGCCGACGAGGAGTCCGGCCACGGCGCAGACGAGCAGCGTCGCGACGCCGGCGAGCAACCAGCCGACGCTCGTGCGGGTCACGCCGGGCAGGTCCGCCTCCGCGCGCCGTTCGATGTGACCGACGACGGCGGCCGGGCGCGCGTCCGTTCCGGCGCTCACCGATGCCCCACCAGCATCATGGCGTCTCCCGCCGCGGTGTCATGCGGCCGTGGCCCGCTCGACCCGACGGACCGCGTCGGCGGCCGTCTGCAGGAAATCGACGATCCGAGGCCCCCATCTCGACGCGACATCGTCGTCGAGCTCGATCACGTCGCGGTGGCGCACCGCGCCGATCCGGCCCCACCCCGGGCGCTTCCAGACCGTCGCCGAAGACTGACCGCAGCACTTCGTGTCGGCGAGGAAGATGAGGTCCGGGTCCGCCTCGACGATGTACTCGGGCGAGAGCTGCGGATAGCCGCTACCGTCCTTGTCCGCCGCATCCGCGATGTTCTTCAGCCCGAGCAGCGAGTACACCGTGCCGATGAACGTCGAGGACGTGACCGAGTAGTACGTGTCGTCGAGCTCGTGGTAGTAGGTGAGCGGCGTCGAGGGCTTCGGTACCGAGGCGACGATCCCGTCGATCCTCGAGCGCATCCGGGCGATCGCCGTCCGGGCTTCGTCGGCATGGCCGGTCGCGGTGCCGAGCTGCTCGATCTGCGCGTAGACGTCGTCGAGGTCGGCGGCGGCCGGCTCGAACAGCCTCGGGATGCGCAACTGGTCGAGCGCGTTCGCCACGTCCCCCAGATCGTTGGCGTACACGACCAGGTCGGGATCGTACGCGGCGATCGCCTCCGCGTTCGGCTCGTAGCCGGAGAGCTTCGTCGTCGGCGCCTGCGATGGATAGTTCGACTGATCGTCGACGGCGACGACCTGCTCGCCGGCGCCGATCGCGAACAGCATCTCGGTGGCGGTCGGGGAGAGCGAGACGATCCGCTCCGGCGCCGCCGGAATCGTGACCGAGCCGTTCGCGGCGTCGACCGTTGCCGGAAACGCGGTCGGCGACGACGCGGCCGTCGAGGCCGCGCCGCCGGCCGTCGAGCTCGAGCCGTTCGAGTCAGCGCACGCGGCGAGCGCGATCGCCAGAACGACGAGCGGAACGATGCGGAGCGACCTTCCCATCCGTCCTCCTTTCCGCGGAGGACGCGAGGAACGTCGCGTGGCTCAGGTGGGACAAACCGCCCTTCCTCCGAGGACCGACATTTGCGCCACGGAGGAGGCGACCCGACTCGTCCCCACGACGGGGGCTTCACGGTTGCGGGACAGCGCCGGATTCGGACCGGACTTCGCTGGACTCCGAGGCCCTCGGGCAACGCCCGAGTGCCGCATGTGTATCACCGGCGAACGCCGGCCCGCAACCGCGGTGCCGAGTCGGACGGACCGAAGGGTCGAGCGATCAGGCGGCCGAGGTCATGTTCGGCCCGCCGAGGCCCTCCGTCGAGGCGTCGCGGCCGCCCCAGTCCATCGTGTCGTCGCCCTGCCCACGGTTCTTCATCCAGGCCCACGCCCCGCCGGCGAGCAGCATCAGGAACATGAACCACCGGCCGCGGTGGGACTTCTTGTCGGCGAGCTCCACGTCGACCTCGGTCTCGTCGCGGTGCGCCTCGAGCAGCGACAGGATCCGCTCGTGGGCCGTCTGCGACTCGGTCACCGCATCGCGCAGGCTGTGGTTCTCGGCGCGGAGCCGGTCGTTCTCCTCCGAGGTCTTGTCGAGACGCATCGTGAGCGCGCGGTCCTTCATCTGGTGGCTCATCGCCTCGGCGCGGTTGCGCGCGCTCCGGCTCATCCACTTCATCGTGTCGGTGATGGCCATCTCATACCTCCTGTGGTCGTGGCCCGTCGGCTGCGTCCGCCGCTCCTCGGGCCGGCTCGTCGGGGGCCTCGACTCGGCCCACACCCAACCATCCTTACCCCGCCCGCCTTGCGGCGGAACCCGGGCAGCAGGGGCCCGGAGGAGCGTCTCAGCCGGTTCTCATCGCCCTGCGGCACACTGCCGCCATGAACGTGCTGGTCGTCGATGACGAGCCGGCGCTCCGGGACGCGCTCTCGCGGGCGCTGCGGGCCGAGGCCTACCACGTGACCACCGCGTCCGACGGCAGGGCGGCGCTCGATGCCCTGGCCGCCGACCGCCCCGACCTGATCGTCATGGACGTGCTGATGCCCGTGATGGACGGGCTCGAGGCGACCCGCTCGATCCGCGCCGCCGGCGACCGGACGCCGATCCTCGTGCTGACCGCGCGTGACTCGGTCGCCGACCGCGTCGAGGGCCTGGACGCCGGGGCCGACGACTACGTCGTCAAGCCGTTCGCGCTGGACGAGCTGCTCGCGCGGATCCGAGCGCTCCTCCGCCGTTCGACACCGGGGGCGGAGGAGCGGCCGCTGCGATTCGCGGACCTCGAGCTCGATCCCGTCACGCGCGAGGTGCGGCGCGGCGACCGCGCGTTCGAGCTGACGCGAACGGAGTTCCTGCTCCTCGAGCTGTTCCTTCGGAACCCGCGGCGCGTCCTCACGCGCGAGGTCATCTTCGACCGCGTCTGGGGCTACGACTTCGGGCCGTCCTCGAATGCGCTCGAGGTGTACGTCGGATATCTCCGGCGCAAGACCGAGACCGACGGCGAGCCGCGCCTGATCCACACCGTCCGAGGTGTCGGCTACGTCCTACGGGAGCCTCGATGACGTTCCGGCGCCGGCTCACCGTCGCCTCCGCCGCGGCCGCCGCCGTCGCGATCTCGGTCTCGTCGGTGGTCTTCTTCGCCGCCGTTCGCTCGCAGCTCCGTGGACAGGTCGACGACTCGCTCCGCGAGCAGGCGCTGCGCGTGGTCGCGCTCATCACGAACACGCCGGCGCTCCCGAACGAGCAGGACGAGGTCCCGCCGTACGTCGGATCGCCGCACGAGACCGTCGCGTACTGGGAGCTGCGGACGCCGTCGGGCTCGCTCGTCGTTCCCGGCTACTCGCCGCGGCTCGGCATCCCGATCCGCTCGCCGGCCGCGACGCCCGTCCTGCGCGACCAGACGGTGAACGGCGTGCACTACCGGACGTACACCGTCTCGCCCGCCTCCGGCTACGCGCTGCTCCTGGCGCGGCCGATGGCCGAGATCGATGCGGCGCTCCGTCGCCTCGCGCTGCTGCTCGTCGCCATCGCCGCGATCGGCGTCGGCACCGCGCTCGCGGTCGGAACGTTCATCACGCGGACCGTGATGACGCCGGTCACTCGGCTGACCGACGCGGCCGAGCGCGTCTCGACGACGGGCGACCTGTCGACGCGCATCGACGTCCCGGCGAGCGCGGACGAGCTCGCGCGCCTGGCGCGGACGTTCAACACGATGCTCGAGGCGCTCGAGGACTCGGTCGCCTCGCAGCGGAGGCTCGTCGCCGACGCGTCGCACGAGCTCCGAACCCCGATCACGAGCGTGCGCACCAACATCGACCTGCTCGTCAGCGGGCGCGTCTCGGACCCCGACGAGCTCGCGCGGTTGAACGCCGACGTGCGTTCGCAGCTCGAGGAGCTCTCCGCACTGATCGGCGATCTCGTCGACCTCGCGCGCGGCGGCGAGCCGCTCGCGGTGGAGCAGCCGGTGCACCTCGACGGCGTCGTCGAGGACGCGCTCGACCGCGCGCGCCGTCTGTGGCCGAACGTCGTGTTCGACGCGTCGGTCGAGCCGACGGTGGTGAGCGGCGACCCGTCGCTGCTCGGCCGCGCCGTCTCCAACCTGCTCGACAACGCCGCCAAGTACGGCGGCGACCGCGTCGAGGTCGAGGTGCGCGAGGGCGTGGTCCGCGTCCGCGACCACGGCTCCGGTTTCGACGACGCCGATCTGCCGCGGGTCTTCGACCGCTTCTACCGCGCCGCGCAGGCGCGCGGGATGCCGGGCTCGGGGCTCGGGCTCGCGATCGTCCGGCACGTCGCCGAGGCGCACGGCGGCCGCGCCGCCGCCGAGAACGCCCTCGACGGCGGTGCGGTCGTCCGACTGGAGCTTCCCGTCCTGGGACGGGCGGGCGAGGCGGCGTCGGAGCGCGTGGCCGCGGCCGCCACGCCGTCGGATCGCGCCGTCTCGACCTAGCGTCATTCGAGGAAAGCCGTGCCGCCCGTCGGGCCCTCGGCGGTCGGCGCGTCGCCTGCGTGTTGGGCGATCGCGGGGTCCGGCTGCTCGGCCGGGAACGGCGGCGAATGCCGGAGCGAGGGGCTCAGCGTCGCGACGGCCGCGATCGCGATCATCATCGCGGCGAACGCGATCGTCGCCGCGGTCGGCCCGAGGCCCTGCAGCAGGAGCCCCGCGACGAGCGAGCCGAGCGGGATCGCGCCCCACGACAGCAACATCTCGACGCTCTGCACCCGTCCGAGCAGCCGGTCCGGGATCATCGTCAGCTGGTACGTGCCGATCACGACGTTCCAGGCCGGCCCGACGAACGTCATCAGCCCGAAGATCGGTCCGAGCGCGATCGGCGGAACGCGAAGCGCCATCAGCGGCAGCAGCGCCGCCCAGATCCAGTTGACGCCGACCACGATCGCTCGCGTCGGCAGCAGGCGTCGCAGTCGCGGCGCGAGCATCGCGCCGAGCAGACCCCCGAGCGCCTGCATCAGGAAGATGCCCGCGATGACGACCGAAGAGGCACCGCGCTCGCGCGCGAGGACGACGACCGCGAGGAACACTCCCTGGAAGACGAAGTTGCTTCCCGCGATCATCACGGCGCACGCGCGGAGGAACCTCGCGTTCCAGAGCCAGGCGAACCCCTCGCGAACCTCGCGCAGGAACGGCTCGCGCGCGCTGCGCTCGTCGATCCGGAACGGCGTTCGGATCAGCAGCAGGGACACCACCGACACCGCGTACGAGACGGTGTCGACGAGGAACGGGAGCGCCTGCGACAGCGCGTACAGGAGGCTCCCGAGCGGCTGACCGGCGAGGGCGGCGCCGCGTTCGCGCGCCTCGTTCTGCGCGACGGCGTCGGTCAGCTGCGACGCCGGAACGACCTTCGGGACGGCCGCGTTCTCGGCGAGGCCGAAGACGACCGCGAGCGAGCCCTCGACGAACGAGACGACCGCGAGCTGCGCGACGGTCACGCTGTCGGCGACGATCGCGACCGGGACGGAGCCGAGGGCGACGGCCCGGACGGCGTCGCACGCCACCATCAGCCGCCGCCGGTCGACGCGGTCGACGATCGCGCCCGCCGGAAGCTGCGCGACGATGTACGGCAGGGTTCCGAAGAACGCGACCACGCCCATCTGCGCCGGCGATCGTGTGAGCGCGTAGACGAGCAGCGGGATCGCGATCGAGGTGATCCTCGAGCCGAGGAGCGAGACCGCCTGCCCGCTCCACAGCAGCATGAAGTCGCGATTGCGCCGGAGCGGCCGAACCGCCCGATCGGCTTCCACGGTCATGCGGTTGGTATCGGCATCGAGGAGGGCGTTCTTTGCGCCCCGGCCGCGCGCGGGTCGTTCGTGGCACCCTATCGGGATGGACCGAGTGCGCTCGTACGCTCGGCGGGCAAGGACGTTCGTCGTCGTGGCCGTGATGCTGCTCGCGGCCGTCGTCGCCCCGGTGTCGCTTCCGGTCTCGGTCGTCGTCCGGTGGCTGCGACGCGACGACCGGCGGATCGAGCACGTGGTGACGACGCCGAACGTTCGGCTCCTGGTTCCGCGGGAGCGGTAACTCCCGGCGCGCGAGGGCGGGGGACCCGCCGCTCGGAGGCCGTCGAAAAGCGGGCGCTCAGGCGACGACGGCGACCGGGTCCGGCTCGGCGGCGCGCTCGGTGGGCAGCGGCGGCGCGTGCCGGATCGCCGGGCTGACCGTCGCCGCGAGCGCGACGGCGCCCATCACGGCGGCGAGCGTCAGCAGCGCCGGCGAGAAGCCCATCCATTCGAGCAGCGAGCCGGCGATCAGCGATCCGAACGGGATCGAGCCCCACGCGAGCAAGAGGATCACGCTCTCGACGCGCCCGAGGAGCCGGTCGGGGATCAGCGAGAGCTCGTACGTGCTGACAAGAACGGTGAGCGGCGGAACGAGGAACGCGAGGACGCCGATGATCGGACCGATCACGATCGGCGGGGCCGGGATCGCGATGGCGGCCACCAGCGCCGCGATCGCCCAATTGATCCCGATGATGATCACCTTCGGCGGGACGCGTCGCTGGACCCTCGATGCGACAAGGGCGCCGAGCAGCGCGCCGATCCCGATGAACGAGTAGATGACGCCAGTCTCGGCCGCGGTGGCTCCGCGCCCGCGGGCGACCACGATCACCGCGAGCATCACCGCGTTCACGATGAAGTTCCCACCGGCGAACAGCAGCGACGTCGCACGGATGAACGGGTTGCGCCAGAGCCATTGGAAGCCCTCGGCCACCTCTCGGTGGAGCCGGTCGCGGACGGCGGGCGGGTCGGCCTGGAACTCGGTGCGCGTCGCCGCGACGGTCCCGATCGACACGACGAACGACACCGCGTCGAACACGAAGGGCAGCGCGTGCGACAGCCCGAGGAGCACGCCGCCGAGCGGACCGCCGGCGAGCGCGGTGCCTCGTGCGCCGGCCTCGTTCTGCGCGAGGGCGCGCGGCAGCTGCTCCGGCGCGACGACGTTCGGGATCGCGGCGTTCTGCGCGAGATTGAAGAAGACGAACAGGGAGCCCTCGACGAATGCGACGAGCACCATCTGCGTGAGCGTCAGGCGTTCGAGCCACAGCGCGAGCGCGACCGACGCGACCGCGACGCCGCGGCCGAGGTCGCACCAGATCATCGTGCGCTTGCGGTCCCAACGGTCGACGAGCCCGCCGGCCGGAAGCTGGAGCAACAGGAACGGCAGGCTGCCCGCGAACGCCACGACGCCCGCACGCGCCGGCGAGCCGGTCAACGTGAAGACGAGCAGCGGGAGCGCGAACGCCGAGACGCGCGAGCCGAGCACCGAGATCGTCTGCCCGGTCCACAGCAGACGGAAGTCGCGGTTGGTTCGGAGCGGATTGACCGACGCCGAGCTCACGTCGCGAGCGTAGTCCCGGTTCCGGCGCGAAGGGAACTCCGCTTATCTCCGTACGTTCGAGTGGCCCGGACGGGCGACAAGACGCGTCGGTGCGGAGGCCGACCTCAGCGGCCGTGCGTCTCGCGGATCTCGACGGTCCAGCCCTCGGACTCGAGCTCCAGCTTCTTGGCCTCGGCCGTCGCACGCGTCAGCTGCATGACGATGCTGTTTCCGTCGCGAACCGCGCTCAGCTCGACCTCGTCGGCCGATCCGATCGTCCCCACCCCCGTGTTCCCCCCGCCACAGAAGCCCTACTGAACCATGACAACCCAGGAGTGCGACAACCGGACCCGTCCGCCGCGGCGCGGTGACGGGGTCGCTTTGCCACCCGGCCGAGGAGGGCCTACGGTGGATCGCAACCGTAGGGGAGGACGCGATGAGCGCTCGAGGCTTCGCCCGATCCGTTGGCATCGTGGTGCTGGTGGCCGCGTTCGTGTCCGCCGGGGCCGCGGCGGCGGCGGCCGACGAAGGCGACGGGCTCGACCACAACGACCAGATCGTGCTGAACGGTCAGCTCGTCGTGCAAAAAGGTGACACCGTCGGAACGGCGGTCATCCTGAACGGACCCGCCCGGATCTACGGCACGGTGCAAGAGACGTTGTTCGTCGCCAACGGCAGCGTCGACGTCGTCGGAACCATCGGGCAGGACGTCGTCGTGTTGAACGGCGCGGTGCGTATCCGGTCGACGGCGCACATCGGCGGCGATCTCGTGACCCAGGGCAGTCCGACGATCGACCGTGGAGCTCGGATCGACGGCAGCCAGCAGAACGTCGCGACGCGTTTCGACGCGAACGATCTCGGCCTGGCGAGCAGGTTCGCCTGGTGGGTCGGCTACTCCGTCTCCACGCTCGTCCTCGGGCTGCTCCTGCTGCTGATCTTCCCCGGGCTCGACACCACCGTGATGGAGGTGTGGCGGACCCGGGCCGGCTCGGCGGTCGGCTGGGGCGCCGCCGTGTTCTTCCTGTTCCCGATCGTCGCCGTGCTGTTCCTCGTGACGATCGTCGGGATCCCGCTCGGGCTGTTCATGCTGCTCGCGATCGCGCTCGTGTACACCGTGGGCTACGTCGTCGGGGCGCAGGTGCTCGGGCGCCTGCTCATCAAGCCGCCGACCAGCCGGTACCTGGCGTTCCTCGTCGGCTGGGTGATCCTGCGCGTGCTCGGCCTGATCCCGATCCTCGGTGGGTTCACGTTCCTGATCGCGTCGCTCGTCGGGCTCGGCGTCCTGCTCGTCGGCGCGCGGCGGACCGAGCCGACGACCTCGACGTCCACCGCGATCGCGCCACCGCCACCGCCTCCGAGCGCCGCGCCCGCCTGACC
>JBKPTC010000091.1:0-4470 GCA_046735355.1 bacterium
ACCGGGAGCCGGATTACGACGCGATCTCGTGGATCGCGGTGACGATGCCGTCGTCCACGACGACGCGGTATCCGACCGAGCGCATCGTCGCGTTCCACGGCGCGACGCCGCCGATGATGTGCGCGAACGTCGGCAGGTCGACCGTGGCCGGCGCGCTTCGCCACGAGACCAGGCCGACGCCCGCGTCGGACGACGCCTCGAGCAGCCGCCAACCCCCCTCGACGCCGTTCCGGCCGTAGATGCGGACGGCGATCAACGGCGGCTCGTGTCGAGGCGACACGGTCAGCACCCGCGCCGTGTACGTCCCCGACGCGATCGGCGGGCCGAGCATCGTCGAGAGTCGACCCCGCGCGTGGGCCAACGACGCCCGTGTGTCGGCGAGGCGCCCGGCGAGGACGTCGCGGCGCCCCGTCGTCGTCGCGATCCGGACCTCGAGCGGATCGGCGCGGTTGCGGAGCCGAGCCGAGCGATCGGACAGGATGCCGACGCGACCGGTCAGCGCCTCGACGCGGAGCTCGAGCGTCGCGGCGCGCGCGGCGTTGGCCGTCGCTCGTTCGTTCGCGGCGGCCGTCGCCCGGCGGCTGTCGACGAGCTGGGCGTGCTGCCATCCGTAGACGCCCGCGCCGGAGACGATCATCGCGCCGCTGACCGTCAGCGCGAGCGCGAGCCGTGACACACCGGTGGGTCGCTGCGGCTGCTCCGCGAGCCGCAGGTGCCGACGCAGCGGCGGCGCCTCCTCGTTCCGATCGGTGTGCCGAACAGCGTTCACGAGGCCACCACTCGCCATGGCACTCACCTCCCGAGTGCGGCCAGGATCACCGTATGGCGGCCGCCGCCGCGGCGACGAGGTCCTTCGGCCCGCTCGCGCCGGGCCGGCCCGGACCGGCCAGCGTCCCGTGCGAGGGCAGGTCTGCGAGCTCGGTCACGACCGCGCCGATCGACGTCTTCGCGTCGCCGAACAGCATCTGCGTCCGGTCCAGATAGAAGAGATCGTTGTCGACGCCGGCGAATCCCGTCCGCATCGAGCGCTTGCAGACCACGACCGTGCCGGCCTTGTCGACGTCGAGGATCGGCATGCCGTAGATCGGGCTCGAGGTGTCCGTCCGCGCCGCCGGGTTCACCACGTCGTTGGCGCCGACCACGAGGACGAGATCCGTCTGCGGCAGCTCGGGGTTGATGTCGTCGAGGTCGACGAGAAGGTCGTACGGCACTCCGGCCTCGGCGAGCAGGACGTTCATGTGCCCCGGCATACGGCCGGCGACCGGGTGGATCGCGAAGCGCACCTGCACGTCCCGGCGGAGCAACGCGTCGGCCAGTTCCTTCACCTTGTACTGCGCCTGCGCCGCCGCCATGCCGTAGCCCGGAACGATCACGACCGTCCGCGCGGCGTCGAGCAGGAACGCGACCTCCTCCGGATCGACGCTGCGGACGGGTCGCGTCTCGGCGACCGCCTGTGTCTCGGCGCCGAACCCGCCGAACAGCACGTTCGTGAACGACCGGTTCATGGCCCGGCACATCACGATCGACAGGACGAGTCCGCTCGAGCCGTCGAGCGCGCCGGCGATGATCAGCAGGTTGTTGTCGAGGACGAACCCCATCATCGCCGCCGACAGCCCGGCGTAGCTGTTGAGCAGCGAGATGACCGTCGGCATGTCGGCGCCGCCGATCCTGATGACGAGCATGACGCCGAACGCGAGCGCGACGACGACCATCGCCACGAATGCCCACGTCGCCGTCTGATCGGCGATCAGCACGCCGAGCAGGACCAGGGCCGCAGCGAAGATCGACAGGTTGACGACGTTCTGGCCGCGGTAGACCCACGGCCGGTCGCGGACGAGCCCCTGGAGCTTTCCGGCTGCGACGAGCGACCCCGTGAAGGTGAGGAAGCCGAGGATGACCTCGAAGCCGAGCGGGATCATCGTCGACGTCGCGATCTCGGGCCGGTGGAGGATGAAGTGTGCGGTGCCGACGAGTCCGGCGGCGAGCGCGCCGAACGAGTGCGAGAGCGCGGTTCGCTGGGGGACCGCGGTCATCGGCACGAGCAGCCCGAGCGGAGCGCCGGCCGCGGCCCCGAGGACCAGCCCGACCACGATCCACTGGTACTCGATGATGCGGGCGTCGAGCAGCGTGGCAACGATCGCGACCGCCATGCCGATCTCGCCGCTCAGGACCCCGCGACGCGCCGTCGTCGGATGGCACATCCACTTGAGCGCGAGGATGAAGCACGTCGCCGCGAACAGGTAGGACAGCGAGATGAAGGTGCTCATCGTGCCGTCGCCTCCTCCCGCGCGCCGGATGCCGACGGGCTCGATCCGGCTGCCGATCCCGTTCCTGTTCCTGTTCCTGTTCCGGGGCTCGCCGGCTCCCGCCGATGGAACATGCGGAGCATCCGATCCGTGATCAGGAAGCCGGAGACGACGTTGGTCATGGCGCAGAACACGGCGACGGTTCCGAGCACCGTGGCGAGCGCGGTCTCACCCGCGCCCGCGAGGATGATCGACCCGACCAACGAGATGGCCGACAACGCGTTCGTCAGCGACATCAGCGGCGTGTGCAGCAGCCCCGGGACCTTCGTGATGACCGCGTAGCCGAGGAACGAAGCGAGGACGAACACGTACAGCGCGGTCTCGAGCCGCTCACTCATCGCCGATCACCTCTCGATATCGCCGCTCGACCCGCGTGGAGACGATCTCGCCCGCACGGGTGACGAGCGACCCGCGAAGGATCTCGTCGTCCGCGTCCGGGTCGGCGCGACCGTCGTGCACGAGCAGCCGCACGAACGCCGCGACGTTCTTGGCGTACAGCTCGCTCGCCGTCTCGGGGGCGGTCGCCGGCAGGTTCAGCGGGCCGAGGACGGTGACACCGTTGTCCGTCACGACCACCTCGCCCGGCCGCGTCACGTCGCAGTTGTCGCCGCGCTCGGCGGCGCAGTCGACCACGACCGATCCGGGTCGCATCGCAGCGACGGCGTCCGCCGTGATCAGTCGGGGCGCCGCGCGTCCGGGGATCGAGGCCGTCGTGACGATGACGTCCGCGCCGGCGGCGACCTCCGCCAGAAGCTCCTGCTGCCGCCGGTAGAACTCGGGGCCGAGCTCCTTGGCGTATCCGCTCGCATCCTCGGCGTCGCCGGGCCCGAGCGGCAGCAGGACCGCGGTCGCGCCCAGGCTCTCGATGTCCTCCTGCGCGGCCGGCCGGACGTCGTAGGCGCGGACCACGGCGCCGAGCCGCCGGGCGGTCGCGATCGCCTGGAGGCCGGCGACGCCGGCGCCGATCACGAACACCTGCGCCGGCGGCACCGTGCCCGCCGCCGTCGTCAGCATCGGCACGAGCTTCGGAAGCCGGTCGGCCGCCAGCAGCACCGCCCGGTAGCCGACGATCGTGGCCTGCGAGGAGAGCGCATCGACCATCTGCGCACGCGTGATCCGCGGAACGAGCTCGAACGCGAACGATGTCAGCTTCCGGTCGCGCGCCCATCGGACCGCGTACAGGTCGCCGAACGGGTCGGCCAGGCCGAGCACGATCTGGTCGGGGTGCGTGACGTCCGTCTCGCTGCCCCAGCCACGGACTCGCGCGACGATGTCGGCCTCGAGGCAGGTCGTCGAGTCGACGACGTGCGCGCCGTGCGCCTCATATGAGGCGTCCGGAAACCCGGCCTCGGCGCCGGCGCCGCGCTCGACCAGGATCGAGATGTTCGCGCGCGTCAGCTGTCCGGCGATGGCCGGCACGATCGCCACGCGCCGCTCGCCTGGCGCCGTTTCCGTCGGAACGCCGAGGGAGACCATCGCATCGGACATCGCGCGTCACCTCCGCTCGTTCGAGGCGCCGGCCGGACGACGGTCGGCGCGGATCCGGTTCAGATGCATCTGGATCGCCCAGCCGATGAACGTCTCGACGTCCCCGCCGCGGTCCTCGGCGACGAAGTCATCTGCGTAGCGAAGGATCTCGCGGTCGTCGAGGCCCCATCCGGACAGGGCGTGGCGCGCCTCGTTCGCGAGCAGGTGCGCGCACTCGACCTCGTCGCCGACGGGCGATCGCATGACGCCGTGCGAACACGGGTCGGTCTTGACGGACGCGTATCTCCCAGGCGGCGCGTCGTGCGGCGTGAACGCGGTCCCGGGCGGGTCGCGCCGTTCCGGCGTCCGGGTGCGGTGTGGACGATGCCTCACCGTTCTCACCCCTTCCGTTCGATTCGACTCGAGCTTGCGTCGCGACGGTGCGGGTGCGTGAGGTCGTCCGTCCCGCCGCGCGTAGGACGGACGCCGCCGCCATTCGTCCCGGACGACCCGGGCCGGGCGGAAATGTCCGCTTCGACGCACCGGCTCACACTGGCAGTGACGGATCGAGGAGGTTGCCTATGCGCGCGTACATCGATCAGGTGCTCTCGGACACGTACGCCAAGAACCCCGGCGAGCCCGAGTTCCACCAGGCGGTCCGCGAGGTGGCCGAGTCGCTGGAGCTCGTGCTGCAGCG
>JBKPTC010000092.1:0-7788 GCA_046735355.1 bacterium
GCATCAACTTCCGGCGATCAGCCCCCGGCTCGCGGCGGTGGCGGACCGCAGACGAAGGCGGAGACTTCGGCCGCCCCGATGGACTCAGCCGAGCGATCGGAGGACCGCTAGATGTTCGTGCTGGTCATCGGCGGTGGGAAGGTCGGCTACTACCTGACGAAGGAGTTGATCGAGTCCGGCCACGAGGTCGTGCTCATGGAAAAGGATCGCGTGCGGGCCGACCAGATCGCCGACGAGATCGGCTCAATCGTCATCGCCCACGACGGCTGCGAGGGCAAGTACCTCGCCGAGGCCGGCGCCAATCGGGCCGATATCGTCGCCGCCGTGACCGGCGACGACGAGGACAACCTCGTCATCTGCCAGATGGCCAAGCACCACTTCGACGTGCCGCGAACGATCGCGCGCGTGAACAACCCGAAGAACGAGGCGCTGTTCAAGCACCTCGGCGTTGACGAGCTGATCAGCCCGACTCGGATGATCCTCGGCTCGATCGAGCAGGACATCCCGGTCCACGAGCTACTGCACCTGGCGGCACTCGGCGAGGGCGAGCTCGAGATCATCGAGGCGCACCTGCAGGCGGGCTCACCGGCGGTGGGACGCGCCCCGAAGGACCTCACGATCCCGGACGGCTGCTCGCTGTTCGCGGTCGTCCGCGACGGAGTGGCGACTCCCCTGCGAACCGACACGGTGCTCCGCGAGGGGGACAAGGTGATCGCCATCGGCCGCACGGAGTGCGAGCAGCTCCTCCACGAGCAGCTCATCGGCGACGTGGAGCCCGCCCAAGCGGGATAGCCGCGGCGGCGGCGATCCGCGAGCGCCGGCGCCGCCGCTGCGCGAGATCACCACCTGAGCACAAGGCCGAAACGGGCCTGCACGTCCGCTCGGCGGAAGACCGTCGCGGTCGGCCGATTTTGCCGCTGGGCATCACCGCGACACCCCTGACTCTTGACAACGCCATTGTCAGGGTTCTAGCATCCGTGTGTGTCCGCCACAGGCGCGGACGAGATGTAACCATCGCAGCATGGAGGTGTCGTGATCATGACGATCCAGCGCCGTCCTTCGCCCTTCGGCGAGCTGCTTTCGCTCCGCCAGGCGATGGATCGGTTGTTCGAGGACAGTTTCGTTCGGCCGGGTAATTGGGGCTTCGGGCAGACCGAAGGCTCGCCCCTTCCGCTCGACGTTTCAACCACCAATGACGAGCTCGTGATCCAGGCCGCGCTCCCCGGCGTCAAGCCGGAGGAAGTCGACATCACGGTCGAGGACGGGACGGTCACGATTCGCGGCGAGACGCGGACCGAGCGCACCGAGGGCGAGGGCGATTTCCTCGTCCGCGAGATCCGGCGCGGCGCGTTCAGCCGCTCCGTGAGCCTGCCGACCGGGCTCGAGCCAGACAAGGCAACGGCCACGTTCGATAACGGGATGCTGACGCTTCGCGTGCCGAAGGCCGAGCAGGTCAAGCCTCGCCAGATCCGGATCAGCCCCACGCTCGAAGGCCAGGCGAACGGCCAGCAGCAGCTGAGCACGCGCGGCCAGAGCGGCCAGAGCAGCCAGACGGCCGGCGAGACCAGCCAGACGGCCGGCCAGACCAGCCAGACCACGCAGACCAATGGACGCGGCGAGACGGACGGCACGAAGGCCGAATCCCGGCGCGAGACCCAGCGGGTCTGATCGAATGGCGTATCGCCGGCCAGGCCAGGACCCCACGCGACCCGTCTACGTGATCAGCGTGGCGGCCAGCATCGTCAGTGTCCATCCGCGCACGTTGCGGATCTACGAGGATGAGGGTCTGGTCTGTCCGGCTCGTACGCCGTCGAATATCAGGCTCTATAGCGAAAACGACATTCGACGGGTCCTGTGGATCCGTCACCTGACCCAGAACCTCGGCGTCAACCTCGCCGGAGTGAGGATTCTGTTCGAGCTGGAGGAACGGCTCGGAACCCGGATCCTCGAACGGCTGTACGACGAAGGCGTCAACCGTGCCGAGGTCGCCGCGGCGTCCGAAACAGGCAAGGCCGGCTGATGCCGACACCAACCGAAGTCCGACCCACACCACCACTACCAGGCGTTCGCTCCGCGGCCGCGACCGCCGCGGAGCACCGCACTCCCCGCTCTCATCGCGCACGACGCACGAATTCGATTTAGGAGATTCGATGGCCAAGCGACCGTCAACCCCGGCCGAGGAGCAGCAGTCCACGGTCACCACGCGTGAGCTGCCGCTCGTCGCCCTTCGGGAGACGGTCATCTTTCCCGAGATGATCGTCCCGCTCCAGGTAGGCCGCGAGAAGAGCGTCAACGCGCTCAACGCCGCGGTCGCCGAGGGCGGCCCCATTGCGCTCGTCACTCAGCGCACCGCCGAACAGGAAGACATCAACAAGCCCGACGAGCTGTACACGGTAGGGACGCTCGCCAAGATCGCCCAGGTCGTGCAGCTGCCAGACGGCACGGTCCGCGCGATCGTCCAGGGTCAGGGCCGGCTTCGGCTGCACGAGTTCGTGCAGACCACGCCGTATCTCCGCGCCCGCATCGAGGAAGTCGCCGACGCGAGCCCCAAGGACCTCGAGGTCCAGGCGCTCATGCGGACGGTCCAGGCACAGATCGAGCAGTACGTCGCGAACGGCGCGCCGGTCCCGCCCGAGGCGGCCGTCGCGGCGCGCAACATCACCGAACCGGGGCTGCTGGCCGACATGGTCGCCTATAGCCCCGACATGACCACCGAGCAGCGCCAGGAGCTGCTCGAGACGATCGACGTCGTCGAGCGGCTGAAGCTCGTCTCGAACTTCCTCGCCCGGCAGGTCGAGATCCTCGAGCTCAAGGGGAAGATCCAGTCCGAGGTCAAGTCCGAGATGGACAAGACCCAGCGGGAATACATCCTTCGCGAGCAGCTGAAGGCCATCCAGCGTGAGCTCGGCGAGGACGACCCGCAGCAGGCCGAGGTCAACGAGCTGCGCGACAAGGTCGAGGCCGCGGGCATGCCCGAGGAGATCAAGACCCGGGCCCTCAAGGAAATCGACCGGATGAGCCGAATCCCATCGGCATCGCCCGAGGTAGGCGTCATCCGGACCTACGTCGACTGGCTCGTCGGGCTGCCGTGGAACGTCTCCACGGCGGATCAGCTCGACATCCGCGAGGCCGCTCGAATCCTCGAGGAGGACCACTACGGTCTCGACAAGGTCAAGGAGCGAATTCTCGAGTACCTCGCGGTCCGGACGCTGGCGGACACGATCCGCAGCCCGATCCTCGCCCTCGTCGGCCCACCCGGCGTCGGCAAGACCTCGCTGGGCAAGAGCATCGCCAAGGCCATGGGCCGCAAGTTCGTCCGGATGAGCCTCGGCGGCATCCACGACGAGGCGGAGATCCGTGGCCATCGGCGTACGTACATCGGCGCGTTGCCGGGCCGAATCATCCAGAACGTCAAGACGGCGGGCACGAACAACCCGGTGTTCATGCTCGACGAGATCGACAAGATCGGGATGGACTTCCGCGGCGACCCGTCGTCGGCGCTGCTCGAGGTGCTCGACCCGGAACAGAACAACTCGTTCCAGGACAACTACCTCGAGGTGCCGTTCGACCTGTCGAAGGTGCTGTTCATCGCCACGGGCAACCTGATCGATCCCATCCCGGCCGCGCTACGCGACCGGATGGAGATCGTCCAGCTGCCCGGCTACACCCAGCAGGAGAAGATCGAGATCGGCAAGCGGTTCCTCATCCCCAAGCAGATGGAGAACCACGGCCTGACGCCCAAGCACATCGTCATCACCGACGAGGCGATGACCGAGCTCGTGCAGGCGTACACGAAGGAAGCCGGGGTTCGGAACCTCGAGCGTGAGATCGCGAACATCATGCGCAAGGTCGCCAGGACCGTGGCCGAGGGACGCAAGCGCAAGACGACGGTCGATCGCAAGAAGCTGGTCGAGTTCCTCGGCCCGCCTCGCTGGGAGTACGGCGAGCTCGAGCCCGAGGATCAGACGGGCGCGGCGACCGGACTCGTCGTCACTGAAGTCGGCGGCGACGTCGTTGCCGTCGAGGTCACGAGGATGGAAGGCCGCGAGGACTTCATCCTGACGGGCCAGCTGGGCGACGTGATGAAGGAATCCGCTCGTGCGGGTCTGTCGTGGATCCGCGCCAACGCAGCCACCCTCGGCATCCCGCGCGAGACGTTCGAGAAGAACACGCTGCACATCCACGTGCCGGCCGGCGCCATCCCGAAGGACGGCCCATCGGCGGGCATCACGATGGTCACGGCGATGGTCAGCGCGCTGACCGGGATCCCGGTCCGCAAGGACGTCGCCATGACGGGTGAGATCACGCTGCGTGGCCGTGTCCTGCCGATCGGCGGCCTGAAGAGCAAGATCCTCGCCGCGCACCTGTCGGGTGCGGGGACGGTGATCCTGCCGAAGAAGAACGAGAAGGACCTGCGCGACATCCCGGAAGAGATTCGGAAGCAGATCAAGCTCGTTCTGGTCGACTCGATGGAGCAGGTGCTGGAAGCGGCATTGCGGCGAAAGCCGCGGCCGCTCCACGCCGAACCGCCCAAGATCGTCGATGGCGACAAGCCGCTCGACAAGGAGCCCGAAGGCGAGTCGCGCGTCCGCCGAACGACGTTCCCGCCGGCGGAGCAACCGCCCGTCGTCGTCAAGCAGCGGAATTAGCGGTCGCCACCGGAACAGGCCGATGCGTCCGTTGTCAGCTGCGCCCCTCGCTCACGCACAAGCCCTCGGGCGGATGGCTCGCACAGCGTCGCCTCGGACCTCGGGGGGCAGTGCGCTCGCTCGGGTGCTCGCTGGCGCGTTCGCCTCGGCCGTCCGGGTGGCGAGACCTGAGTTCGGTCGATAGCGACCCATGGAGTACAAGGACTACTACAAGATCCTCGGCGTTCCCAGGACGGCGTCCCAGGGGGACATCAAGAAGGCGTACCGCAAGCTGGCACGCCAGCACCACCCGGACGTCAAGCCCGGCGACAAGACGGCCGAGAGGACGTTCAAGGACGTCAACGAGGCCCATACCGTGCTGTCCGATTCGGACAAGCGCAAGAAGTACGACACGCTCGGCGCGAACTGGGAAGCGTACAGCCAGGCGGCGGACGCGGCGGCGGCGGGGAGAGGCGGTCCGAATCCGTTCGGCGGCGCGACCGGCGGGAGTCCGTTCGGCGGCTTCGACTTCGGCGGCAGTGGCGGCAACGTCCGCTACGAGTTCCGGACGAGCGGCGACGCCGATTTCGGCGGCTTTTCGGACTTCTTCCGGACCGTCTTCGGCGGCGAGGCGATGTCCGGTGCGACCGGCTCGGCACAGCGACGCGGCACGCGCGGCGCACGCGGCGCGACCGCAACAGCCGACATCGACGATCTCCTCGAGCAGCTGCGACGCGACAACGCCGGCGGCGCGACTGGTACGCCCGGGACAGCGCGTGGCGGCTCGCGGACCGAGGCAGTGCCACCACTGGAGGCGACCGCCGAGCTGACGCTCGAGGAGGCGTTCCACGGCACGACCAGGCTCGTCCAGGTCGACGACAAACGACTCGAGGTCAAGATCCCGCGCGGCGTCGACACCGGCAGCCGAATCCGACTCAAGGGCCAGGCCGGCGACGGGCGCGACCTCGTCGTCGTGGCGAAGGTTCGGCCGCACCCGGTCTTCACGCGCCGCGGCGCTGACCTCGAGCGGGAGCAGCCGGTGAGCCTGCGCGAGGCGTTGCTGGGTGGTGAGGTCCGCGTCGGCACGTTGAAGGGCAACGTGCTGCTGACGATTCCCGCCGGCACCCAGAACGGCCGCGTCTTCCGCCTCAAAAGCCAGGGCATGCCCCGCCTCAACGTCGAGGGAAGCGGCGACCTGTACGTGCGTGTCCGCGTCGTCCTGCCGACGAACCTCAGCGATGAGGCGAAGGCAGCTGCTCGGCGATTCCTCGACCTCGTCCCCGAAACCGAATCCACGACCTAGCAAAGAGATGGCCATGCAACTTGATCGATTCACCCAGAAAGCGCAGGAGGCGATCGTCGCCGCACAGCGGACGGCCGAAACCCTCGAGAGCCCGATTCTCGACGTCGAGCACATCCTGTCTGCGCTCGTCGAGGACGATGACGGCGTGCCCGCCGAGACGCTGCGACGCCTCGGTGTCGACGTTCCGGCGTTCCGCGCGGAGGTCGCCGGGATCCTGTCGCGACGCGCGCGGATCCGGGGTGGGTCGCTGACGCTCGACGCGCGCGCGAAGCGGCTGATCGAGCGCGCACAGGAAGAGGCGCGCCGACTTGGCGACGAATACGTTTCGACCGAGCACCTGTTGCTCGGCGTCGCCGAGGTGGGTGGCGAGGGCCAGCAGCTCCTCGAGCGCCACGGCGCGAATCGCGAGGCGATTCTGCAGGCGCTGCAGAGCGTCCGCGGCGGGCAGCGCGTCACGTCGCCGAACCCCGAATCGACGTACGCGGCGCTCGAGAAGTACGGCCGCGACCTGACGGCGGAAGCCCGTGCCGGCAGGCTCGACCCGGTCATCGGACGTGACGAGGAGGTTCGGCGGGTCATCCAGGTGCTGTCACGCCGGACGAAGAACAACCCCGTGCTGATCGGCGAGCCTGGCGTCGGCAAGACGGCCATCGTCGAGGGCCTCGCCCAGCGGATCGTTCGGGGCGACGTGCCGGAGAGCCTCAAGGACAAGCGCGTCGTGTCGCTCGACCTCGGTGCGCTGATCGCCGGCGCGAAGTTCCGTGGCGAATTCGAGGAGCGCCTGAAGGCCGTCCTGAAGGAGATCAAGGACGCCGAGGGCCAGATCATCCTGTTCATCGACGAGCTGCACACCGTCGGCGGCGCGGGCGCCGCGGAAGGCGCGATGGACGCCTCGAATCTGCTGAAGCCGATGCTCGCCCGCGGTGAGCTCCACACCATCGGCGCGACGACGCTCGACGAGTACCGCAAGCACATCGAGAAGGACGCCGCGCTCGAGCGGCGCTTCCAGCCGGTGCTCGTCGACGAGCCAACGGTCGAGGAGACGATCTCGATCCTGCGCGGCCTGCGGGAACGGTACGAAGTGCACCACGGGGTGCGGATCACGGATTCGGCCCTCGTCGCGGCGGCGACGTTGTCGCAGCGCTACATCACGGAGCGCTTCCTGCCTGACAAGGCGATCGACCTCGTCGACGAGGCGGCGTCCCGGCTGCGGATGGAGATCGACTCGATGCCGATCGAGCTCGACGAGCTCGAGCGTCGGCGAATCCAGCTGGAGATCGAGCGCGAGGCGCTGCGCAAGGAGACCGACGACGCGTCGAAGGCGCGGCTCGACGTACTCGAGAAGGAGCTGGCCGAGATCGGCGAGGAAGCCGGCGCGATGAAGCAGCGCTGGGAGGCGGAGAAGACCGCGATCGCCGCGATGCGCAAGACGCGGACGGAGCTCGAGCAGCTGCAGGTCCGGATCGAGCAGGCGCAGCGGGAGACTGATTACGAGACAGCCGCGAAGCTCCAGTACGGGACGCTCCCCGAGTTGCAGGCACGGCTCAAGGAGCAGGAGGCCGCGCTCGCGACGCTCCAGGGCCCCGGCTCACTCCTCAAGGAAGAGGTCACAGCGGACGACATCGCCGACATCGTCGCGTCATGGACCGGCATTCCCGTCACGAAGCTGATGGAGGGCGAGACCGCCAAGCTCGTGAAGATGGAGGAGCGGCTGCACCAGCGCGTCGTCGGCCAGGACGAGGCGATCGCGGCTGTCTCGGATGCTGTTCGTCGGGCCCGCGCCGGGCTCAAGGACCCGCGGCGGCCCATCGGCTCGTTCCTGTTCATGGGCCCCACCGGGGTCGGCAAGACCGAGCT
>JBKPTC010000093.1:0-5335 GCA_046735355.1 bacterium
CAAAGAAGCGCCGTACGCCTCGTCGTCGTCGAACTCGGGCGGAACCGGCGTTTCCACGTCGCCGAGCGTAGCGGGGATCGAGGTGCGGTTACGCGCTCGTCGTGTCGAAGAACGCCGTCCAGTCGGCCGACTTGCTGGCGCCGTTGCCCAGGATGAACTCCTCGACCATCTCGCGCGCGGCGTCGTCGTGGAACTGCACCGGCGGCGACTTCATGAAATACGCGCTCGGGCCGATGAGCGGGCCCGCGACGCCCCGGTCGAGCGCGAGCTTGGCGCACCGGATGGCGTCGATCACGATGCCGGCAGAGTTCGGCGAGTCCCAGACCTCGAGCTTGAGCTCGATGTTGAGCGGCACGTCGCCGAACGCCTGGCCCTCGAGCCGGATCTGGGCCCACTTGCGGTCCTCGAGCCACGGCACGTGGTCCGACGGGCCGATGTGGATGTTCTGCTTGTCGAGCGGCTTGTCGAGCTGGCTCTGCACCGATTGCGTCTTGGAGATCTTCTTGGACACGAGCCGCTCGCGCTCGAGCATGTTCATGAAGTCCATGTTGCCACCGAAGTTCAGCTGGTAGGTGCGGTTCAGCTTGACGCCGCGGTCCTCGAACAGCCGTGTGAGCACGCGGTGCACGATCGTCGCGCCGACCTGGCTCTTGATGTCGTCGCCGATGATCGGAACGCCGGCGTCGACGAACTTGCGCGCCCACGTCTGGTCCGAGGCGATGAAGACGGGCAGGCAGTTGACGAAGGCGACGCCAGCGTCGAGCGCCGCCTGCGCGTAGTGCTTGGCGGCCTGCTCGCTGCCGACAGGGAGGTACGAGACGAGCACGTCGACCTGCGCCTCGCGGAGCGCTCCCGCCACGTCGACCGGTGCCGCATCCGACTCCTCGATCACCTCGCGGTAGTACCGGCCGAGGCCGTCGAGCGTCGGGCCGCGCTGGACGACGACACCCGTGGGCGGCACGTCCGAGAACCGGATGGTGTTGTTGGGCTCGCTGAAGATGGCCTCGGCGACGTCCTTGCCGACCTTCTTGGCGTCCACGTCGAACGCCGCCACGACCTCGACGTCCGAGACGTGGTACGGCCCGAGCCGCGTGTGCATCAGGCCGGGCACGCGCTCGTCGTCGCCGACCTCCCTGTAGTACTCGAGCCCCTGCACCAACGACGACGCGCAGTTCCCCACGCCGACGATCGCGATTCGGACGTTGCTCATGTCGTGCGCTCCTTTCGCCGAAGCGTCCGCGTGGTGCGGCGCTTCGCCCCCCGCGTGGTGATGGTGGTTGCCGTCGCCTGGCGCCGCTCCGCGGCGATGAGCCCGTTCAGCCACGCGATGTCGGACTCCGTGGCGTCCAGGCCGTGCTGCATCAGCGACAGCGTGTAGGTGTCGGTGCCCTCGCCGACGGCGGCGAGGGAGGTCCGGATGGACCCGAGACGCTCCTCGAGGAACGCGCGCCGGCGCTCGAGGACGCGGATGCGCGTGTCCGGCGCCAGATACTTGAAGAACGCGAGCCGAACGCGGAACGGGTTCTCCTCCGAGGCGGACTCACCGCCGGCCTCTTCCAGGAGATCGAGGAACAGGCTCTCGCCGCGGTCCGTGATCCGATAGACGTTCTTGCGGCGACCGACCTCTTGCTCGGCGAAGACGCGCTCGACGGCGCCCTGCTGCTCGAGGCGCCGGAGCGTCGGATAGAGCGAGCCGTACGAGACGCGCCAGAACCCGCCGAGCGCGTCCGTCAGCCGCTTCGACAGCTGATAGCCGTGCATCGACCGCTCCTTGAGCAGTCCGAGGATCGCGAGCTCGAGCATGCGTTTCCTTTGGGGTCTCGTGGTGGGCGGGAACCGATCCGAGCGGCCGCCGGGGCCGGCCCAACCGGGCGCCGATGTATCGGTCCGATATATCTACCCGATAGCTTCGGCGCCGTCAAACCACGTCTCGCGCGACCCGGCAGTGCCTTTGATGTAGCCCTTCGGCGGCACCCGCATAGTCCCTCACAGCGGCGGGTACCTCCCGTGGGCCCAGCCGATACGCAGTCCGACGTACGAGCGCCAGAGGGGGAGAGCAGTCGAACGATGGATCGAGCGTTGTCCTTTCGTTCGGAGATCGAGGATCGGGTCGTCGGTGACAACGAGGTCGTCGTCGAGACCACCGCTCCCGACGGCAGCCAGGTCGCCGTTCGTTCGGCGGCAGCGCCGCGTCTTCGGAGCGTCGCGCGGCGCGAGTTCTCGGTGCTCTACGGATGCGTCCTCGTCACCGACGGGCTGTGCTTCGCGCTCGCCCTGGTCCTGACCGGTCGCGCCCAGCTGGCTCACGTCGGGCTCCCGGTCCTCACGACCGCCCTGGTGTCGCCGCTCGCCGTCGCCACGATCTTCACATGGCTCGGGCTGTACCACAGTCACCTGCTGTCGCCGGCGGAGGAATTCAGGCGGGTCATCGTCGGTGTCAGCCTGGTCGCGGTCGCCGTCGTCACCTTCTCGTTCTGGGCGGACGTCACGTACTCGCGGCTGTGGCTCGCGATGTCGTGGGCGCTGGCGTTGGTCTTCACGCTCGCGACGCGGCGGTTCTGGCACTGGGCCGTCGGCCGCGAGCGGATGAGCGGTCGCTTCACCTTCCGAACCGCGATCGTGGGCGGCAACGGCGAGGCGACGCACCTGGCCAACGTCCTTCGACGCCGGAACCTCGGGTTCGCGCCTGTCGGGTTCGTCACGCTCGACGCGGGGGACTCGCCGAAGGGCCTTCCCGTCCTCGGCTCGATCCGGACGCTCCGGGACATCGTGCGAACGCAGGGACTCGACGCGCTGTTCGTCGCGACGACCTCCGTCGGGGCGAACGAGATCGCGAAGGTGCAGAAGGTGGCGCGCCGCGAAGGCGCCGAGGTCCACGTCACGGCGAACCTTCCCGAGCTGCTCGCGAGCAGGCTCTCGGTCGAGCCGCTCGGCGGCGTGATGGCGTTGTCGCTTCGGCCCGTGCGGCTGACGGGCGCGCAGGCGGCCGCGAAGCGCGTGTTCGACCTGGTGCTCGGCTCGCTCGTGCTGCTCGTCACGGCGCCGATCTGGCTGGTGGCCGCCGCGCTCGTGGCGTCGACGTCGCGCGGGCCGGTGTTCTTCCGGCAGGAGCGGGTCGGCCGCGGCGGACGTCGGTTCACGCTCCTCAAGTTCCGCACCATGGTCGTCGACGCCGAGGCGATGCTCGTGCAGCTCCGAGACCGCAACGAGGCCTCGGGCCCGCTGTTCAAGCTCCGCGACGACCCGCGCATCACGCGCGTCGGCAAGTGGCTCCGTCGGTTCAGCATCGACGAGCTTCCACAGCTCGTGAACGTGCTCCGCGGGGAGATGAGCCTCGTCGGGCCGCGACCGCCGCTCCAGAGCGAGGTCGACGCGTACGAGGACTGGCAGCGCGACCGGCTCGAGGTCCGCCCCGGCATCACCGGTCTTTGGCAGGTGAGCGGGCGGAGCGACCTGGCGTTCGACGAGTACGTCCGGTTGGACCTGTTCTACATCGAGAACTGGTCGCTCGCGTTCGACCTGTACATCGTCGCGAAGACGATCCCGGCGGCGCTGACGGCGAAGGGGGCCGCGTGAGCGAGCGGACCCGCGTGCTGTACGTCGGGGGCCTCGGACGCAGCGGCAGCACGCTGCTCGACCGGATGCTCGGAGAGCTGCCCGGTGTGACGTCGGCGGGCGAGCTCGTGCACCTGTGGCAGCGCGGCGTCGTCGAGGACCAGCTGTGCGCGTGCGGCGAGCGCTTCTCGGAGTGCCCGTTCTGGACGAAGGTCGGCTACGAGGCGTTCGGCGGCTGGGACACGCGCGAGGTCGGCGAGGCGATCACGCTGCAACGCGTGGTCGATCGCAACCGCTACCTCCCGCTCGTGGCATCCGGCGCGGCGCCGGCCGATTTCGACGCGCGGCTCGAGCGGTACGGCGACCTGATCGGGCGGCTGTACGGCGCCATCTCCTCGGTGGCGGGCGGCGCGATCGTCGTCGACTCGTCCAAGCACGCCTCGACGGCGTTCGTGCTCAACCGGACGCGCTCCATCAGCCTGCGGATGGTGCATCTGGTTCGTGACGCCCGCGGCACCGCCTACTCGTGGACCAAGGAGGTTCGCCGGCCCGAGGTTCCGGACCGCGAGGTGCTGATGCACCGGCACGCTCCGTGGCGCACGGCCGCGCGGTTCGACTCGTGGAACCTGATGCTGCACGGCCTTCCGCTCGTCGGCGTTCCGACGTTGCTGGTCCGGTACGAGGACCTGGTCGCGGATCCGCGCGCCGAGATGCAACGCATCGTGCGGTTCGCGCAGCTGCCGTCCGAGGGAGCGCTGGACTTCATCGAGGACGGCATGGTCACCCTGGGCACACCGCACTCGGTCTCGGGCAACCCCATGCGCTTCCGCGCGGGCCGCATCCCGATCCGGATGGACGACGAGTGGCGGCGGGCGCTGCCGCCCGCCGAACGTGCGAAGGTGACCGCCATCGCGTTGCCGCTGCTCGCCCCCTACGGGTACCTCCGCCCGGCCGCGTAGGAGGACCGCATGACGACGCCGGGGACGACTCCGGACCTCGACCACCGATCGCGGCCGTCCGTAACCGCGATCGCCGCGACGCGCGACCGGGTCCGGCTGCTCGAGCGCGCCGTGGCCTCGATCGTCGCCCAGCGGTACGACGGGCCGATCGAGATGATCGTCGTGTTCGATCGATCCGAGCCGGTCGAGCCCGACGTTCGTGCGACCCCGGACCGTTCGATCCGCGTGCTGACCAACGAGCGCACGCCCGGCCTCGCCGGCGCGCGCAACACCGGCCTCACCCATGCCCCGGGCATCCTGGTCGCGTTCTGCGACGACGACGACGAATGGCTCCCCGAGAAGCTCGACGAGCAGGTGACCGTGCTCGAGCGCGTTCCGGACGCCGTCCTCTCCGCCACGGGCGCGTTCGTCGTCTCGGATGCCGACGGCCGCGCCGTGCCGCGCGTGGCCGAGCGAACGGTCGTCTCGTTCGACGACCTGCTCGCGTCGCGGATGCAGGAGCTCCATCCGTCGTCGTTCCTGGCCCGCCGCGCGCCGCTGTTCGAGCGCGTCGGCCTCGTCGACGAGCACATCCCCGGAAGCTACGGCGAGGACTACGAGTTCCTGCTGCGGGCCGCGAAGGCCGGTCCCGTCGTCAACGTTCCGCGTCCGCTCGTCCGCGTGCACTGGCACCGCGCTTCCTTCTTCCAGGATCGGTGGGAGGTCATCGTCCGCGCCGTCCGGTATCTGCTCGACCGGTATCCCGAGTTCGGGCGGAGCCCGCGCGGGCTCGCGCGTCTGCGCGCGCGGGTCGCGTTCGCGTACGCCGCGATGGGTCGGCG
>JBKPTC010000094.1:0-12714 GCA_046735355.1 bacterium
GCCGAGCGCCGGTCCGAGCGCGTCTCGGCCTGACCGCGCGCGGTTCCTCGCCGGGTCGGCGTCTGCGTCAGCCGCCCTCGCGCGCGGCGTCGACGACGACGCGTCCGTCCGAACCGCTCGGCGAGCGGTTCACCGCGGCCACGACCGCCTTGCCGTCGATCGTCTCGCGCTCGAGCAGCAGCGCGACCACCTCGTCGAGCGCGCCTCGATGCCCCTCGAGCAGCGAGCTCGCTCGTGCGTCCGCCTCGTTCAGCAGCCGCTCGACCTCCTCGTCGATCACGCGCTGCGTGGCCTCGGCGTAGGGTCGGGACGACAGCTGCTGCTGTCCGAGGTACTGCGGCGACTCGTCCGAGAACCCGACCGGCCCGAGACGCTCGCTCATCCCGAACTCCCGCACCATGCGCGTGGCGAGCTGCGTGGCGCGCGCCAGGTCGTTCGACGCCCCCGTCGAGGGCTCGCCGAGGACGAGGCGCTCGGCGGCGCGGCCGCCCATCATCACGGCGAGCGAGTCGAGGAGATAGCTCTCCGGATAGAGATGCCGCTCGTCCTCGGGCAGCTGCTCCGTCACGCCGAGCGCGCGTCCGGCGGGAAGGATCGTGACCTTCTCGACCGGGTCGGCATGCGCCGAGAGCGCCGCGACGATCGCGTGGCCCGACTCGTGCACCGCGACCGAGTGCTTCTCGTCGCCGGTCAACGCGTTCGATGCGTCGCGCCGCCCGAGCAGGATCCGGTCGCGCGCCTGCGAGAAGTCGTCGGCCGTGATCTGCGTCCGGCCGTCGCGAACCGCGACGATCGCGGCCTCGTTGACAAGGTTGGCGAGATCCGCCCCCGAGAACCCGGGCGTCGCGCGCGCGACGATGTCGAGGTCCACGTCGTCGGCGACGGACTTCCCGTCGATGTGCACGCGCAGGATCGCCGCTCGATCGGACAGGTTCGGCAGTCCGATCTCGACCTCGCGGTCGAACCGTCCCGGGCGAAGCAGCGCCGGATCGAGGATCTCCGGACGGTTCGTCGCGGCCAGGACGACGACGCCGGTGGTCCGGTCGAACCCGTCCATCTCCGCCAGCAGCTGGTTGAGCGTCTGCTCGCGCTCGTCGTTGGAGACCAAGGCGCCGCCGCGACGCTGCCCGATCGCATCGATCTCGTCGATGAAGACGATCGAGGGCGCGCGCTTCTTCGCCTCCTCGAACAGATCCCGCATGCGGGCGGCGCCGACGCCGACGAACACCTCGACAAAGCTCGAGCCCGTTATCGCGAAGAACGGCACCTGCGCCTCGCCGGCGACCGCGCGAGCCATCAGCGTCTTCCCGGTGCCTGGCGGGCCGACCATCAGCACGCCGCGCGGCCCCATCGCGCCGGCCCTCGCGTACCGCTCGGGCTGCTTGAGGAAGTCCACGACCTCGGTGATCTCCTGCTTGGCGCCCTCGTAGCCGGCCACGTCCTTGAACCGCGTCGTCGGCCGCTCGGCGTCGTACACCTTCGCGCGCGATCCCACGATGCCGCCGAGCCCGCCGGCGAGCCGTCGCTGCGCGCGGCGCGAGATCCACACGTAGAACCCGATCAAGAGCAGGAACGGCAGGAAGCTGAGGAGAAGGTCCAGCAGCGTGGTGCCGGCCGCCGCCTCGCCCGTGACGGTGACGCCGTTGGACCGCAGCTCGTCGGCCAGGCCGGTGTCCTGCAGGGCCGTCGGGATCTGGGTCGTGTACGCACGCCCGTCCTCGAGCTTGCCCGTCACGGCTCCGTTCGGATCGATCGTCGCCGTCGCGACCTGGCCCTCGCTCACCCGATCGCGGAAGCCCGTGTACGTGAGCTCGGTCGTCGTTTGCCTCTGCGCCGGCCAGAGCAACAGGACCAAGGTCGCGACCAACCCGACCAGCGGAAGCCACCGCTGCCACGCGGGCGGCGCCGGCGGGGCGGGACCCCGGGTCGATCCGCCGGGACCCGTCTTCGCGTGTTCGGTCATCGCATCCTCCCGTCTCCGGCGAACTGTGACGCGTCGCGCCGGCGCTTGTCGAGCCCGGTCGTCACGTCAGATCGGCCGGCACGCGGGCCCGAACGACGATCCGTCCGGGGGTGTCCTCGACCGAGAGCTCGCCGCGGAGGCGGGAACTTGCGCGCGGACGATCCGCGACGCCGGGCGCTACAGCGGCAGCCGAACCTCGACGGAGGTTCCGGCTCCGGGATTCGAGCGCACGACCAGCGTGCCACCCGCGATCTCGGCGCGCTCGCGCATCGAGGTCAGGCCCATGTGGCCGGGAGGCGACACGCCGGCGGCATCGGCGGCGAACCCGACGCCGTCGTCCTCGATGCGCAAACCGATCGCGTCGCCGTGATCCGTGACGGAGACGATGACCGACGACGCGCCGCTGTGCTTTCGCACGTTGACGAGCGCCTCCTGCGCGATCCGGTACAGGACCGTCGCGATCTCCGGAGGAAGGGAGGCGCGCGCGTTCCACCGGACGTCGAACGCGATCGGTCCGCGCTCGGACGTCTCGGACTCGGCCATCGTCCGCAGCGCCAGCCCGAGGTCGCCCGCCCGCTCGAGCGACGGCGGATGCACCTCGAACATCAGGTGACGAAGGCTCGTGATCGAGTCGCGGACGCTGCGACGGACCGCCTGGTACGCGGGGTCGGCGCCGAGCTCGGCGTTCGACGAGGCGAGGATGTCCAGTCGCGTCACGGCCGCCGTGATCTTCTGCACCGGATCGTCGTGGATGTTCGTCGCGATCCGGCGCCGCTCGTCCTCCTGCGCCGCCACGAGCCGCGAGAGCAGTCTCCTGCGATCGCCGTCGAGCCGGCGCAGCTCCTCGAGCCGCGTCCGCAGCTCGTCGCGCATGCGGACCGACTCGGTGATGTCGACGACCACCCCCTGGTGCACCAGGACGCGGCCGGACTCCGCCTGCAGGAGCGCGTTCGCGTGGTCGCGGACCCAGACGGTCCGACCGGTCCGGTGGAGCATCCGGTACTCCATCTCGAACGGCTCGCCCGCCTCGACGCTACGCGTCGTCTCGGCCATGACGGCGTCGCGATCCTCGGGATGCGTGCGTTCGAACCAGGACATCGGATCGGCGACGAACGCGTCGGGGGCGAACCCGAGGACGTCCTCGATCTGCGGCGAGACGTACTCGGCGCGCCCGAAGCCCTCGCGGAAGTTCCATATGTAGATGACGGCGGGGACGTGCTCGACGAGGGCGCGGTACCGAGCCTCGGCCTCGGCGAGCGCCCGTTGCGTCCGGCGCACCTCGTCATCCGCGCGCTTGCGTTCCGTCACGTCGCGGACGACGACGAGGCCGGCCGGTCGCCCCTCGTACGTGATGGCCGCGGCCCTCACCTCGACCTCCATCTCCGTTCCGTCCATCCGGATGAACCGCTGCTCCATCGGCGGCGCATCGAGACCCTCGGCGATCTCGGCGCGGACGCGCCGGAGGACCACGTCGTGGAAGTCCGGATGGACGACGTCGAGGATCCCCTTTCCGAGAAGCTCGTCCGGCCCGCCGGCGCGCAGCAGCCGGACGGCCGCCGGATTGACGAAGACGAACCGTCCGTCGCGGTGGACCACGACGGCGTCCGGCAGGACCTCGACCAGCTTCCGGTACCGCTCCTCGCTCTCGGCGAGGGCGACGTCCCGGAGCCGCCCCAGCACCGTGCCGTCGGCCATCCCCCTTGCCTCGGCACCCGCCCCGGCCCGCTTGATGCGGCGGCCGCGGTGGGAGAATCGGACGGTGACGACGGTGATCGAGACCGCCGAGGACCGACGCCTTCGCGATCTCGCCGTCCTGCGGCGGGTGCGAGACCGGATCGACCGCGACCACGCGCAGCCGCTGGACGTCGAGGCGCTCGCGCGAGGAGCGCACATGTCCGCGGGGCACCTGAGCCGGGAGTTCCGTCGCGCGTACGGCGAGTCGCCGTACAGCTACCTCATGACCAGGCGGATCGAGCGCGCGATGGCCCTGCTGCGTCGAGGCGACATGAGCGTCACGGAGGTCTGCTTCGCCGTCGGCTGCTCGTCGCTCGGCACGTTCAGCACGCGCTTCAGCGAGCTGGTCGGGATGTCGCCGAGCGCGTACCGCCGCGGCGCCGCGACCGCCGCCGGCGCCCTTCCGCCGTGCGTCGCCAAACAGGTCACCAGACCGGTCAGGAATCGAGAAGCGGTCGTCGCCGGCCACGCGCTAGCGTGACCGCATGAACGACATCACGATCTCCTCAAGCTTCCTCCCGCACGACGACCCCGAGGCCTCGCTCCGGTTCTACCGGGACGTGCTCGGGTTCGAGGTCCGTCTGGACGTCGGCTCCGGCGCGATGCGCTGGATCACCGTCGGCCCGCCCGATCAGCCCGACACGTCGATCGTGCTGGCGCCTCCGGCCGTCGACCCGGGGATCACGGACGACGAGCGCCGGACGATCGCCGAGATGATGGCCAAGGGTACGTACGCGATGATCCTCCTCGCGACGAAGGATCTCGACGCAACGTTCGAACGGCTGCAGGCGAGCGACGTCGACGTCGTGCAGGAGCCGGTCGACCAGCCGTACGGTATGCGCGATTGCGCCGTCCGCGACCCGGCCGGCAACCTGATCCGCATCCAGCAACGCCGGTAGCCCATCTTCGGATCGGCTCGAACCACGGACGGAGGACGCGATGGCAGAGACGAAGGGGAAGAAGCCGACGAAGACAGCCGCGCGGTCGAGCTCGAGCGGCGGGTTCACGGCCGGGGAGCGCGCGGCGATGAAGGAGCGCGCCAGGGAGCTCAAGGCCGAGGAGCGTCTGAGCAAGGATCGCGAGGCGGGCGAACGCGACGTGGTCGCGAAGATCCGCGAGATGCCGCAGCCGGATCGCCGGATGGCCGAGCGCGTGCACGAGATCGTCAAGACGAGCGCTCCCGATCTCGCGCCGCGGACGTGGTACGGCATGCCGGCCTACACGAAGAACGGCAAGGTCGTCTGCTTCTTCAAGCCGGCGCAGAAGTTCAACTCGCGCTACGCGACGTTCGGCTTCGAGGACGCCGCCAACATCGACGACGGCTCGATGTGGCCGACCAGCTACGCGCTGACCGGGCTGACGAGCGCCGACGAGAAGAAGATCGCCGCGCTCGTGAAGCGCGCGGTCCGTTGAGGACCGGGCCCGTCCCGATGCGGCGATGACGGTTCGGAGGATGGACAACATGGGGATCGTCGTCGAGGACCTCTCGACGACGATCGAGTTCTTCCGAGAGCTCGGCCTGGAGCTCGAAGGGCGCGGTCTCGTCGAGGGACCGTGGGCCGGGCGTGTGACCGGACTGGGCGACCAGCGCGTCGAGATCGCCATGCTGCGGACGCCCGACGGCCACGGCCGACTCGAGCTCTCGCGCTTCCTGGCACCGCCGGTCGCGTCGGATCACCGGACGGCGCCGGTGAACGCCCTCGGCTACCTCCGCGTCATGTTCGCCGTCGACGACATCGACGAGACGCTCGACCGGCTCCGCCGACACGGCGCCGAGCTCGTGGGGGAGGTCGTCCGATACGAGGACGCGTATCGGCTCTGCTACATCCGCGGGCCGGAGGGTCTGTTGATCGGGCTCGCGGAAGAGCTCGCCTGACGCCGACCGCCCCGGTTCGGGAACCTCAAGCGGTCGCCGAGCGCAGGACCCAGTCCTGCGCGGCCATCTGGACCGGATCCCACGGCGAGCTGAGCGGCGGCGTGTAGCTGAGGTCGAGATCCGAGAGCTCGTCGACGCGCATCCCGGCGTACAGGGCCGTGGCGACCACGTCGATCCGCTTCGCGATCTGGCCGCGGTGGTCTCCGACGATCTGCGCGCCGAGCAGCCACCCGTCGCGCCGATCGCCGGTCGTCCGGATCCGCATCCGCGTCGCGCCCGGGTAGTAGGCCTTGTGATCCCACGTCTCCAGCTCGGTGGTGAGCGGTTGCAGTCCCGCGGCGGTCGCCTCCCGGTCTCGCAGGCCCGTCCGCGCGATCGCCAGGTCGAACACCTTGACGACCTGCGTTCCGACGCTGCCCTCGAACTTCCGGTCGCCGCCGACCGCGTTCTCGCCGGCGACGCGGCCCTGCTTGTGCGCCGTCGTTCCGAGCGGCATGTACGCCGGTGCCGCGAGGATCCGATGCCACGCTTCCGCGCAATCACCGGCGGCGAACACGCCGGGAACGTTCGTGCGCAGATGGCGGTCGACGGCGATCGAGCCGCGAACGCCGAGCTCCACCCCCGCCTCGCGCGCGAGCTCGACGTCCGGGCGCACGCTGACCACGATCAGCACGACGTCGCCCGTCGCGTCGTCGAACCCGTCTCCCGAGACGACCAGACCGTCGTCCTTGCGCAGGATCCCGCGGACGAGCGCGGAGGTGCGCACCGTGACGCCGTGTCGAGCGAGCTCGTCGCCGACCACCGCGCCGAGCTCCTCGTCGACCGTCGTCATGACGGCGGGCGCCTGCTCCAACAGCGTCACCGAAAGCCCGCGATGGATCAGGGCGTCCGCCATCTCGAGGCCGATGTAGCCGCCGCCGACGATCACGGCCGACCTGGCCTCACGCAGCCGCGACTCCAGGGCGAACGTGTCGTCCATCGTCCGAAGCAGGTGCACGCCCTCCTCGTCGATCCCGTCGATCGGCGGCTCGATCGGCACCGCTCCGGTTCCGATCACGAGCGAGTCGTACGCGCAGGTCTCCTCGGCGCCGTCGGCCGCGCGGAGCAGCACCGTCTTGGCGCTCGGGTCGATGGCGACGGCGAGCGTGTTCAGTCTGAGCGAGAGCCCGCTCGCCTCGATCTGCTCGCGCGTGCGGTGCGCGAGGTCTCGCCAATCGGGCGTCTCGCCGCTCAGATAGAACGGGATGCCGCAGATGCTGAAGTTCGGATACGAGTCGGCGACCACCATCGTGACGTCCGTCGACGGGTCCAGCTCCCGGGCGCGAAGCGACGCGCTGATCCCCGCGTCGCTTCCTCCGATCACGAGCAGATGTGGCACGGCGATCAGCAGCAGGAGCCCTGCACGACGGGAAGGGCGGTTCGCGTCGAGCGCTCAGCCGGCGGCTCCCCGGATGCCTTCGTCGCCTTGATGATCGCCGAATGCATCCCGGGAACGTCCTCGTGCGTCGGCGTGATGCTGATGTCGTCGAACCCGGCGGCGCGAAGACCCTCCTCGTACTCGTGGAACGACAACGCTCCCGCGACGCACCCGACGTAGGAGCCGCGCTCGGCGCGTTGGCTCGGCGTCAGCTCGTCGTCGGACACGATGTCGCTGATCCCGATCCGGCCGCCCGGTCGAAGGACCCGCCGCATCTCGGCGAAGACCTTCGGCTTGTCGATCGACAGGTTGATCACGCAGTTGGAGATGATCACGTCGACGGTCCCGGCCGGCAGCGGGATCTCTTCGATGTAGCCCTTGAGGAACTCGACGTTCGTCGCGCCGACCTCGTCGCGGTTCCGGATCGCGAGCGCGAGCATCTCGTCGGTCATGTCGAGCCCGTACACCTTGCCCGTCGGGCCGACGCGCTTGGCCGAGAGCAGGACGTCGATCCCGCCACCCGATCCGAGGTCCAGGACCGTCTCGCCCTCGTGCAGCTCCGCGACGGCCGTCGGGTTCCCGCATCCGAGGCTCGCCAAGACGGCCGCCTCCGGAAGCCGATCCCGCTCGAGCGCCTCGTACAGCTCGGGTCCGAACGCGTGGCCCTCCTGCGCGCAGCTCGTTCCGGGATGCCCGCAGTCACACGCCGCGCCGGCTCCGGTGGCGACCGAGGCCGCCATCTCGCCGTACCGCGCGCGGACCTCGTCGCGAAGCTCCGTGTCCTGCCTCATCGTGCAACCTCCTTCGTCACGAAGACCTCCGAGAGACGTTCGAACGCCTCACGGTCCAGCGAGTAGTACGCCCACGTCCCCCGCTGCTCGCGGTGGAGCAGTCCCACGTCGAGCAGCTTCTTCAGGTGGAAGCTCACCGTGCCCTGGGAGAGCCCGAGCCGGGGCATGAAGTCGCAGACGCAGACGGGGTCGGTCGCGTTCGCGAGCGCGTTCACGATCCGGACCCGGCTCGGATCCGAGAGCGCCTTGAAGACGCTGGCCAAGGTCGCCGCCTGGTCGGGCGTGATGTCCGGCTCGACGACCGGGGTGCAGCACTCGACCGGCGCGAGCTCGATCTCCCGGACTCCCTTGCTCACCGGTTCTCCCGCCTCGAGGCTTTGGTTTCATCGACGTCCATCGATACGTACGGTAACGCTCCGCATCGACAACCGTCAATGCATTGAACTGGTCGCGTTCGCACGGGCAAGCCGCGAGCGCGACGCGTGCGCCCTACTTCGCCGATCGCCCAACTACCGCCTCCGCGGCGGTTGCCACGTCGCGCCGAACTCGTCGTGGGACGGCGTGTTCGTCAGCCGCCGCTCGGAGCCGCCTGGGACCGCGCCACCCAGAGATCGTCGTTGAGATTCGACGAGCTCGCAGCTCGGCGGAAGACGATCGCACCGCCGACCGGCGCGAACGCCGGCGAGTGTCGTTCACGATGGGTGTGTGCGTGATGTTCCGGCGATCGGCCCCGGTCGCGCGCATCGTGAACAGATCGGTCCGGCGGCGCGAGAGGTGATGCACGAACACGATCCGGGATCCATCCGGAGACCAGTCGGGTTGGAACCCTTTCGCGTCGACACGACGCTCGGTACGGGTTGCATGTGGTTCCGACGCCCCGCGATGATTCCGCTGTGGCGACCCCCGAGACGCGGTACGCACGGACGTCGGACGGCGTCCACATCGCCTACCAGGTGTCGGGCCGAGGCCCGATCGACTTCCTGTGGTCCGAGGGCTGGCTGTCGCACGTCGAGGTGCTCTGGGAGTTGCCGAGCTACGCCCGTTGGATGCGCGCCTTCGGCGAACGCTTCCGCGTCATCCACTTCGACAAGCGCGGCATGGGCCTGTCCGATCGGGCGGCGACGGCCGATCTCGAGAGCCGGATGGAAGACGTCCGGGCGGTGCTCGATGCCGTCGGCTCCGAGCGTGCAGTGCTGTTCGGCGAGGGGCCCGACGGCGGCGGCCTCACCGCGATGTTCGCGGCGACCGAGCCGAGCCGCGTGTACGGCCTGGTCCTGTGGCACTTCAAAGCGCGCGCGGCGTGGGCGCCCGACTATCCGTGGGGCGTACGACCCGGAGAGAGCGGCAGGTACATCGGCGAGGAGGACGACGTCGCTGCCCGGTGGGGACGTCCGGCGGCGATGCGCGAGTACGCCAAGCAACTCGGGGCTGCCACGCCGCTCGACGACCCGGTCTTCGCGGATTGGGCCGGAAAGTACGTCCGCTACTCGACGTCGCCTGGAACGCTCGTCGAGCAAAGCAGGATCTGGTTCGAGACGGATCTGCGCGACGTTCTTCCCGCGATCCACGTCCCGACGCTTCTCCTCTATCGGCCGGCCGGAACAGCGGTGTCGACGGACGAGGTCGAGTACCTGCGTGATCTGATCCCCGGCGCCCGCGTCGAGCCCGTCGCCGGAGTCGACGAGCAGCCGTATTTCGGAGATCCGACGGAGCTGGTCGGACACGTCGCGAAGTTCGTGGACGCGCTGCGATCCGAGGAGGCGGAGCTCGACCGCGTCCTCGCAACGGTGATGTTCACCGACATCGTCGGATCGACCCAGAAGGCGGCCGAACTCGGTGACGTTCGGTGGGCCGACCTCCTCAGACGCCACCATGCCAGCGTGCGCGCACTCCTCGCGCGCTACCGTGGGACCGAAGTCGACACGGCCGGAGACGGGTTCTTCGCGACGTTCGACGGCCCCGCGCGCGCGGTCCGCTGCGCGGAGGCGATCGTGGAAGCGGTTCGAGGGCTCGGACTTCAGGTTCGCGTCGGCGTGCACACGGGCGAGGTGCGGACGATCGATGGCAAGGTCGGCGGCCTCGGCGTTGTCGTCGGCGCGCGCGTCGGCGCACTCGCCGGACCGAGCGAGATCCTCACCACGTCAACCGTCAAGGACCTGACGGCAGGCTCAGGTCTCGCGTTCGAGGACATCGGCGAGCGCGAGCTGAAAGGCATCCCCGACCGTTGGCGGGTGTACAGGATCACGCGGCGTCAGTGACGCCGCGACTCGCGGCGCCTGTGCGGCGCATCTCACAAATCCCTGACCACGCGGTATCGGGCATCTCCACGGGACCTCGCACGACTTGAGATAGGTACTTCGCACAGGAGGTCGAGGCGCAAGATCGGCCGCCCCGGCGGTCGGCCGAGACGCACGGACCGGTTCCGGGCACCTTCACCATCCGCACACAATGCCGGGATCGGTCCGCACCGCAGGCCCGCGTCGTGTCGGTCGTCGTCGGGGGCCGTCTCGTCCTGTTCATGTTCGTCGACCGCCCAGCGCGATTCCCGAGCACCGTCGCCGAGTCCGAGGCATTTCCTCGCGACCGTCACGTTCGTGTGAACGCGGCCTAGCGATGTGAAGGCGTGCTGCCTCGACGCACAACTTTGAGCCCTCGAGCTGCGCCGCGAAACATCCCGCGACCGCCGTGCCGGCTGCCCTCGGGGACTTCTGAGAAGTCGACGGCCTCAGCTGGAACACGCCTGAGTCAGTGAATGGCGTGTTCTCAGAACTCTCTGACCACGCGGTTCCCGACACTCCGGATGACCTCCCGCAGGTGGAGAAGGGGCCCTCCCACAGCGAGTTAGGCGCGGTTCCACCACATCGTGCGTGATACTCAGCCGGATGGTTGAGCCCTCTCAAGCCCGAGCGACGCGACGAGTTGCCTGGCTCACGCCGGGCGCTGGCGCGATCGGGGTCGCGAGCTTCCTGTCCGACGTGGGACACGAAGTGCCAACCTCGCTACTGCCTAGCTTCCTGACGGTGACGCTGGGCGCCCCCGCGTCCGCCTTGGGATTGATCGAAGGAGCCGCGGACGGCGTGGCAGGTGTTGCGAAACTTGCCGGCGGGGCTCTCGCCGACGAACCGCATCGGCGCCGGACCGTGGCGATCGGTGGCTACACCACCACCGCGGTCCTCTCAAGCGCCGTCGGGCTCGCCACCACCCCGGTGCAGGTGGGGATCCTTCGTGCCGGAGCATGGGCTGCGCGCGGCATACGCGGCCCGTCTCGGAACGCGCTCCTGGCCGACCTCGTCGAGCCGGACGCCTACGGCCGCGCGTACGGCTTCGAGCGCGCGATGGACAACTTCGGCGCGATCATCGGTCCCCTCCTGGCGCTTCTGCTCGTATCGCTCGTCGGGGTTCGCCAGGCGATCCTGTGGTCGATCGTGCCGGGACTGCTGGCGGCGGCAGCGATCTACTACGCCGCCCGTCACGTGGCTCGAGCGACGGCGCGGGAACCCCGCCCCATCCGGCTGAAGGTCCGTCCCGTTGTCAAGGGCGGCCTCGGCAGGCTCTTCATCGGGATGGGTGCCTTCGAGTTCGGCAATGCGGCAGCGCCCCTGATGATCCTCCGCGCGAGCGAACTGCTAACCCCGTCGCATGGTGAGCACGCCGCCGCGCAGATCGGACTCCTGCTCTACGTGGGCTACAACGCGGCGGGAACGCTGGCGAGCCTGCCGGGAGGACATCTGAGCGATCGCCGCAGCGCCACCCACTCCCTGCTGGTCGGCGCCGGTGCGTTCCTCGTCGCGTACCTCATCTTCGCCTCATCGGGTCCCAGCGTCGTGGTGTTGCTCGTTGCGTTCGTGCTCGCGGGCGTTGGGATCGGGTTCGCCGAGACTGCGGAGGCGGCCGCTGTCGCTTCGATGACGGAAGAGTCGATCCGCGGGTCGGCTTTCGGCTTGCTCGCCGGCATACAGAGCCTCGGCAACTTCGCCGCGAGCGCCATCGCCGGGATCCTGTGGACGGCGGTCTCGCCGACCGTGGCGTTCGTCTGGCTGTCTGGCTGGATGGCGATCGCCTGCGTCGCCTTCGCTGTCACGCCGACCCGCGGGCGACCCGGCGCGTCAGGCTAGAAACGCGGACACCCCTTTGGTTGGTGAGTGAGTCGGGCGTTCTCAGAACTCCCTCGCCACCTGGGTTCCGGCATTCCGGGAGGACCCGCCACAGGCTAAGAGGGGTACCACCCCAGCGCGTCCGCGTCGTCTGGAGCGTGATCCGGACGACGTGCCTGCGTCGCGGCTGCCGTCGCCTCTTGCCTAACACGAGATCTCCGGCCGCGTCGCTCACTACCTGATAGGCGATCCAGACGTCGGCGGACGTCCTGGCATGCATCGTCTGTGGCGACACCAGAACATTCTGTCACGGTCCCTGCCCGCTCCTCGATGAGCTGTTGCGGCCTTCGGGCGGGCCGATGAACGCCGATCGTGCAAGGATCACTCCCGAGGGGGCTTCTCCGCTGGAACAGCACACGCATCCGCCGGACGCAGATCGCATCGTCGATGTGTCCAAGGCCGGCGGCCGGCGTCATCGGCGTCCGACGGGAGCGCCACCACCGCTGCCGAAGAAGATCGGTGCGACCGGCGTGCTCCGCCTGGTCCTGCTCGCGGTTGTCGTCGTCCCGGGGTGCATCTGGTTGCACGTCAACCCTGCGCCGCTGGATCGGTTCGACGCAGCGATCACCGATGCCATTGTCTCGCTCCGCGTGCGATGGCTCGACTCGGTCGCCCGGTCCCTCAACACGTTCGGCTCGCGCTGGGGACTCGGGATCCTGATGCTGCTCACGGTCGGGGGCGTCGCGTGGTTCAAGCGGTGGCGGCATCTCGCGATGTTCCTGATCGGCGTCGCCCTCTCGGGCCTCGTCGCCCAGGGGCTCTTGCTGCTCGCGTCGCGC
>JBKPTC010000095.1:0-21473 GCA_046735355.1 bacterium
TCGTCACGCGCGCGCTCCGTGCGGATCGCGCTCGACGGCCGAGCCGACGACCTCGACGTGGTTCTCGAGGACACCGAGCGACGCGATCGAGACCCGCACGACGTCGCCGGCCTCGAGCGTCACGTCGGCGTCGGGAACGACGCCCGTTCCGGTGAGCAAGATCGCGCCGACGGGCAGCGTCAGGGCCGCGCCGAGGAACCGCATGAGCTCCTCGAACGACCGTCGCATCTCGGCCGTCGACGCCTCGCCGGCGAAGACCGAGGCGCCGGCGCGCCGGATCTCGACGCCGATCTCGAACGGCGGCTCGGCGTGCGAGACCGGCACGATGCACGGACCGAGCGCGCAGGCGCCGTCGTAGACCTTTGCCTGCGGGAGGTACAGCGTGTTGCGTCCCTCGATCGACCGCGACGAGACGTCGTTGCCGATCGTGTAGCCGGCGATGCGCAGCCCGGAGTCGACGACGAGCGCGAGCTCGGGCTCGGGAACGTTCCACTCGCTGTCGGCGCGGATGCCGATCGGCTCGCCCGGCCCGCGGACCCGCCAGCCCGGAGCCTTGAGGAACAGCTCGGGTCGGTCGGCGACGTACACGAGGTCGTACGGGTCGGCGCTGACCGACTCCTCGATCCGCGCGACGCGCGAACGCTCGTACGTGACGCCGGCGGCCCAGACCTCCTGCGTCTCGACGGGCGCGACGACGGTGCAGCCGTCGGGGAGCGGATCGTCCGCACGCTCCAGCAGCGCGGCGAGGTCGGCGCCGCCGGCGAGCGCGCCGTCGAGGGAGGTCTCGGCCGGAAGGAGCGCGCTCGGTCCCACTTCGCTGTCGCCGGCCGCGAAGCGCACGTCGCCGTCCGCCGTGCGCATCCGGAAGAGGGCCCGAGACATCCGTGCAAAGATAGCGACCCCGGCAACCACGCCGGAACGCCGAAGTCAACGGAGGTGTCCCGTGCTCGTCGACGCCGACCGCGTTCGCGTGTTGTTCGACGGCGCAGTCACCGATCCGCAGCTGGACCATCCCGAGGGTGTGGCGGTCCATCCGGACGGCAGCATCTGGTGCGGCGGCGAGCGCGGCCAGATCTTCCGGCTGCCGCCCGACGGCTCGCGCATCGAGCAGGTCGCGACGACCGACGGCTTCTGCCTCGGCATGGCGTTCGACGGCGACGCCAACCTGTTCGTCTGCGATCTGAAGTACGCCGCCGTGTTCCGGATGGACGGCCGCAGCGGGCGCGTCGAGCGCTTCGCCGACGGTGTGCCCGGACGTCCGATCGCGATCCCGAACTATCCGGCGTTCGACGCGGAGGGCCGGCTGTATGTGTCGGACAGCCACGCGTTCGGCGAGCCCGGGCCGGGCGTCTTCCGGTTCGAGGCCGACGGCAGGGGCGAGCTGTGGTACGCGGAGGACGTGGTGTTCGCGAACGGGCTCGCGTTCGCTCCAGACGGGTCGGCGCTCTACGTGGCCGAGACGTTCGCGCCCGGCGTGTTTCGCATCCCGATCCTGCCGGACGGGTCGGCGGGCACGCGCGAGGAGGTCGCTTCGTTCGGGACGGCGCTGCCGGACGGTCTCGCGTTCGGGCGGGACGGGAACCTGTACGTCGGCTGTTACGAGCCGAGCCAGGTACTGCGCGTCACGCCCGATGGCGAGGTCGAGGTCGTCTTCCACGATGTCACGGCGCACACGCTCGCGCATCCGACGAACATCGCGTTCGCCGGCACGACGCTCGTCACCGCGAACCTCGGCCGCTGGCACCTGACGGTGATCGAGCTCGGCGTCGGCGGCGTCCCGCTGCCGCCGCTCCGCTAGGTCCGCTCGCAATGGCCGATCCGGTCGTCCTTTCCGGCATCACGTGGAACCACGATCGTGGCTTGCGGCCGCTGATCGCGACGGCGGCCGTCTACGCCGAGCGCGCGCCCGGCGTGCGCGTCGAGTGGGACGTCCGGTCGCTCCAGGCCTTCGCGGACGAGGACGTCGCCTCGCTCGCCCGCCGGTTCGACCTCATCGTGCTTGATCACCCCTCGATCGGGTTCGCGGTCGAGCGCGGGGCGCTCGTTCCGCTCGACGACCACCTCGACGCATCTTTCCTCCGCGATCAGGAGCGGAGCTCCGTCGGCCGCAGCTACGACAGCTATGGGTGGGACGGGCACGTCTGGGCCCTCGCGATCGACGCGGCGGCGCAGGTCGCGAGCTACCGGCCCGACCTGCTGGCGCGGCTCGGCGTCGACGTGCCGGCGACGTGGGCGGACGTGTTCGACCTCGACACCGTGGCCCGCGAGGCGGGTCTGCGCATCGTGGTTCCGTCCATCCCGGTCGACGCGATCCTCTCGTATCTCGCGCTGTGCGTGGCCGAGGGGATCGATCCGTTCGACGGCCCGCGAGCCGAGCGCGCGGCGCTGCTCCAGCGGCTGCGCGGACTCGTCGAACGCGGGCATCCCGCTGCCCGGACCATGAATCCGCCGCGCGCGTACGAGCACATGGCGACCGACAACGACGTCGTGTACTGCCCGCTCGCATTCGGGTACTCCAACTATTCCAGGCTGGACTACCGGCGCCATGTGCTCTCGTTCGCACCGGCGCCGGCGGGGTCGACGGGCGCTCCGGTCGGAACGCTCGGCGGCGCCGGGATCGCGGTGTCGGCGTTGTCGTCGCGGATCGACGCTGCGGTCGCGCATGCGGCGTTCGTGGCATCGCCGGAGGTCCAGCGCGGTCTGTACGTGCGCGAGCACGGACAACCCGGTCATCGTTCGGCGTGGCTCGACGAGGCGGCGAACGATCTTGCGCGCGGGTATTTCCGAGACACGTTGCCCGCGCTCGACGCCGCGTACCTTCGACCCCGGCACGCCGGATTCCTCGAATTCCAGGAGCGAGCCGGCGACGTCGTCCACCGGTTCCTCTCGGACGGGGACGCGCTCGACGTCGTGGATAGGGTGGACGAGATCGACGCCGAGACAAGGGGGAGCTCCGGATCGTGATGCGCGCGTGACGGTGATGGCGCTCGAGGGCATCCGCATCCTCGACTTCACACAGATGATGATGGGCCCCTGGGCCTCGCAGTTCCTCGCCGACATGGGCGCCGACGTCATCAAGGTCGAGCGTCCGGGAGCGGGGGAGTGGGAGCGTGGGCTGCACGCCATCGGCGAGCTGCTGGACGGGCAGAGCCCGTTCTTCCTCGCGATGAATCGCAACAAGCGCAGCGTCGCCCTCAACCTCAAGGACGAGCGCGCGCGCGACGTCTGCCGCCGCATGGCCGAGCGCAGCGACCTCGTGATGGAGAATTTCCGGCCGGGCGTGATGGACCGGCTCGGCCTCGGCTACGACGACCTGCGCGAGATCAACCCGTCGATCGTGTACGTCTCGGGAAGCGGGTTCGGACCCGACGGGCCGTACGTCGACCGGCCGGGGCAGGACCTGCTCATCCAGGCGATGAGCGGCCTCGCCGCGTACGGAGGCCGCAGGGCGGACCCTCCCACGCCGTCGGGCAGCTCGATTGTCGACGCGAGCACCGCGCTCCTGCTCGCGTTCAGCGCCATGGTCGCGCTGTTCCACCGCGAGCGCACGGGCGAGGGCCAGCGGGTCGACGTCAGCTTGTTCAATACGGCGATCGCGCTGCAGTGCCAGGAGCTTGCGGCGTTCCTGAACCTCGAGCGGCGGTTCGACCGCAGCGAAGCCGGGATCGGCGGCGCGTGGCTGTCGGCGCCGTTCGGCATCTACCGGACCGCCGACGGCTGGATGGCGCTCGCGATGGCGTCGCTGCCCGTGATCGGGGAGTTGCTCGACCTGCCCGAGCTGGCCGCATACGACGATGAGCGCGCCGCGTACGACTCCCGCGACGAGATCAAGGAGCTCCTGCAGCGACGGCTCGCCGTGCGGCCGACGGATGAGTGGCTCGCGCTGCTCGCCACGCGCGACGTCTGGTGCGCGCCGGTCCGCACGTTCGACGACGTCGTCCGCGACCCGCAGGTGGAGCACAACGGGCTGCTGACGTCCGTTCCGCATCCCAACGGCGGCGACGTCCGGGTCGTCGGCGTCCCGATGCGGTTCTCGAAGACGCCGGGCACGATCCGGACCGGCCCGCCCGCCGTCGGGCAGCACACCGACGAGATCCTGCGCGAGCTCGGGTTCGACGCGGACGACGTCATCGCGATGCACGACGAGGGCGTGGTGTGAGCGACGAGATCCTGCTCGAGCGTCGCGGCCCGATCGCCATCCTCACGTTCAACCGGCCGGACAAGCTCAACGCGCTGAGCTCGGCGCTGCTCGACGGGTTCGAGGCACTCCTCGACGAGGTCGAGGCGGACGGCGCCGTCCGCGCAGTCGTGCTCACGGGCGCGGGCGATCGCGCGTTCGTCGCCGGCGCCGACATCGAGGAGTACTCGCGGCAGACGGACGAGGAGTTCGCGGCGTATCAGCACCGCAGCCGGGTGCTTTTCTCGCGCATCGACGACTTCCCCAAGACGGCGATCGCCGCCGTGAACGGCTACGCCCTCGGTGGCGGCTTCGAGATCGCGCTGGCGTGCGACCTGATCGTCGCGAGCCCGTCGGCGCGGTTCGGTCTCCCCGAGGGGTTGCTCGGCTTGTCGCCGGGCGGCGGCGGAACACAGCGGCTCACGCGCGCGGTCGGACCGTACGTCGCCGCGCGCGTGTTGCTGGCCGCCGATCGACTGAGGCCGGACGAGGCGCTCGCGCTCGGTCTCGTGTCGGCGATCGCGGACGACGTGGTCGGTGCCGCCGTCGGCCTCGCGGAGCGGGCGGCGAAGGTCGCGCCGGTCGCCTCGCGCGAGATGCACGCGCTGCTCCGACTGGCCCTCGATCGCCCGCTCGAGGAGGGCTTGACGCTCGAGCAGGACGCGCTGCTGCGGCTCCGCGCGACGGCCGACGCGGTCGAGGGCGTGCTCGCGTTCGTCGAGAAGCGGGATCCGTCGTTCGAGGGGAGGTGACCGGCGTGGGTCGGGTCGACGGGAAGGTCGCGATCGTGACGGGCGCCGCGTCCGGCATCGGCCGCGCCGCCGCGGTGGGGCTCGCGCGCGAGGGGGCGCTGGTGGCGCTCGCCGACGTCGACGAGGCGGGCGGATCGGACGCGTCCGAGGAGATCCAGCGTGCCGACGGCGTCGCGCTGTTCCAACGAACGGACGTCGGCTCGACAGACGACGTACGCGAGCTCGTCCAGGCGACGGTCGGACGCTTCGGCCGCCTCGACGTGCTCATCAACAACGCGGGGATCGCGATCGGCGGCAGCGTGACCGAGATCTCGGAGGAGGACTGGAGCACTGTCCTCAACGTGAACCTGACCAGCCTGTGGCGCGGGATGCACTTCGCCATCCCCGAGATGCTGAAGGGCGGCGGCGGCTCGATCGTGAACACGAGCTCGGTCCAGGGATCGGTCGGCTTCGTCGGTTGGTCGGCCTACGCCGCGAGCAAAGGCGGCATCGACGCGCTCACGCGCCAGGTCGCGGTCGAGTACGCGCCGATGAACGTCCGCGTGAACGCCGTGATCCCCGGCACGATCCTCACGCCGATGAACGAGCGGATCGTGCGCGAGTCGCCGAACGGCGCCGAGATCGAGGCCGAGTGGCTCGCGATGCATCCCGTGAATCGGCTCGGCCGCCCCGAGGAGGTCGCCAACGCGATCGTCTGGCTCGCGTCCGACGAGGCGTCGTTCGTCACCGGTGAGTCGCTCCGCGTCGACGGCGGCATGATCGTCAAGGCTTGACACCCCGACGCGTTCCGCTCGACGCGACCGATCAGATCGCGGCAGGCACGAACGAGTCCTCGTAGATCCCGGCGCCGGTCTGCATGTCGAAGAAGTGCAGCGCGGAGTTGTTCACGCCGATCTCGATCGTCTGCCCCTCGTCGATCTTGCTGAGCGCCTCGAACCGCGCCACGAACATCGACCGGCCGGCTCGCGCGAGCTCCTCGGCGGTCATCGCGCCCTGGTCCTCCACCAGCTCCTTGATGTCCTCCGTGACGACGGGCGGCGCATCGACGCTGAAATGAACGAGCACCTCGCTGCCGAGATCCTCGGTGAGGTCGACCGTCGCCCGGATGCGGCGGTCGGCGGGAAGGTCGCGTTCGACCTGGACGTCGAGCAGCGCTTCGGGACGGATACCGAGCGCGACCGTGCGCCCGTCGAACCCCCGGAGCGCGGGACGCTCGGCGACCTCCTGGTCGTCGACGCGGATGCGCTGGCCGGCGAACTCGACGAACGTGCCCCCGTCGGTCACGCGGACGGTCGCCTCGACGAGGTTCATCGCCGGCGAACCGATGAACCCCGCGACGAACAGGTTGACCGGCCGCTGATAGAGGCCCTGCGGCGTGTCGAGCTGCTGCAGGACGCCCGTCCGCAGCACCGCGACCTTGTCGCCGAGCGTCATCGCCTCGGTCTGGTCGTGCGTGACGTACATCGTCGTGATGCCGACGTCCCGTTGGATGCGCGAGATCTCGGCGCGCATCTGCACGCGAAGCTTGGCGTCGAGGTTCGACAGCGGCTCGTCCATCAAGAAGGCCTGTGGCTCGCGGACGATCGCACGCCCCATGGCGACGCGCTGCCGCTGGCCGCCGGACAGCGCGCCTGGCTTCTTCTTCAGCTGGTCCTCCAGCCCGAGGATCTTCGCCGCCTCATGCACTTTCTCGTTGACCTCGGACTTCTTCACCTTGCGCATCCGCAGGCTGAACGCCATGTTCTCGAAGACGTTCATGTGCGGATACAGCGCGTAATTCTGGAAGACCATCGCGATGTCGCGGTTCTTGGCGGACATCTCGTTGACGACGTGGTCGCCGATGCGCACGATCCCGTCGGTGATCTCCTCGAGGCCGGCGACCATCCGCAGGATGGTCGTCTTGCCACATCCCGACGGACCGACGAGTACCATCAGCTCCCCGTCGGGGATCTCGAAGCTCACGTCGCGCACCGCGACCGTTCCGTCCGAGTAGACCTTCGTCACGTCCTCGAGCACGATGTCAGCCACTCACGTTCACCTCGTTCCGCTCCGGCTCATCATTTACGCCCACCACATCTGACCGGTGGGCTCGGTGATGAGGATCGATCGCAACGTCTGGATCCCTCGCCGCAACCCCTCGTCGATCGAGAGGTAGCTGTCCTCGTGCTCGATGGAGAGCACGTAGTCGTAGCCGACCGCACGAAGCGTGCTGATGATGTCCCGCCACACCTTCTCGCCCTGCCCGTATCCGACGGTGCGGAACACCCACGACCGCTCGAGCAGATCCCCGTAGTGCTTGGTGTCGAGGACGCCGTTGATCGCGGTGTTCCGCCGGTCGATCTGCGTGTCCTTGGCGTGCACGTGGAAGAGCGCGTTCTCGCGCCCGAGCACCTTGATCACCTCGACCGGATCCATGCCTTGCCAGAACAGATGGCTGGGGTCGAGGTTCGCGCCGACGGCCGACCCGCACGCCGACCGGAGCCGGAGCAGTGTCTCGGTGTTGTAGACGACGAAGCCCGGGTGCATCTCGAAGCCGATCCGTATGCCGTGCTGCTGCGCGTACACGGCCTCGGCGGTCCAGTACGGGATGACCTTCTCGTTCCACTGCCAGTCGAGCACCTCGAGGAAGTCCTCGGGCCACGCGCAGGTCGCCCAGTTGGGGAACCGCGATCCCTCGCTATCGCCGGGGCATCCGGAGAACGCGTTGACCACCGGCACCTCGAGCGCCTCGGCCAGCAGCACGGTCTTGCGCCACACCTCGTGTGCCGCGTCGGCGATCTCGGCCTGTGGGTGCAGGGGGTTGCCGTGCTGGCTGAGCGCGCTGATCGCCATGCCGCGAGCCTCGACCGCCTTTCGGAACGCATCTGCGCTCGAGCGGTCGGCGAGCATCGCGTCGACGTCAGCGTGGTGCGACCCGGGATAGTTCCCGGTGCCGATCTCGACCGCGTCGACGCCGAGTTCCGCCAGCGTGTCGAGCATCCGTTCGAACGGGAGCTCCCGGAGCAACACCGTGAACACGCCGAGCCTCATGCGCGAACCTTCTGGGGCGCTCCGATGCCGACCCAGCCGCGCGCGCGGTCGCTCGCGAGGATCGCCTCGACGACCATCGTCGTGTGGTGCGCGTCCGCGAACGACGCGAACGTCGCGTCGTGGTGCTCGTCGCTGCGCCGAGCCCGCACGGCCCCGACGAAGTCGGCCATGAGGTTTCGGAGCGCGTCGGGCCAGCCCTCCTGGTGGCCGCCGGGATAGTGCGCGAGCGGTGCCGCCGCGTCGGCGAGGAGGGCCGGGTCGCGGGGCAGCGTCTCGTTCGCGGCGTCGCGCCGACCGATCCACAGCGTGTTCGGCTCCTCCTGGTTCCAGGCGAACGCCGTGTGATCGGCATCCACCTCGATCGTGAGGTGGTTCTTGCGGCCCGCGCTCACCTGCGAGACCGTGAAGGTGCCGCGCGCGCCGGCGGCCGTCGCGAACAGGATCGTTGCGAAGTCCTCCGTGCCGACCGGGACCTGCTCCCGACGACCGTCGCCGGTGGCGAACGTCTGGACCTCGTCGACCGGTCGCCGACGCACGTCGTGCACGCGGCCGAGGTTCGCGCACACCTCGACCACCCGATCGTTCGTCACGTGCTGGACCAGATCGATCCAATGCGAGCCGATGTCCGCGACCGCGCGCGAGGCGCCGCCGCGCGCCGGGTCGAGCCTCCAGTTCCAGTCGGTGTCGAGCAGCAACCAGTCCTGCAGATACCCGCCCGTCACCAGGCGGACGCGCCCGTGCTCGCCGGTCGCCAACTCGGCGCGCAGATGCTGAACGAGCGGGAAGTGGCGGTAGTTGAAGCACACGCCGGTGACGACGCCCGCGGAGCCGGCCAGCTCCAGAAGACGCGCCGTCTGGGCCGAGTCCATCGCCAGCGGCTTCTCCGACAGCAGGTGCTTGCCGGCGCGAAGTGACGCCGTGTTGATCTCGAGGTGCAGATCGTTCGGCGTGCAGTCGTCGACGACCTCGACGCCGTCGTCGCGCAGCATCGCGTCGTAGTCGTCGAACGGCGGCAGCCCGAGCTCGGTCGCGACCGCCCGGGATCGCTCCGGCGTGCTGGCCGCGATACCGGCGATCCGGACGGCGTCCACGCGCCGGAGCGCGTCGACGTGCGCGCGAGCGGCGAACCCGGCTCCGACGATCCCGACCGAGACGACGTCCGGGCTCACGCCGACTCCCGGATGATCAGGTTGCAGGTGATGCTCACGACGCGGCGCGCGCCGTCGTAGCCGCCGGCGATGCGGTCGCGGAGGAGATCGGCGGCCGCGCGACCGGTGTCGTACGCCGGGTTCAGGACGGTGGTCAGGGTTGGACGGATGAGCGATGCCCACTCGACGTCGTCGTAGCCGGCGACCGCGACATCGTCGGGGACCCGCAGGCCGCGTTCGTGCGCAGCGTCGAGGGCGCCGAGCGCCATCAGGTCGTTGCCGCAGAACACCGCCCGTGGGCCGTCGAGGCCGTCGAGCAGCCGGCGCATCGCCGCCAGGCCGCCCGCGCGCGTCCAGTCGCCCTCGGCGATCAGGCTCGGATCGACGGCGACGCCGGAGGCCCCGAGCGCCTGCCGATACCCGATCTCGCGCGCCTGCGGCCCCTCATCCGATCCCGAGATGCAGCCGACGCGCGGTCCATACCGGTCGAGCAGGTACGCGGTCGCGTCGCACGCGCCGCGCTCGTCGTCGCCCATCACGACGTCCACCAGCGGATGGTCGATCCGCATGCCGCCGATCGTCACGATGTTGACGCCGTTCACGACGAGGGCGGCGACGTCGTCGGCGTGCACGTGCCGCGCGACCAGCGCGACGCCGTCGACGCCGCGGTTCACGACGTCCGACACGAACGCGAGCTCGTGGTCGCGGATCGAGTCGGTGTTGCAGATCAACGTTCGGTACCCGCCGCGGCGGAGCGCGTCCTCGAAGCCGCGCGCGAGGACGGGGAAGAACGGGTTCGTGATGTCGGGCAGCACCAGCGCGACGACGTGCGTTCGCCGCGTCCGAAGGCTCCGGGCGACGAGATCGGGGCGGTAGTCGAGCTCGCGGATCGCGCGTTCGACTCGCGCGCGGGTCGCCGCGCCCACGGGACGCTTGCCCGAGAGCACGTGCGAGACCGTCGTCTTGCTCACGCCCGCACGCGCCGCGACGTCGTCGATCGTCGTCCGACGTCGGTGCGCAAACCGATTGCCTCCACGCGAGCCTGGCCGCGAGGTCGGTTCTTCCAGGACCATGGTTCCCCCGGTTCCGGGGCGCCCCCCGCGCCGGTTACCTTGACAGCCCTCGCGAGAACGGGTCAAGGTACCCGCGGCAAATCGGTTTGCGGATCGGCGTGCCCGGGCGGACGCCCGGAGTCGCCGATCCGCCTCGGGCCGACGCGCCCGGAGAGGGGGAGTGGATCGATGGCGAGGGATCTGATCCGCGGCTGGCGCGTTGCGGTGCTTGCGGTCGCGTGCGCCACGCTCGCCGTTTCGTGCGGCGTCTCGAACGACACCGGCAACCAGCCCGAGGGCCCGTCCGCCGGTCAGCAGGTGCAGCCGCCGAAGGAGGACACGACGATCACGTTCGCGTCGTGGGTCGGCAACACCAAGACGATGAAGGACCTGGCGGCCGCGTTCCACAAGGAGTTTCCGACCATCACCGTCGAGTTCCAGAACCTGCCGGCCGAGCAATCGACCCAGAAGCTGCTGACGCAGGTCGCCGGCGGCACCGCGCCCGACACCGCGTTCATGGACATGTCGGCCGTGACGGACTTCGCGTCGCGAGACGCGCTCGTCGACCTGACGAAGTACATCGACCAGAGCAAGTACATCGACACCAGCGACTACGTCGAGGCGTGGGCGGTGGGGGCGCAGTACAACGATACGTGGTACGCGCTGCCGTTCGACGGCGAGACGACCGGCCTGTTCTACCGAACCGACATGTTCAAGGCGGCGGGGATCGACGGGCCGCCCACCACGTGGGACGAGTTCCAGGCCGACGCGGCGAAGCTGACCGACCCGGCCAAGAAGCAGTATGGCTTCATCCTGTTCGCGCCGGAGTCCGCCTATTACTGGTACCCGTGGCTGTGGCAGGCCGGAGGCGACCTGTACGACAACGACGCAGGCAAGGTCGTCTTCGACAGCCCCGAGGGCAAGCAGGCGGCCGACTTCTACGTGGGCCTCAACAAGTACTCGCCGCCGGACTACTACAACTCGAACTCGTGGGACGGCCGTGTCGCCTTCGCGGAGGGCAAGGTCGCGATGTACGAGGCCGGCTCGTGGTTCGCCGGCGAGATGGAGACCTCGTTCCCGAAGATCGACGGCAAGTGGGCAACGGCGTCGATGCCCGAGGGTCCGGCCGGATGCGCCACGACGATCGCCGGCGACGACCTCGTCGTGTTCAACCAGAGCAAGAACGCCGACGCGGCGTGGCTGTGGATCGAGTACCTCTCGCGTCCCGAGAACATGCTGAAGTGGAACGTGCTCGAGAAGGGCAGCACGCTCCTGCCGCCGCGGCAGTCCCTGCTGTCCGACCCGACGATCTTCGAGAAGAAGCCGGTGCTGAAGGGGTTCGCCGACAACATGAAATGCGGCGTCACGAGCGACATCCAGACGTCCAAGTGGTCGCAGATCGAGGAAGACCTGAACCAGCAGCTCGGCGCCGCCATCTACGGCGACGTCTCGCCGGCTCAGGCGCTCGACAAGGCGGCCGCGGACGCCGCCGACATCCTCAAGAAGTAGCCGAGACCGCTCCGAGCCGGGGCGGGCGCCGATCCGGCGCCCGCCCCCGCCGGACGCTCGACCGACGTTCGGAGAGGGGGAAGACGTGGCGGTCGCTCAGGCCGAGGCGGCGCCGCCGGTCGTCAAGCGCCGCGGATACCTCCGGCGCAAGCTGCACGAGGCCCGCAACGAGTGGACGGCGTACCTGTTCCTGTCGCCGGGGCTGATCCTGTTCTTCGCCTTCTTCGTCTATCCGCTGATCTTCTCGTTCTGGATCAGCTTCCACGAGTGGGACATCCTCCAGCCGCAGAAGCCGTTCGTCGGACTGCAGAACTACCGCGACATGCTGCACGACACCGGCTTCCTCGCCTCGATCGGCCACACGCTGTACTTCACGATCGGGACGATCCCGCTGGAGCTCGCGATCGGGCTGGCGGTCGCGGTGTTGCTCAACGCTCAGGTGCGCGCGCTCGGGCTGTTCCGGACGATGTACTACCTCCCGGTCGTGACGCCGCTCGTCGTCGCGTCGATCATCTGGAAGTGGGTCTACAACACGGACTATGGGCTCGCGAACTACTACCTACTGAAGCTGCACCTGATCAGCCACCCGCTGCTGTGGCTGTCGAGCGGACGCACCGCCATGCCGGCCGTGATCCTGATGACCGTATGGAAGGGCGTCGGCTTCTACATGATCGTGTATCTGGCCGGATTGCAGTCGATCCCGTCGCAGCTGTACGAGGCGGCCGAGGTCGACGGGGCCGGTCCGTTCAAGCGGTTCTGGCGCATCACGATCCCCATGCTGGCGCCGACGACCCTCTTCCTGCTCATCATCTCGTTCATCGGTTCGTTCCAGGTCTTCACGCAGATCTTCATCATGACCCAGGGCGGCCCGCCGGGGCCTGGTGGGTCGACGACCACGATCATGTACTACATCTACCGGGCCGCCTTCGTGTTCTTCCAGATGGGGTACGCCGCCGCGCTCGCGTACGCGTTGTTCGCGATGCTGCTCGTCTTCTCGATCTGGCAGTTCCGGTACTACATGCGCCAGGCGGAGGCCTGACGTGGCGACGTCGCAGACCGCGCAGGAGATCGGCCATCTCTCGCCCGGCGCCGCCGCGCCCGCGATCGCGCTCCGGCGCCCGCGCCGGCGACCGAAGCCGAGCCGCGTCGTCCGGTACGCGATCCTGATCGCCGGCGCGCTCATCTTCGTCGCGCCGTTCGCGTACATGGTGACGGCGTCGCTGCAGCCGGAGGGGCGGATGTTCCAGAACCCGCCGCAATGGATCCCGACGCAGCCGACGCTCGAGAACTTTCGGACGTTCCTCGGGATCTCGAACATCCAGGCGCACGCCAACTCGCAGGCCAACGTCGGGACGGCGACCGTGCTGCGGTGGTTCTTCAACAGCTTCTTCGTCTCGTCGACCGTGACCTTCGGGCAGCTGTTCTTCTCGTCGCTCGCCGCGTACTGCTTCGCGAAGCGGACGTTCCCGCTCCGCAACTTCCTGTTCTTCCTGGGTCTCGCGACGATGATGGTGCCGGGACAGGTCACGATCATCCCGACCTACATCATCATGAAGCACATCCCGCTGTTCGGCGGGAACGACATCTTCGGCGTCGGTGGCCATGGCTGGATCAACTCCTACTGGGTGCTCATCGTGCCATCGCTCGTCAGCCCGTTCTCGATCTTCCTCCTCCGGCAGTACATGCGGAGCATCCCGGACGAGCTGATCGACGCGGCGCGCGTGGACGGCGCGAGCGAGTTCAAGATCTACCGGAAGATCGTGATCCCGCTGTCGTGGCCGGCGCTCGCGGCGGTCGCGATCTTCACGTTCCAGTTCTTCTGGGAGGACTTCTACGGCCCGCTGATCTACATCTCAAGCCCGAGCCTCACGACGGTGCCACTGGGGCTCGCGTTGTTCGTCGTCAAGAACCGGACGGCGTGGAGCGTGCTGATGTCGGGATCGGTCGTCGCGACGCTGCCGATGATCCTCGTGTTCCTGGTCTTCCAGCGGAAGTTCGTGCAGGGCATCTCGCTGCAGGGGCTCAAGGGCTGAGGCCTCCGTGGACCGCGGACGGGTCCGGCGCCGGGCCGTCGCCAGCGCCCTGCCGGTGGTCGTGGCGGTCGCCGCGTCGTGCACCGGCGGGTCCGGGCCGGACGCCGGCTCGCCGGCCCGGACGCGCGGCGGAGCGTCCGTGATCGCGTTCGACCAGCGGGGCGGCGACGCCTGGGCGTGGTCCGAGACCGTCTCCGGAACCGCGCGCTGCGACAGCGTGGATGTCGGGGTGAACGACGGCGTCGCGTGGCGCGTCGACGTCGGGAACGGCCGGTTCTCGACCGACGTCGCGCTCGTCCCCGGCGACGACCGGGTTCGGGTCGCTTGCTCCGGCGGTGGGGGCGCGGCCGAGGTCGACTACACGGAGCGCCTCGATCCGCGCCCGACGGCGCGGATCCGGACCGTCGTGGACGGCCCCGACGTGACGTTCGACGCATCGGGCAGCGAGCCGAGTGGGTTCGACGGCTCGCCGATCGAGACCTACGCGTGGTCCGAGCGGCCGGACAACCCGGAGCCCCTCCGGATCGAAGGGGCGGGGGACCAGGCGACCGTCACGGCGCCCGAGCGCGACGGCGAGTACTACGTCACCGTTCGCGTGACCGACCGCCAGGGCCGTACCGACGAGAGCACGACCTACTTCGTCGTCGAGCACGGCGACCCGCGCATCCCCGACCTGCGGACGGAGGCCCCGGCCTGGGTCGAGAACGCGGTCGTGTACGGCGTCGTCCCGCCGCTCTTCGGCGACGACGGCTTCCGAAGCGTCGAGGCGAAGATCCCGTACCTCGAGCACCTCGGCGTCACCGCCCTCTGGCTGTCACCGGTCAACGTCTCGCCGGTCGGCGACTTCGGCTACGCCGTGAAGGACTACTTCAACCTGAACCCGGACTACGGCACCAAGGAGGAGTTCCGCGAGCTGGTCGACACGGCACACGAGCACGGCATCCGCGTCCTGATGGACTTCGTCCCCAACCACATCTCGGACGAGCACCCGTACTCGGTCGACGCCGCGAAGTACGGCGAGAGTTCCCGCTACCACGACTTCTTCGACCGCGACGCGGCCGGCGAGATCACGCACTACTTCGACTGGTCGAACCTCAACAATCTGAACTACGACAACGTCGAGGTCCGGAACATGGAGCTCGCCGCGTTCTCGTACTGGGTCCGCGAGTTCGACGTCGACGGCTTCCGCGTCGACGCGTGCTGGGGCGTGAAGCGACGGCGACCGGGGTTCTGGCCGGTCTGGCGCGAGGAGCTCAAGCGGATCAAGCCGGACCTCATGCTGATCGCCGAGGCGAGCGCGCGCGACCCCTACTACTTCTCGCACGGGTTCGACGTCGGATACGACTGGACCGAGCAGCTCGGCAACTGGGCGTGGCAGGGCGTGTTCGACGCGCCGGAGGTGATCGGCGACTGGCTCGACCAGGCGCTGCTGAACCCGCCGAAGGGCTACGACGACGACGCGCTGATCTTCCGCTTCCTGAACAACAACGACACCGGCACGCGGTTCATCGACCTGTACGGCGAGGGCATGACGCGGGTCGCGGCGGCGATGCTCCTGACGCTTCCGGGCGTCCCCGAGCTGTACACCGGCGACGAGATCGGCGCGTCGTACCTGCCCTACGACGCGCTCACGCCGCTGGTGTGGAACGACGACCGCCATCCGGGGCTCCGCGACTACTACCGGAGGCTGATCGAGTTGCGCACGACGACGCCGGCGCTGCACTCGCGCGGGTGGGAGCGCGTGAGCGTCGAACCGACCTCCGGCATGTACGCGTACGTCCGCAGGGCGGCGGGCGCGCCGAGCGTGCTCGTCCTGCTGAACTTCGGCGACGCGAACCAGCGCGTCCGTGTGGATCTCCGTGGACCGCTCGCCGCGTTCGCCGGCCGGACGCTCGTCGACGCGCTCACGGGCGACCGGTTCGATCTCCACGACGGGTCGGCCCGCGTCGGCGTCGACGGCACGACCGCCCGGATCCTCGAGGTGGCCGGGCGATGAGGCTCGCGATGCTGCCGACGGCGCAGCGGTTCGACGTGGTCGACGAGCCCGTCCCCTCGATCCAGGACGACCAGGTCCTCGTTCGCGTCGCGGCGTGCGGCGTGTGCGCCTCGGAGCTCGACATGTGGCTCGGCAAGGCGGGTCACGCGACGATGCCGTGGTATCCGGGCCACGAGGTGAGCGGGGTCGTCGAGGCCGTCGGGGCCGACGTGCGGACGGTTCGGGCCGGCGACCGCGTCGCCACGTGGGTGACCACGCGGGGCTACGCCGAGTACGTGGCCGTCGACGCCGAGCACTGCTTTTCGGCCGGGGACGTGCCGCTCGATCTCGCGCTCGGCGAGCCGATGGCGTGCGCAGTGAACGCCGTCGATCTCGCGAACCCGTCGCTCGGCGACGACGTCCTCGTCGTCGGCGCCGGGTTCATGGGCAATCTCGTGCAGCTCCTCGTCGAACAACAGGGTCCTCGTCAGATCATCGTGGTCGATCCGCGTGCCGACGCGCTCGACCGAGCGACGAAGCTGGGCGCGACCGCCACGGTCGATCCGTCGCGCGAGGATGTCGTCGACCGGGTGCGCGAGCTGACCGACGGGCGCGGCGTGGACACGACCTTCGAGGTGACAGGCGTGCAGCGCGCGCTCGATCCGATCGGCGACGTCACGCGGATGAGCGGCACGGTCGTCATCACGGGCTACCACCAGGGCGAGCCGCGCAGCATCCCGCTGGGACAGTGGAACTGGATGGCCTTTCGCATCGTGAACGCGCACTTCCGCGACGTCTCGACGATCCTGCGCGGCATGCGTATGGGCATGCGGCTGCTCACATCGGGGCGCGTGCGGCTGGACGAGCTCGTCACGCACCGGTATCCGCTCGAACGGATCGACGAGGCGTTCCGGACGGCGGTCGACAAGCCCGAGGGGTTCGTCAAGGCGACGGTGCTACCGAACGGGGAAGGGGCGGTGGGCACGTGAGCGTGAAGGCGGACGTCAACGAACGTTGGGTCGACGAAGGGCTCGACCCGGCGACCTTTCGGCAACCCACGCCGGAGTTCGGGATCCTGCCGTTCTGGTTCCTGAACGGGGAGCTCGACCCGGACGAGATGCGGTTCCAGCTGCGCGAGCTGGCCGACAAGCGGATGCACGGCGTCGTCCTGCACGGGCGCTACGGGCTGGAGCTGCCGTACCTGTCGGACGACTACCTGGACCGGATCAGCATCGCGGCGGGGGAGGCGCACGCCCTCGGCCTGGTGACGTGGATCTACGACGAGATGAACTGGCCGAGCGGCACCGCAGACAAGCGGGTGCTCAAGGCCCGCCCGGACCTGTCGCAGCGGTACATCGAGTGCATCAGCTTCCAGATCCAAGGGCCGTGGTTCATGTGCCTGACCGGGGAGGACAGCCGGTACCTTGACTTCGAGCGGTCGAACCCCGTCGCGGCGTTCGCGATGGGCGAGGACGGAACGGTGATCGACCTGACCCCCAACCTGTCGTTCGAGAAGGTCGTGCCGTGGGAGGTGCCGCCCGGCACGTGGCGCCTGTCGTACGTCGTCGAGAAGCGCGCCGACTACTACATCGACGCGATGGACCCGGAGTCGACGAGGACGTTCATCGAGCTCGGCTACGCGCCGTATCTGCGGGCGGCAGGTAACGGGGACGGCTCGCGGCCGCTCGTCGGTTTCTACTCCGACGAGCCCGCGATGCACTACTACATGAGTGGCGGCGACAACCCCGTCGTGCCGTGGACCAAGGACATGTTCCGGCGGTTCCGGGATCGGAACGGCTACGACCTGCGTCCGCGGCTGATCGACTTGTTCTTCGACGTGCGGCCGGACAGCGCGCGCGTCCGGCACGACTACTTCAACACGACGACCGACTTGTACACGAACGCGTACTACCGGCAGCTCCGCGAGTGGTGCAACGAGCATGGGATGGTGTTCACGGCGCACCTGCTGTACGAGGAGTGGCTGCGGCGGATGATCCGCGTCGAGGGAAACCTGTTCCGGCACTACGAGAACATGGACATCGTCGCCGTCGACCACCTGTATCCGGTGATCGGGACGCGGACGGCGCCGGACCAGCACGTTGCGATCAAGGTCGCGACGTCGGCGGCGCACCAGACGGGCAGCCCACGTGTGATCTGCGAGTCGTTCGGCGGCATCTTCATGGATGCGACGATGCAGCGCATGAAATGGATCGCCGACTGGGAGTACGTCCTCGGCGTCACGGTGCTCAACCCGCACGGCTTCCACTACACGCTCGAGGGCAACCGCAAGCGCGACTGGCCGCCGTCGCAGTTCTACCAGTACCCGTGGTGGCGCCACTACGGCGCGTTCAACGACTACGTGAGCCGGCTCAGCCGGACGCTGTCCGGCGGCAGTCACGCCGCGCGGGCGGCCGTGCTGTGGCCGATCAACGCGATGTTCGCGACGTACACGCCGCAGGCGCGAACCGCGGTGGGCGACCGGATGGAGGACGACTTCAACGCGCTGACCGACCTGCTGCTGCGCCTGCACGTCGAGTTCGACTACCTCGACGAGGACGTGCTATCGCGGGCCGAGCTCCACGACGGCGCGGTGCGGGTGGGCGATGAGGCGTACGACGTGGTCGTCGTGCCGCCGATGGCGTATGTCCGGACGTCGACGCTCGACCGCCTCGAGGAACACGTCGCGCAGGGAGGAGGACTGCTGGGCGGTGTGCTCCTCCCGTCGGAGGCGCTCGGGCACGACGGCCTCGTCGACGTCCGCGAGCGCGTCCGCGCGCTCTTCGGCGTCGATCCGGACGAGACGCGGTCGGAGATCGGCGGCGAGGGCTCGGCCGAGGTGCTGTGCGCCGGCCGGGTGGCGTTCGTTCGGGCCGGGCGGATCGCCGGCCGTCCGACCGCGAACATCCACGCGATGGCCCAGGCCGAGACCGTGCCGCCGGCCACGGACGTCGTCGACGCGTACCGGCGCGCCACCCGGACGGTGCTCGACCCGGACCTCGAGATCGACAACGACGACCTCTTCGCGCTGCATCGCGCCAAGGACGGTCGCGACGTCGTGTTCGTCGTGAACCCGACGTCGGAGCCGCAGGAGGCCGATGTCCGGCTCCGCGGGGACGTCGAGGCGGCGATCTGGGATCCGTCGACCGGCGACGAGCGTCCCGCGGTGCCGTCGCGGTTCGAGGACGGGCGGACGCATCTGCGGATCGATCTGCCACCGGTCGGGTCGGTCTTCCTGGTCGCAGGTGAGCGAACGCGTCCTCGCGTGCTGGCCGCGTCGTTCGACGTCGAAGCGTTCGACGGTTCGGCGATCGTCGGCACGACGCGCGAGGGGCGTGCCACCGCGACGATCGAGGTCGACGGCGCGACGCGCGCCCTCGAGGCGTCGCTCGATCCGGCGCCCGACGAGATCGCGCTCGACGGGGCGTGGTCGTTCGAGGCCGAGGGCGGGAACGCGCTCGTCCTGGACCGGTGGACGGCCACGGACGAGGCAGAGGGGGACGACGAGACGCGTTACGTGCGCGACGACGTCGACGAGTCCGGGTGGACGTCGATGGTGCCCGGCGCGTGGGCGTACCAGCTCCCCGCCGAGCCCGGCCGGCCGTATCCGATACCCGTCTGGTTCCGCATCGCCTTCGACGCCGAGGCCGTTCCGGCCGATGCGCGACTCGTCTTCGACGGATTCGCGGGCGACGACGTCCGCCTCTTCGTGAACGGGACGCGGATCACCGACGAGCCGCGCCGAGCGCCGTTCGACAGCCAGATGCGGATCGTCGACGTCGCCTCCGCTCTGCGAGCCGGCCGGAACGTCCTGGCGGTGCGGATGGACGTCGCGAGCGCGACCGGCGGACTGCTCGACAGGGTCAAGCTGCTCGGCTCGTTCGGCGTCGAGGACCGCGACGGGTCGCCGGTGCTCGTCGAGCCGCCGTCGTCGGTGCGGCCGTCGGATTGGACGGCGCAGAGGTATCCGTACTTCTCGGGAACCGGCGTGTATCGGACGACCGTAGACGTGCCGGCCGAGTTCGACGGCCGGCGGCTCGGCCTTCGCGTTCCGATGCGGGACGACGCCGTCGAGGTGTTCGTGAACGGCGCCTGCGCCGGCGTCCGACTCTGGGACCCGTACGAGATCGACGTGACCGATGTCGTGCGGGCCGGAACCAACGAGATCGAGATCCGCGTGTCGAACACGCCGGCGAACCTCCTGAACGGCGAGCGGCGCGCGTCCGGCCTCGCCGGAACGCCGGTGCTCGTGCCGCTCACGCCCGTGCGGCTGGAGGTGGGAACGTGACGACGCTTCGGGTTCGAGACGTGACGGCGGACGCGTTCGCGCCGTACGGCGACGTCATCGCCTCCCCCGAGCGCGGCGAGGACGCGTCCGGGCCCGGATGGCGGTGGTGGGCCGAGACGGTGCCCCTTCCGACCGACGGCCGCGCGTTCGGCGTCGGATATCTCGAGCTCTCGGCGGCGGCGCTGCGGTTCGACTGGGCGGAGCGGCACATGCGATCGCTCGAGGTGGTCGTCCCGCTCCGCGCCGACTGCCTGCTCTACGTGGGACCGCCCGACCGGCTCGAGGAGCCGTCGGCGATCCCGGCGCGCGATCGGTTCGAGGTCTTCCGCCTGCGGCCGGGCACCGGCGTCGCGATGAACCCGGGCGTCTGGCACGGTGCGCCGCTCGCGGAGGCGTCCGCAGCGGCCATGGTCCTGCTGCTCGAGGGCACGGGCCAACAGGACGTCACCGTCGTTCGCTTCGAGGACGACCCGGTCGGCGTCGAGGTCTGACGTGGCCCGGCTCGCGCCGGTGGTGCTCGACGCGAACGTCCAGCACCACTTCTACCGAGGCGGCCCGGCCATCGAGCGGTTCCGCGGAACCGCGGTCGACGACGACCACGCTCCCGAGGACTGGGTCGGGTCGTGCACGTGCATGGCCGGCTCGGACGTCCGAGGCCTGAGCGCGCTGCCCGACGGGCGGCTCCTGCGCGACGCGATCGCGGCCGATCCCGAGCGATACCTCGGTCGGGCGCACGCGCGTGCGTTCGGCGCCGATCCCGGCGTGCTCGTCAAGCTGCTCGACGCCGGCGAGCGCCTGCCGGTGCACTGGCATCCGACGCGTCAGTTCGCGCGCGAGCATCTGCGTCTGCGCTACGGCAAGACGGAGGCCTGGATCGTGCTCGACGCTCCGCCGGACGCCGAGGTGTATGTCGGGTGGGGCGAGAGTGTCGACCGCGGCGACCTCGAGACCTGGCTCGCCGACCAGGACGGCGACGCGATCCTCGCCTCGATGCGACGCGTCGGCGTGGCGCCCGGCGATACCGTGTTCGTTCCCGGCTCGACGCCGCACGCGATCGGCGCCGGCGTATTCGTCGTCGAGCTCCAAGAGCCGACGGACCTGTCGGTCCTGCTCGAGTGGCACGGGTTCGACATCGACGGAGGCCGGGCCGGTCATCTCGGGCTGGGGTTCGACGCCGCGCTCGGGTCGGTTCGGACGGACGCGCTCGGGGACGACGAGCTCGCCGAGCTGACCGCGCCTGCGCGGCGCGTCGACGGGAACGATCGGCTGTTTCCGTCGTCCGCGGACTCGTTCTTCCGCGCCGAGCGGCTCACGGATGGTGCCGAGCTCGACGAGGGCTTCTCGATCGTCGTCGTCACGGACGGTGCCGGCCGGCTCGACACCAAGGGCGGGGCCGTCGAGCTGCGGCGCGGTCGGACGATCCTGGTACCGGCCGACGCGGGCGCCGCTCGCGTCGCCGGAGACGTCGTCGCGATCCGCTGCCGCCCGCCGGCCGAGGCGCCGGAGCCGCTC
>JBKPTC010000096.1:0-11766 GCA_046735355.1 bacterium
TGATCGGGCTGGAGGCCAAGAATCAGATGGAGCTGGCCGGCGAGCGGCCCGACGTCGTGGTCGGATGCGTCGGCGGCGGCTCGAACTACGGTGGGCTCGCGTACCCGTTCATGGCGGGCAAGCTTCGCGGCGAGACGCCGGAGATGCGGTTCCTCGCGACCGAGCCGGCGGCCTGCCCGACCCTCACGAAGGGACGGTTCGCCTACGACTTCGGCGACACGGCGCAGATGACGCCGCTGCTGCCGATGTACACGCTCGGTCACGACTTCGTCCCGGCGCCGGTGCACGCCGGCGGACTCCGGTATCACGGCGACTCGCCGTCGCTGTCGCTCCTGGTTCGCGACGGGTGGATGGACGCCAAGGCGTACACGCAGAACGAGGTGTTCGAGGCGGCCGTGCAGTTCGCGAAGGCGCAGGGGATCGTTCCGGCTCCCGAGTCCGCTCACGCGATCCGCGGCGGCATCGACGAGGCGATCGCCGCGCGCGAGTCCGGACAGCACCGCGTGATCCTGATCGGGCTGTCGGGTCACGGGCACTTCGACATGCAGGCGTACGACGACTACCTCAACGGCCGGCTGCCGGAGGTCGAGTTCGACCCGGCCGCCGAGGAGGCCGCGCTCGCCCGCGTTCCCGAGGTGCCCATCGCCTGACGTCGACGTCCATGCGCTCGAGCTGCACGAGTTCGAGCGGGTCGCGACGGCGTTCGCCGGGCGCTCGCGGACGCAGCACGAACGGCGCCTCGACGCGCAGCGGAGCGGCGTCTATCGCTACCTGATCGCGTGGCTGGACCACGAGCCGGTCGGCCACGTGGGCCTCGAGTTGCCGAACGATCGGCGTATCGACGAGCTCATCGAGTTCCGTGGCCTCGCACTCGTCGACGACCTCTGGGTCGAGCCGAGCGATCGTCGGCGGGGCGTCGGGCGGGCGCTGATGCTCGCGCTCGAGGCCGAGGCGCGATCGGACGGCATCGACGGCGTCGGCCTCGACACGGGGCTCGACGAGGGCTACGCCGCGGCACGGCGGCTGTACGCGGACCTCGGCTACGTGCAGGTGACGGGCCCGTTCGTCGTGTCCGCGCGGCTCTCGCCCGACGCGACGCCGCCGGTCTTCATCGAGATCCTCACGATCTGGCGGAAGGCGCTGTGACCGCATCGGCGTCGGCGAGTGCGGTTCGCCCGCGGGTACGCTAGCCGCCCGATGGCCTCCGGGATCGATCCGCTCGATTACCTCGAGATCGACCGGCTCCTCTCGCAGGAGGAGCGCGACATCCGCGACACCGTCCGCGAGTTCGTCCGCAACGAGATCCTGCCCGGGATCGATGCCTGGTTCGAGGACGCCGTCTTCCCGCGCGACGTCGCGAAGGGCCTCGCCGACCTCGGCCTCCTCGGGATGCATTTGAGCGGACACGGCGCGCTCGGCGCGAACGCGGTGTCGTACGGATTGGCATGTCTGGAGCTCGAGGCGGGCGACAGCGGGTTCCGGAGCTTCGTGAGCGTGCAGGGCTCGCTGTCGATGTTTCCGATCTGGAGGTTCGGTTCCGACGAGCAGAAGGATCGGTGGCTCCCGGCGATGGCTCGGGGCGAGGTGATCGGCTGCTTCGGTCTGACCGAGCCGGACGCGGGCAGCGACCCTTCGCGCATGCGGACGAGCGCGCGGCGCGACGGCTCGGACTGGGTGCTGAGCGGCACGAAGATGTGGATCACGAACGGCGGCATCGCCGACGTGGCGGTCGTGTGGGCCAACACCGACGACGGCGTCCGTGGGTTCCTCGTCCCGACGGACACGCCCGGGTTCTCGACCAACGACGTCCACCGCAAGCTCTCGCTGCGCGCGTCGGTGACGTCGGAGCTCGTCCTGGACGACGTCCGCCTCCCGGAGGACGCCGTGCTGCCTGGCGTCGTCGGTCTCAAGGGGCCGCTGTCTTGTCTGACGGAGGCGCGGTTCGGCATCGTTTGGGGCGTGCTCGGCGCGGCCCGCGCGTGTTTCGAGTCGGCGCTGTCGTACGCGGGCGAGCGCGAGCAATGGGGGCGCAGTGTGGCCGGATTCCAGCTGACGCAGGAGAAGTTCGCGAACATGGCCGTCGAGCTGAACAAGGGCATGCTCCTGGCGCTGCATCTCGGGCGATTGAAGGACGACGGCCGCCTGCGCCCCGAACACGTCAGCATGGGCAAGCTCAACAACGTTCGCGAGTCGCTTCGCATCGCGCGCGAGGCGCGCTCGATCCTCGGTGCCAACGGGATCACGCTCGAGTATCCGGTCATCCGGCACATGAACAACCTCGAGTCCGTGTACACGTACGAGGGGACGAACGAGATCCACACCCTGATCGTGGGTCAGGCGCTCACCGGCGTGCGCGCGTTCGGGTAGCGGCCTCCGGTTCCGCGGTCGTCCGGTAGGGTGTCCGCGCTGTCGCAGCGACGTTCGAGGAGGGCTACCCCGCAATGGCACGAGAGGTCGATTGGGCGGTGTTCGAGAAGGCGGTCGAGATCACGGCATCGGCGGTTCGAGGAGCGCTCGGCGGCGAGAACAGTCAGCCGCCGAAGTTCGCGGCCGACGTGTTCCGAGAGGTGTGGGGCGCGCTGAAGGAGGCCGCCGACGACCTTCCGGGCAGGGGCAAGGCCGGGTTCTGAGCCGGCGGCCCGCCGCCCGATGACGTCCGCGCGGACGCGACGCCAACGGACGGCGCTGCTCGAGTGGTACGAACCGAGGCGCGCCGCGTATCCGTGGCGCCGGACCGCGGATCCGTACGCCGTCCTCGTGAGCGAGGTCATGCTCCAACAGACGCAGGCCTCGCGCGTCGCGCCGTCGTTCGAGCGCTTCCTCTCGTCGTTCCCGACGGTGCGCGCGCTCGCCGCGGCCCCGCGCGCCGACGTGATCCGATCGTGGAACGGGCTCGGCTACAACCGCCGTGCCGTCGCGTTGTCGATCTCCGCGCGCCGGCTCGTCGACGAGCACGACGCCGCCGTTCCGAGCGACGTGGACGTGCTCCGGTCGCTTCCGGGTATCGGTCCGTACACCTCGGCCGCCGTGGCGTCGATCGCGTTCGGCGTGCCGGTCGCGGCGGTGGACACCAACGCACGACGCGTCGCACGGCGCGTCCTCGACGGCCGCGACGACACCGACGCCGTTCACGCGAACGGGCTCGCCGAAGCGTGGCTCGATCGCGGACGGCCGGGTGACTGGAACCAGGCCGTCATGGACCTCGGCAGGGAGTCCTGTCGCGCGCGCCCCGACTGTGGACCGTGCGCGCTGCGCTCGGTGTGCTCGTTCGCCGAGACGGGCGCGCCAGCCGCTTCGCCGGGGCGCCGGCAGTCGCCGTTCGCCGGATCCGCGCGGCAGGTCCGCGGCGCCGTCGTCCGGGTGCTGCGATCGACGGACGAGCTGTCGTTCGAGCAGCTCGCCAGCGCGAGCGGCCATCCCACGGAGCGGGTCGCCGACGCGCTCGACGCGCTCGCCGCCGACGGGATCGTCGAGACCCTCTCGGCGACCTCGACGGACCGGCGCGTCCGGCTCGCCACCTGACCGCCCCACGGTCTCATCCGTCCGAGCCGCCGCATCATCCGGGAACCCCGCGTCGCCGTCGCTCGTCCAACCCGGCACTTCCGGACGAGGAGGGCTCCATGAGGAAGCTCGGTCTGTCCCTGCTTTCGTTCTTCGCCCTGGCGGCCGTCGTGGGGTTCCTCGCGACGGGTGGCCTGTCGGCAGGCTCGAACAACGCCTCTTCGGGAGGCGCGACCACCGCCGGCGCGTCCCGCGCTCCCGACGAAGCGGCGCTCGGCCCGGCGGTGGTCGGCGACGTCGGGGGCTCGGGTGGCGGCGCCGACGTCTCGTCGGGATCGGTCGGCGCGATCGGGGCGCTCCCCGCGATCGGCCCTGCGGTGATCAAGACCGCGACGCTCGAGGTCCAGGTCTCGAAGGGGGCCTTCGGACGGTCGTTCGGCGGCGCGATGGAGATCGCCGGGCGCTACGGCGGATACGTCCAGTCGTCCTCGACGTCGGGCACGCGCGTCCACTCGGGCTCGGCTACGATCCGCGTTCCCAGCTCGGGGTTCGAGGCCGCCATGGCCGACCTGTCGAAGCTCGGGACGGTGCAGGCCCGCTCCGAGTCCGGGCAGGACGTCACGAACGAGTACATCGACCTCAACGCCCGGCTCCGCACGTGGCAGACGCAGGAAACCGTGCTGCTCCGCCTGCTTCGCAACGCGACGTCGGTCGAGGCGACGCTCCGCGTGCAGTCGAACCTCCAGGACGTGCAGTTCCGGATCGAGCAGATCAAGGGCCAGCTGCGCGTGCTGGAGAACCAGACCGATCTCGCGACGATCGATCTCACCATCCACGAACCCGGCGTCGCCGTTCACGTCCGTCCGCGGCCGCAGGCCGACGAGCGGCCGAGCCTGGCCGAGGCGTGGAGCAAGGCGGTCGACGGGTTCCTCGGCGTCGTCTACGCAACGGTCGTGGGTCTCGGCTACCTGGTTCCGATCGCGGCGATCGTCGCGGCCGCGTGGTTCGCGGTGCGCCGGATCCGCCCGGCCGTTTCGTCCTGACGACGACGCGTCGATGTGGTTCCGCGCGGGTCTCTCGCCCGGGTCTGCGCGCGGAACCCCCGGGACCGGGTACGCGCGCCCTCAGCCGCGCAGCGCCGGCAGCACGTCGTCGGCGAACACGTCGAGCATGGACGATGCCTGCTGGAGGGTCATCCCCGGATAGTGCAGCCGGACGACGATCTCCAGGCGTGCCCGTCCCGCGTAGGCGTCGACGAGGGGACGGAGACGACCGACCACCTCGTCCGGCGTGCCGGCAGCCGTCCACTCGAGCATCGCCTCCTCGTCGGGCTCGGGAAGATCGAGGCGGTCGATGTCCGGCGTGTCAGATCCGGCGTCCCACGCGGTGTACGCGCCGAGCTGGTACGCGACGCCCGGGCCCGCGACGCGCCAGCCCGTCCCGTCCCGCGACACGACGACATTCTGCAGCAGGACCAGCGGCATCCGTCGCGGGTCCTTCCGGGCCTCGCGAGCGCCGTCCTCGAACAACGCCATCGCCGGCGCGATGTCGTGGGCGTCGGCGTCGGTGATGTACCCGTCGCCCAGGCGCCCCGCGCGCCGGACGGCCGCCTCGGCGTAGCCACCCAGATAGATCGGCGGCCCGCCGCGACGTGCGGGCGGCGGCGTGACGCGCACGCGGTCGTAGCGGAAGGCGCGCCCCTGGAACGAGAACCGACGGCCGGACCACGCCCGTCGAAGCACCTCGACGGTCTCGACCGTGCGCTGCAGGCGCTCGGACATCGGGACGTCGAACATCCGGAACTCCTCCTCGCGCCAGCCGATGCCGAGGCCGAGGAGCAGCCTGCCGTTCGAGAGCTGATCGACGACCGCCGCGTCCTCGGCGAGCCGGATCGGATCGTGGAACGGCGTCAGCACGATCCCCGTTCCGAGCTCGATCCGCTCGGTCGTCGCCGCCATCGCGGCCAGCATCGGGAGCAGCGATGGCAGGTATCCGTCGCTCGACCCGTGATGCTCGCTCACCCACGCCGAGTCGAACCCGCGCGCCTCCGCGAGGCGGACGAGCTCGAGCGTGTCGCGGTACTCCTGCGCGAACGTCCGGTCGGCGCCCTCGGGTATCTGCCCGGTGAACAGGCCGATACCGATGCGGACGGACATGGCCGCTCACGCTACCCGTGGTCTGGCGGGAGCGTCGACCGGGTGATCGTGCGGTGGCGATCGGTGGCGGCCGTCAGCCGGCGTACGCCGGATCGGCGCCCATCGTCTTGAACGCGGCCGTGGAGTTGGCCGACGTGTCCACGAAGAACTGACAGTCCGGATACTTCTTCGCCGCGTTCGACGACCAGTACAGCGCCCCGACGACCTGGCCCCAGCCCTTGAACCACGCCGCCGCGTCCGAGATCCACGTCGCCTTGCGCATCGGGTCCGCTGGATCCTCGACGCTGCCGAACTCCGTGACGATGACCGGCTTGGAAGGATGGTTCTGCGAGACCCACGTCCGGAAGTTCGCGAACACCGTCGACGCAGGCTTCCACCCCAGCGGCGCGTCGGGTCGGCACGTCGACCAGTTGTAGCCGTCGACGGCGACCACGTCGACCGCCGTGTCGGCGCCGCCGGACGCAAGCGGGTAGTACGCGCGGGCACGGGTCGTCGTGAATCCGTACGCCGTCGCGATCCATGTCCACGTCACGTTGGTGACGCCGTGGGCGGTGAAGATGGCTCGGAACGCGTTCCACGCCGCCACGTAGTCGGCGCCGGTTCCGTTGTTGCGGCTGGCGGCCGCCTCGGGCTCGTGGTGGAACGTCAGGTAGATCGGCTGCCCGAACGCCTTGATGCGTTCGGCCCATGTCTCCATCTGGGCGTAGAGCGCCGACCCGGGCTGCGCCGAGGCGATCGAGCTCCAGGGGATGACGGTGCCGCCGGTCGTCTTGGCCTTGATCGAAAGCGCGAGCGTCCGGCCGCCCTGCGTTCCCGGCTGCGTCGGGTCGTAGCCGGCGGGCGTGGTCAGCCAGGACGTGTAGCTGTCGGGGAAGTCGCTGTTCCAAAGGTCGTAGACGCGAACCACCCTGAGCTTCCGACCGATCTTGGTCTCCAGCGATTGGACCGCGCCGATCTTCGTCTGGCCCGACCGCGGCTTCACGGCCGCGCCGAACTTCATCAGCGTTCCCGCAGACGACTGCGCCGCAGCGATCGCGACCAACAGCAGCGTCAGCGACAACAGCGGGACTGCGCGGGCGAGCGGGCGAGGAACCATCGGACCCTCCGGACGTGCGCGTCTGGTGGTCTTTCACCATACCCACCGGTGGCGATCGACCATCCGGGCCGATCGCTCAGGGCGTCAGGTACGGATGCTCGGGGCGCCGAACCGACGTCACCGAGCTCGCGTTCACGATCACCTCGCGGCCGAGCGGATAGACGGCACCCTTCACGTCGACCCAGGCGTTGGCGGCGAACGCGCCCGGCGGAACGTTCACGACGCGGACCTGGGCGATCGTCGCGTCCGCCACGCAGCACGTCACGATGTAGCGCGTCAGCAGGAACTCGCCCGCCGGCGTGTCCGGATACCGGAGCACGAACCCGACGAGGTCGACGTCCTCGCCCGCGCGCTTGGCGAGCGCCGCCTCGCCGTCCTTCGTCGTCTGCGCCGCGGCGACGTCGATCAGCGACAGCTGTCCGGTGCCGACGTCGCCGACGGACGTGGCGATCCCGGCGCTCGCGAAGCCGGTTCGCTTGCCGGCCGAGTAGCTCCCGAGCGTCGCCGTAGGCAGCGCCAGCACCAGGACCACCGGGACGATCATGAGGCCGAAGACGACGGCCTCGCGGACGGTGATATCGCTCGGCGTGCCGACGCGCGCCGACGCGAGCCGGCCGGCGGCCGAGGCCGTCAGCAGCGACGCGCCGATCGGCACGACCCACGACGTCCTCGTCGACAGGTACAGCGCGTCCCGACCGGTGATCAGGAGCGTCCAGAACAGCACCGCCCACGCGCCGAGCACGGCCGCGCCGGCCAGCCGCGACGGGCTCCACCGACGCGCCGGCGCGTCGCGCGTGCCGGACACCGTCGACCGCAGAGCGACGTCGCTCATCCGGTCACCACGGAGATCCACATCGCGCCGACGAGCGTCGTCGCGGCGACGACGACGATCAGGGTCGGAAGGAACCCGCGCCGGAACGTTCCCATGTACAGCGCCGCGAGCTTGAAGTCGACCATCGGGCCGAAGACGAGGAACGCCAGCTGCGCCGCGGTTCCGAACGGCGTGAACGACGCGGCGATGAAGGCGTCCGACTCGCTGCACAGCGACAGCACGAACGCGAGCCCCATCATGACGACGATGGCGACGACGGGCGTTCGCGCCACGCCGTCGATGACCGAGGCGGGCAGGAACGTCTGGACGAGCGCCGCGATCGTCGCGCCGAGCAACAGAAACCGCCCCATGAACAGGAAGTCGTTGCCGAGATGCACGAAGAACGTGCTCCAACGCGGCTCGGGCGGCGACAGCTCGAGCGGTTGCGGCGTCTCGTCGTCCGCGCGCGGACGCAGCAGCTCCTGCCGCGAGCGGTCGCCGACGACCCAGCCGACGGCGATCGCGACGGCCAGTCCGAGCGCGAAGCGACCCCCCACCATCGCCCAGAGGGAGGAGCGTCCGCGGAAGGCGACGAACGTCGAGGCGATCACCACCGGGTTCACGACGGGCGCCGCCAGCATGAACGTGACGGCGGCCGACGGCGCGAGCCCCTTCGCGATGAGGCGACGCGCGACCGGCACCGAGCCGCACTCGCAGATCGGGAACGCGATCCCGGCGAGCCCGGCGGCCGGCAGCTGCATCCACCTCGGTAGCTCTGCGAGTCGTTCGAGCGTGCCGATCGGAACGAACACCTCGATCGCCGCCGACGCGAGCGCGCCGAGCAGCACGAACGGAAGCGCCTGGATCACGAGCGATGCGAAGATCACGAAGAACGTCTGGATCCACGCGACGCGCTCGGGGTCGATGATCCGCACGACCGCGGCGAGCAGGATCAGCCCGCCCGCGACCGCGAGGGCGGTCGCCGGCGTCGCCGCGCGTCGAGCCTGCGCCACCGCCGCCATCAGCAGTACCTCGCGAACGACACCGCGAAGTCCTGGAACGCGTCGCGCGCGAGCGGTCCGCCGCGCGGATCCTCCGCGTCGAGCAGCGCGTCGACGACGGCCTGTCCGGAGATCCGCTCGGTGGCGAGGACCTGCTGATCGAGGAACAGACCCCCCGCGGCGACGCCCGAGATCACCGGCGCGTCGCCGGGAATCGCGTCCTCGACGGCGCGAAGCACCGGCGACAGAGCGCCGCCGCTCGGCGACCCGCTGCCGGTGCCGGCGACGACGAACAGCGCGCGGCCGCCGGCCGCCTCGGTCGCCGCGGCAACGACGTCGCGCAGCCGCGAGTCGGCGCGCGGGCTCGTGCCGTCGAGGACGACGCCGAGGATGTCGGGGACGTCGTCGCGCCCGTATCCGCGGGCGAGCACGGTACGGACGGCAGCGACCGGATCGTCGGCGCCGGCGCCGAGGAGAAGCACGTCGTCCCGGTCGGCGCGGGGATACCAGGTTCCGCCCACGAGGCCGCGATCCGCGACCGACGGGGCGACGAGTCCGATCCTCGGCGCCTGATCGAACGGTCCGAGCGGCGCCGGCGCGTCCAGATCGTCGGCGAGCGTCGCGATCACCGACGGAGGTGATCCTCGCCCGAACGCTTCGACGACGGCGCCCGCGTCGTTGCGGAGCAGCGCGCCGGTGATGCCGTGCTCCGACGGCGGGCCGCCGGTTCCGATCGTCGTGAGCGTCGCCGCCGGATCGAGCGGCAGCGAGCCCGCGTCGCCGGAGAGCGTTCCCGAGCCCTCATGGAGCAGACGGCGCAGCTCCGGCCACGCCGCGGCGTCGGCCTCGACCTCCCGGGTGCCGATCCCCTCGAGCGCGATCTCGACGACGAGGGCCGGGTGCCGGCCGTCGGCGACACCGGCGACGGCGACGCCCGAACGCACGCCGGGATGGGGCCGCCGGAATCCGATCGCACCCGCGACGGTGGGAGCGATCGCGTCGAGGCGCGTCCCCGGAGGGACGTCCGCGCCCGAACGCACGCCGAACCCGGTGAACACGATCGGGACCGAGGTGACGTTCGAGCCGTCGGCGATCGAGGGCCACGGCGGCTCCTGCGGCCCGGCCGAGAGTCCCGGGCGTTCGGCCACCGCGAGCACGTCGGGCGAGCGGCCCTCCCGATAGCCGGCGGCGATGTCGTCCTTGAGCCACGACGGAAGCGGGCAGAACGGAACTCGGGCCGCGGTCTGCTCCTCCGCGCACGACCGCCCCGCGCAGGCGGCGCGCAGCGCGCCGGCCGGCACGGCGACCGCCCCGAGCACGATGAGCAGCACGAACAATCGGCGGGATGCCACCGAGGACCACGGTACCGCGGCCGGGATGCGACGGCGCTCGATCGGCTCCGCGCTTGTGTTGCCGTTTCGACGGTCGCGGTGTTTCCTATCCGCTTCGTGACCTCCCCCTCGTCCCGCGAACGCTCGGCCGCCGTGACGCGCGTGTGCCGCGCGGCCGCGGCGGTGCTCGCCTTCGCTCTGGCGGCGGCGTGCTCGGCCTCGGTGGGGGTCTCGATCGACGCGTCGCCGGTCGCCGTGACGGTCGATGCGGCGCGCGAGCTCGCGAAGGCGGCCTGCGCGCTGCCGCACGAACAGCTCGTCCGGATCTGGCGAGGCGTCGATCCGGGGCGGTCGGGGCAGATCGCGGTCGTTCCCCAGGAGCCGAACTTCCTCGGGTCGAACTTCCCGCACTCGGGGCCGTGGAACTACCTGCAGGACGTTCCGCTCCTGTTCTACGGGCCCGGCATCATCCCGGCCACGGGGTCGGTCGCGCGGCCGGCGACGCTCGCCTCGATCGCGCCGACCGAGGCGAAGCTGCTGCACTTCGAGGGGTTCCATCCGCTCGACGGAACGCCGCTTCCCGAGGTTCCCGTCCCGGCCACGCCGCCGCCGCTCATCGTGACCCTGGTCTGGGACGCCGGCGGCCGGAGCGTCCTCGACACGTATCCGAAGGACTGGCCGGTCCTGAAGTCGCTGATCCCGAAGGGCATCTGGTACGAGCGCGCCTCGGTGGGATCGTCGCCGTCGATCACGCCGGCGACGCACGCGACGATCGGGACGGGGGACTATCCGATGCACACCGGGCAGGTCGACGCCGAGTTCCGGATCGGACCCGAGCTGACCCGGGCCGGCGGCCTCGGGCCTGTCCTGTTGATGGAGCCGACGCTCGCCGACCTCTACGACCGCGCGATGGGCAACCGGCCGATCGTCGGCGACCTGGCGAGCGTCACCTGGCATCTCAACATGATGGGTCACGGCGCGCTGTGGGGCGGCGGCGACAGGGACATCGCGGTGCTCCGCACGCCGACCGGGCCGACCGGCAACGAGGGGTCGGAGGGCACGAAGTGGAACCTCCAGGGCCGAAACGTCCCCTACTACTCCTTCCCCGCGTACGTGAACGACCTGCCGGGCCTGTCGGCGTACACGGACGCGATCGATCGAGCCGACGGAAAGCTCGACGGCAAGTGGCGCGACAACTCGATCGCGCAGTTCGAGAACGGATGGGCGACGCCGGCGCGGATCCCGTACCAGACGCGCATGGTCGAGGAGGTCGTCAAGCGCGAGGGATTCGGCGCGGACGACATTCCCGACCTGCTGTTCATCAACTACAAGGCCATCGATCACGTGAGCCACATCTGGAGCGTCAACAGCCCCGAGATGGTCGACACGTTGAAGTGGCAGGACGCCGCGCTGAAGGAGCTGATCGACGGGCTGAACCGCGAGGTCGGCAAGGGCCGCTGGGTGCTGATCCTCACCGCCGATCACGGCGCGCAGTTCGATCCGAAGGTCTCGGGCGCGTTCCAGGTGACCCCGACGCAGCTGGAGGGCGATCTGGCCGAGGCGTTCCCGGCCGACTCGGGCACCGTGGTGCAGGCCGTCCGCACGAGCATGGTGTACGTGAACGAGGACGTGATGCGTGCGAACGGCTACACGCTCGACGACATCGCCTCGTTCATCCTGCACTACACCAAGGCGCAGGCCACCCCGGACGGGGCGCCGGCCCCGGCCGACGGCGCCGACCGAGTCTTCGCGGCGGCGTTCCCGAACGACACCCTGTCCGATCTTCGGTGCCTGCCCGAGGCGCACCGAGGCGCGTGACGCGCGGGCTCGCGGCCGCCGGCCGGCTCTTCGGGGCGGCACTCGTCCTCTG
>JBKPTC010000097.1:0-2613 GCA_046735355.1 bacterium
CCCGCGGAACAAGCGCGAGCTGGAGGGCGCGACGAGCTCGTGCACCCGCAACAACCCGCTGTGTGGCGACGAGATCACGGTCTACGTGACCGAACGCGACGGTCAGCTGGCCGAGATCGCGTTCACCGGACAGGGCTGCTCGATCTCGCAGTCGTCGGCCTCGATGATGACGGAGTCGCTCACCGGGCGGCCGGTGGACGACGCCGAGACGATGATCAAGGAGTTCCGCGCCATGATGGCCGGGGAGGCCGAGCCCGACGAAGACGAGTTCGGTGAGCTGGTGGCGCTCAAGGGCGTGGTGAAGTATCCGATCCGCGTGAAGTGTGCGGTCCTCGCGTGGGACGTCCTGCAGGAGGCGCTCCAGGGCGGCGGCGAGGCCGCCGGAACCGCGTCGCACTGACCGCGCACCGTCCGATCGGCTGCGTCCGATCGGCGTCGGGCCACGTGGAACAACGGCCACCACGGGGCGAGCTCGTGGTACGGCCTCGGGTCCGATCCCACGACGATCCTCGCACCGGCGCTCGCGCGCCTCTAGCCTGTGGTCGTGAAGCGGTCCGCGGCCCTCGCCGTCCTGGTCCTCGCCGCGCTCTGCGTCGCGGGACCCGCGCGGGCGCAGACGTCCGAGCGGATCGATTCGTACGCCGTCCAGATCGTGATCGGGCGGTCGGGCTCGATGCTCGTGACCGAACGGATCGACTACGACTTCGGTGCCGTACCGCACCACGGCATCTTCCGCGACGTACCGGATCGGCTGGCGTTCGACGACAGGCACGATCGCGTCTATCCGATCGACGTCGTCTCGGTGGCGGCGTCGGCCGGGGCGTCGGCCGAATACGCGGTCGAGGATCAGGGCGGCACGTTCCGCATCCGGATCGGCGACCCCGACGCGACCGTGACCGGCGAGCACCTCTACACGATCGTGTACCGCGTCGAGGGCGCGCTCAACGCGTTCGCCGACCACGACGAGCTCTACTGGAACGCCGTCGGTACCGAGTGGCCCGTCCCGACCGACCGCGCGACCGTGACCGTCGAGGCGCCCGGTCCGATCGAGCGCGTCGCGTGCTTCTCGGGCCTGTCCGGCTCGGATGGCGCGTGCGCGCGGGCCGACGTCGCGGGGTCGACCGCAACGTTCGGCCAGCGGAACCTCCAGCCGTACCAGGCGCTCACGATCGTCGTCGGCTTGCCGAAGGGGGCCGTCTCGCCCGCGCCGGCGCCGATCCTGGAGGCCCGGTGGTCGCTCGGCCGGGCGTTCTCCGTCACGCCGGTCACGGCGGCCGTCTTCGTAGCGTTGCTGATGGTCGTGATCGGATTCTTCGTCAGGACGGCGTGGCGGACGGGTCGAGACCGGCGCTATGACGCGGGCGCCGTCGACGTCCTGATGGGCGCGCCCGACGGGACGCCGGACCGCCCGGTGCCGCTGTTCGAGAGCGGGGGAGCGCCGGTCGAGTTCGCGCCGCCCGAGAGCCTGCGACCCGGGCAGATCGGGACCCTGATGGACGAGGTCGCGAACCCGCTCGACGTCACCGCGACGATCGTCGACCTCGCCGTCCGGAAGTACCTCGTGATCGAGGAGATCCCGAAGAAGGGGCTGTTCGGGAAGCCGGACTGGAAGCTCACGCAGCTCCGGTCGCCCGACGACGAGCTGCTGCCGTACGAGCGGGCGCTCCTCGACGGGCTGTTCGAGGACGGTAACGAGGTCCGCCTGTCCGAGCTGAAGACGAGGTTCGTGCAGCGGCTCCACCGCGTGCAGGACGCGCTCTACGACGACATGGTCGACCGCGGCTGGTTCGTGATGCGGCCGGACAAGGTCCGGACGCGGTGGACGGGGATCGGTGTCGCCGTCCTCGCGCTCGGCGCGGCGCTCGAGTTCGTCGCCGTGCGCTGGACGACGCTCGGTCTGTTGCCGGTCCCGGTAATCGTCCTCGGCCTGCTGATCCTCGTCGGCGCGCACGAGATGCCGAGGCGGACGCCGCGCGGAACCGGCCTGACGCGTCGCGTCAGCGGCTTCAGGACGGTCATCGCGACGGCCGAGACGCACATGTCGCGGTGGGCCGAGCAGGAGAACGTCTTCACGCGCTACCTCCCGTACGCGATCGTCTTCGGCCTCACCGACAAGTGGGCGAAGGCGTTCGAGGGGCTCGCCGCCCAGGCGGACACCAACTGGTACGTCTCGCCGCATCCGTTCGTGATCGGCGACCTCGGCCACGCCATGGACGGATTCACCACGGCCGCGGCCGGCACCATCGCGTCGACGCCGAGCGGGTCCGGCGGGAGCGGCTTCGGCGGCGGCGGGTTCTCGGGCGGCGGGGGAGGAGGAGGCGGCGGCGGCTCCTGGTGAGCGCGCGGCTAGAGTGGTCCGCCATGCGGATCGTCTTCTCCGAGGACCCGCGCGACTTCGTCCGGCGCGACTGGTCGCATCTCGTGCACGTCGATGCGGCGGGCACGTTCTTCCACACGCCGGGGTTCCTCAAGCTGTACTGGGAGGAGTTCGGCCAGCCCGAGGACCTGCTGTTCGCGTTCGGCGAGGATGAGGACGGCGAGCAGGTCGCGGCCGCCGCGTTCGAGCGGGTGGGGGGGACGCTGCGGTTCCTCGGCGGGACCGAGGTCACGGAC
>JBKPTC010000098.1:0-13929 GCA_046735355.1 bacterium
AGCTGGTGCCGGTCAACGTGCCGGGCGGGGACGCGGCACCGGGTGCGATCGACCGGCTCGCGGCCGGCGGCGTCCGCGTGGTCGTGGGCAGCTACGGCAGCACGATCTCCGTGCCCGCCTCCGAGGAGGCGCAGCGTCGCGGCATGCTGTTCTGGGAGACGGGAGCCGTCGGCGAGATGGCGTCGCCGCGCGCCACGGATCTCGTGTTCCGCGTGCCGCCGACCGGGCTGCGCCTCGGCGCACGCGCCATCTCGTTCGTCGCCGATCGCCTCGCCACGTCGTGGAGCCGGGACGCGACGTCGCTCCGCATCGCGATCGCGTTCGTCGACGACGTGTACGGGCGCACCGTCGCGCGCGGCGCGCGAGACGAGATCGACCGGCGTGGACTCGACCTCGTGGCGGACGTCGGCTACGACCCGCGCTCGTCGGACCTCACGTCGGTCGTTCGGCGGGTGGCCGCTGCGCGGCCCGACGTCTTCTTCGTCTCCGCCTACGTCAAGGACGGGATCGAGCTGCGACGTCAGGTCATCGAGCAACGCGTTCCGCTGCTCGGCATGATCGGAACGTCATCCAGCTACTGCATGCCTGCGTTCGGCGCCGCGCTCGGCCAGGACGCCGTCGGTGTGTATGCGTCCGACAAGCCGGACGAGGTCACGCTTGGGTCGGATGCGCTCACGCCGGAGGCGGCGAAGGTGCTCGAGCGCGCGAGCGAGATCTACCGATCGCGGTACGGCGACGAGATGAGCGCGGCGGCGCTCGCCGGTCTGGGCGCGGGATGGGCGCTCTTCCACGACGTCATGCAGGCCGCGAGCGACGTCACGCCGGATGCGATCGCCGATTCCGCTCGCGCCGCCCAGATCCCGGACGGCGGCCTGCCGAACGGCAGCGGCCTGCGGTTCGGCGCCGCCGGTACGCCCGAGGCCGACTCGAACCTTCGCGCCGCGAGCGTGATCGAGCAGTGGACCGGCGACGGGGAGCCCGTCGTCGTGTGGCCCGAGCGCTTCGTCGAGCAACCGGTGAAGCTGCTGCCGCTCGGCCCGTGAGCCGCCGAGCCGTCGTCGCCTCGGGCGCGGTCGTCGTCGCGTTGTATCTGGCCGGCGCGATCGCGTCCGCGCGGCTGTCGCCGTTCGCGCGCCATCCGTTGCTCGACGGCCTCGCGCCGACGGCGCCGTACAGGTGGGTCGATCCGCCGGCCGATCTCGCCGACACGAACAAGCCGCCGACGCCCGGGCGATTCGACCTCCAGTTCCACGGGGGGACGTTGGACGGCGGCGCGTTCCAGACGCAGGACGCGCAGGTCACGGTCATCGTGCCGCACGACGCGTTCCCGGCGAGGGCCGGTCAGACGGGCGTGACGATCACCCTGAAGCCGCTCGCGCCGGCAGGGTTCCCCCCGGCGCCCGGGTCGAAGGTGCTGCTCGGCAACGTCGTGCGGATCCAGGCCGCGTACCAGCCGAGCAGCGACCGCATCGCCAAGCCGAGGCGCGACGTCGAGGTGGCCATCGTGTATCCGTTCGTCGCCGCCGACTCGGGCGAGCACCTGATGCTTCAGGCGCGCGGTGACCGCTGGGCGAGGCTCGACGCGACCGACCATCTCGCGTCGGCGCAGCTCGTCGCGTCGATCGCGTCGTTCGGCGACGTCGTCGCCGCGGGCGAACGGCTGGCGTCGACGACGGCATCTCCGGCCGGGCCAGGTTCGTCGAGCACCGGCACGATCATCGCGATCGCGATCGGCGCGTTGCTCGTGATCGTGCTGCTGGTCGCGGCGGTTCGCCGCGGAGGAGAGCGGCGACGACCCGGTTCGGATCAGGAATAGAACTCGATGATGAGTCGCTCCTCGACCGGAACGGGAAGAGGAACCTCGTCGCGCTCGGGGAGCTTCGACAGCGTCCCCTTGAGCTCGTCGGTGTTCCGGTAGAGGTAGGCGGGCGGGTCCGGCGTGAGCTCGATCGCCTCGCGGACGCCCACGAAGCTCTTCGCCTTGTCCGCGACCTCGACCGTCTGGCCCGGACGCACCTGCGCGCTCGGCACGTCGACGCGCTTGCCGTCGACCAGGACGTGGCCGTGCGACACCAACTGCCGCGCCTGACGTTGGGTGAGCGCGAAGCCGAGCCGCAGGATGATGGTGTCCAGGCGGGTCTCGAGCTGACGGAACAGCTCCTCGCCGGTGACGCCGGTCTTGCGGCTGGCGCGGTCGTAGTACGTCCGCATCTGACGCTCCCCGACGCCGTAGATCGCGCGGAGCTTCTGCTTCTCCAGCAGACGGACCTGGTACTCCGAGAACCGCTTGCGACCCCGGCCGTGCTGGCCGCCCGGATACGGACGCTTGTTGGACGGGCAATTGGGACGCCCGCAGATGGGCGCGCCCACGCGGCGACAGATCCGATGACGAGGTCCGAGCTTGTCCATGCGGTCGTCCAGCGTACCAATGGAATCGGTGCGTGACCGCCGGGCACGGGCGGCCGGTACGATCGGCGCCCCATGGACGTCCGCGACCGAGCCGTCGGCAGCCTGCTGGGGCTCGCGCTCGGCGACGCGCTCGGCGCTCCGTTCGAGTTCCTCCGCGCGCGCAACGTCCCGGACCCGATCCCTGCGTTCGAGCGTCCGTGGCTCGACCTGCCGCCGGGCACGACGACGGACGACACCGCCATGGCGCGCAACCTCGCGCGGAGCCTGGCCGCGTGCGGCGGCTTCGAGCCCGAGGACGTGCTGCGGCGGCACCTGGAGTGGTTCGCCTCGGATCCCCCCGACGTCGGAACGCTGACGCGCCGCGTGCTCAAGCGCGCGTCAGCCGGCGAACCCGCCGACCAGGCGGCCGAGGCCGTCTGGCGGGAGCGAGGACCCGAGGTCTCGGCTGGGAACGGCTCGATGATGTACTGCGGTCCGCTCGGTCTCGCGTACGCGAACCGCGCCTCGGAGCTCGGGACGGTGGCACCGGCGCTGTCGGCGCTCACCCACTTCGACGAGCGCTGCCGAACGTCCGTGCTCGCCGTCACGCTCGCCATCGCCGCGCTCGTCCGCGGGGAGGACCGGCGCGCGGCCGCCGAGGAAAGTCTCGGCGCGGTCATCGAGCGGGACGGCGGCGAGGAGCTCGAGTTCCTCGTCGAGCAGGTCGGCCGGTCGAGGCCGATCGACGGACCCGATCAGGGGTTCTGCCTCTTCACGACCGCGGCGGCGTTCCAGGCGCTGCTGCGGTTCGACGCGTTCGAGCCGGCGCTCCGGCACGTCGTCGGCCTCGGTGGGGACACCGACACCAACGGCGCCGTCACGGGCGCCCTGCTCGGTGCGCTCGTCGGCGCGGGAAGCCTGCCCGGATCGTGGCTCGAGCGCCTGCGCGACGCCGACGCGATCCGCGCCGAGGCGGAGGCGCTCGTCCCGCTCGCCGAGTCGGCCGGCTGAGCCGGTCCGCTCCGACCGCGCGGAGGGTTGTGCGAAGCTCCGTGTAACGGGCGGACGCGAACGCAGGACGGCGTTCACTGCGGACGAGGAAGGAGATCGCGGTGGCCGAGGTCGAGGTCTACGGAGCGAGCTGGTGTCCCGATTGCCGTCGCGCCAAACGGTTCCTGTCAGACCAGCGGATCGCGTTCGGGTGGCACGACGTCGATCAGGAGACGGAGGCGCTGGCGATCGTGCAGCGCCGGAACGGCGGCAACAACATCATCCCGACGATCGTCTTTCCCGACGGCTCGCACCTGTCCGAGCCGACCGACGAGGAGCTCGCCGACAAGCTCGGTCTGTCGCGGATGGCGATGCAGCACGTGTACGACCTCGTCGTGATCGGCGGCGGACCCACCGGGCTCACGACGTCCATCTACGCGGCGCGCGAGAACCTGCAGACCCTCATCGTCGACAGCAAGGGACTCGGTGGTCAGGCCGGCGTGACCGAGCGGCTCGACAACTATCCGGGGTTTCCGGACGGCATCGGTGGGGCCGAGCTGGCGGACCGCATCGTGCGGCAGGCGCGTCGGTACGGCGTCGAGATGCTGCAGGCGGTGTCGGTCACGCAGCTGACGAGCGACGGCGACGAGGTCGACGTCGAGACCGCGACGGGCGATCACTATCACGCGCGGGCCGCGCTCGTCGCCACAGGTTCGTCGTACCGTCGCACCGGCGCGGAGGGCGAGGACGACCTGATCGGCGCCAGCATCCACTTCTGCGCCACGTGCGACGGTCCTTTCTACAAGGGCGCGGAGCAGCTCGCGGTGCTCGGGGGCGGCAACAGCGGGCTCGAGGAGGGCTTGTTCCTCACCGAATTCGCGAAGCGCGTGACGATCGTCGAGCGCGGTGACCGGCTCAAGGGCAACAAGGTGTTGCAGGACAAGATCGCGATGCATCCGCGGATGGAGGTCCTGCTGAACCACGCCGTCGAACGGTTCGTGCCGAGGGCGGACGGCAGCGGCAAGCTCGGCGCCGTCGAGCTCCGCGACGCCGGGACCGGGGAGCCCGTCGAGCTGCATCCGGCGGGCGTGTTCGTGTTCATCGGGCTCGATCCCAACACCGAGGTCGTGAAGGGGCAGGTCGACCTCGACGAGCGCGGCTTCATCGTGACGGATACGGGCATGCAGGCGTCGATCCCCGGCGTGTTCGCCGCAGGGGACGTACGGAGTGGTTCGACCAAGCAGCTCGCGTCCGCCGTCGGCGAGGGCGCCGCCGCCGCGATCGCGATACGCCAGTACCTCGAGTCGAGGGCGATGCAGCCGTGACGCCGCAGGAGATCTTCGAGCTGATCATCAAGGCCGACGAGAAGCTCAAGTACTCGACGCTCGGAAAGCGCGACGTCCGCGAGTCGCAGGCCAGATCGCTCCTCAAGCAGGCGAGGGACGAGGCGCGCGCGATCGGCAACGATCCGTTGATCGCCCAGGCCGAGCAGCGGCTCGCGGACCTGGATGCCGGGCTCGATCGCGGTGCGGAGACGCCCGAGTGACCTACCAGGGTTCGGGCGCGGTACCGAGCACCGGGGCTCGGCGGGCGACACCCCTCGATCCGTATCCCGAACCCCGCTCCGGCCAGGAGACCGGGGACGAGAAGCAGATCCCGCCCGAGCTCGGGCCCGGGTCGATTGCGATCCTCGAGGGACGCACCTTCATGTCCTCGAACGCCTCCGGCGACGTTCCGGCGGGATCGGTCGGCGGGCTCCTGCACGACGACACGCGGTTCGTCTCCACCTGGACGCTGACGATCAACGACCGCCCGCTCTCGCTCCTGCGCTCGAGCGTCGTCGACTACTACTCGGCGGCCTTCTTCCTGTCGAACCCGGACCTCGACGGCATCCGCGCCAACTCCCTGTCGGTTCGCCGTTTCCGATTCGTCGGCGGCGGCGTGCACGAGCAGATCGGTGTGTACAACGCGACGCCCCGCCCGGTCAGGTTCCGGCTGCGGCTCGACGTGGGCGTCGACTTCGCCGACCTGTTCGAGGTCAAGAGCACCGTCCGGGACCGGAGCGCGCAGATCGACACCGAGCACGACGAGGGCGAGGGCTTGCTCCACTTCCACTACGAGGTCCCGAGGTTCCTCGCCGAGACAAACGTGACCGTCGCGCGGAGCCGGATCGTCCCCGGCATCGAGGCCACCGGCGAGGGAGAGCCGGTCGTGCCCCGCGTACGTGCCGACGCGTTCGAATGGGATGTCGAGCTCCCCGGCCGACACACGCTCGTCGCGTTCGTGCGGGTCACGGTCCGGTTGAACGAGGACGTCCTCGAACCGGTCCACGCGGCGTTCGGCGAGGAACAGGACCGAGCCGAGGGCGCGCTCACCCGCTGGTTGGACGAGGTGCCGCGCTTCTTCAGCAGCAGCACCGCGTTGAAGGGGACGCTCGACCGGTCGATCCTGGACCTGGCCGCGCTGCGGATCATCGGCGAAGAACGGGGCGAGCGGTACGTGCTTCCGGCGGCCGGACTTCCGTGGTTCATGACGCTGTTCGGCCGCGACACCATCATCACGGCGCTGCAGACGCTGTGGGTCGGGCCGGACCTCGCACGCGGCGCGCTGCATCTCCTCGGCGAGCTGCAGGGCACGCGGATGGACGACTTCCGCGACGAGGAGCCGGGCAAGATCCTGCACGAGATCCGTCAGGGCGAGCTCACCGTCACGGGCAAGAAGCCACACAGCCCGTACTTCGGAACCGCCGATGCGACGCCGCTATGGATCGTCCTCATGTCGGCGTACTGGCGCCATCACGGCGACGACGCGTTCGTCCGCGACCGGTGGAGCTCCGTCATTGCCGCGCTCGAATGGTGCGACCGGTACGGCGACCGCGACGGGGACGGCTTCGTCGAGTACCAGACGCGCTCGAGCGAGGGTCTCGGCAACCAATGTTGGAAGGACTCGTGGGACGGCATCCAGTTCTCGGACGCCACGATCCCCTTCCTTCCGATCGCGACGTGCGAGATCCAGGCGTACGTCTACGACGCCAAGCTGCGGGCGGCCGAGCTGGCCGAGCGCGTGATGGGCGATCCGGAGCTCGCATCGCGCCTGCGCTCCGAGGCTGGATCGTTGTTCGACCGTTTCAACGACCGGTTCTGGACCGACGCACGCGGCGGGTACTACGTCGTCGGGCTCGACGGCGACAAGCGGCATATCGACACCGTGACGTCCAACATGGGGCACCTGCTCGCGTCGGGCATCGTTCCCGCCGATCGGGCGGCGCGGGTGCGCGATCTGTTGACGTCCGACGACATGTTCAGCGGATGGGGCGTCCGGACGCTCTCGAAGGCCGAGCTCGGCTACAACCCGATCGGGTACCACACCGGGACGGTGTGGCCGCACGACAACGCGATCGTCGCGCGCGGCCTTGCTCGATACGGATTCCGAGACGAGGCCAATCGGATCGCGCTCGCGCAGTTGGACGCGGCCTCGTTCACCGACTTCCGTCTGCCGGAGGCGTTCGCGGGATTCGATCGATCGCTCGGGCGATTCCCCGTGCCGTATCCGACTGCGTGCAGCCCGCAGGCCTGGGCGACGGGCGCCCCGTTCATGCTGCTGGAGGCGATGCTGGGACTCGAAGCCCGTGACGGGCGGATCCACCTGGATCCGGCGCTTCCAGAGGACATGGACGTGTTCGTCCATGGGATGCACGCCTTCGGCGCGCACTTCGACGTGCGGGCCCGGGGCATGAACGGAACGGTCGAGCCGACGTCCTGACCGACGGCCTCGTCAGACGCGGCCGACGCCGGTGACGTACGACCAATCGACGGGCCGGACGTTGACGACGTCGCCCGTGTGGTTGGCGTCGATCATCTGGCCGCCGCCGATGTACAGGCCGACGTGGCTGATCGGCGAGTAGAAGAAGACCAGGTCGCCGGGCTGCGCGTCGCTCTGGCTGATGTGCGCGACCGACGAGTACTGCATCGCCGACGAGTGCGGCAGCGAGACGCCGGCGTGCGCCCAGGCCCACATCGTCAGCCCGGAGCAATCGAACCCGACGCTCGGATCGGCGGCGCCCCACACGTAGGGCGTGCCGATCACCGAGTATGCGGCGTCGATCGCGGCCTGGGCGTTTCCGTTCGGAGCCGGAGGCGGCCCGCCGGGCGGAGGCGAGACGGAGACGGACGTCGTCGACACGGTGGCCGCGGCCTGCGCGTCGAGGTAGTCGTGATACCGCTTGTTGATGTCGGCGTATTCGGCCTTGGCGTCGGCGACAGCCTTGTGGATCTCGGACTCCTTGGCCCGGAGCGCGTCGAGCGCCTGCTGCTGTTCGGCGACCGCCTGCTGCAGCTGTTGGCCGGCCCACTGCGCTTGCTGCTGCGCACGCTGCGCCTGCGTCGCGACGTCGGTGTCCGCCTGCGCGAGGCTTCCGACGTATTCGAGCCGATCCGAGAACTCCGCGAACGAGTCGGCGCCGAGGAGGACCTCGATCTCGGAGCCCGTTCTGGTGTACACGGACGCGGCACGGTCGTTCAGCTTCTGCAGCGCTCGGTCGGCCGTCGCCTGCGCCTTCTCGGCCTGCGCGCGAGCCTCGTCGAGCCGCCCGCGGATCTCCTCGAGACGAGCCTGCTCCTGGTCGAACTGCTCGACGAGAAGGGACATGTGCTGCTCGAGCTGCTGGACGCGGGCCTCGGCCGCCTGAACGTCCTGCTTGCTGGGTGCTGCGGAGGAGAGGGAAGCCACACCGACCGTCGCGGTGATCGTCGTGAGCGCGGCGACCGCGAGCCGCGCGACGAGTCGTGTTCTCCTGGTCATCGTCCCCCGAACAAACAGAAAGGCTGCGTACTCGCTCACGCTTGTCGCAGCCGGACACGAGGCTACCCACGCCCGCCCCCGGGCGTCAATCACCTGGAGCGCAACACCGACACGGGTCCGACCTAGGCCGAGCGGGGCCGATGGCCCCCACCGAAGTCGGGACGGCGGGATTTGAACCCGCGACCTCAGCGTCCCGAACGCTGCGCGCTACCAAACTGCGCCACGTCCCGCGGCCAGGAAGTGTACCGGGTGCGTGTGCGCCGCGGTTCGGCGGCGTCCGCGGCCGGTGCCGCACGAGTAGGCTTGCCCCGTCGCTCGCGAGGAGGACGTCGCATTCCGTGAGGATCGCCCAGATCTGTCCTCCGTGGCTGGCCGTTCCACCGAAGGGCTACGGCGGGATCGAATGGGTGGTCTCGCTGATCGCCGACGGGCTGGCCGAGGCCGGACACGACGTCACGTTGTTCGCGACGGGAGACTCCGTCACGACGGCGCGGCTCGAGTACGTGTTCGAGCGGGCGCCGGGCTCCGCATCGATCAACGATCCGACCCTCGACACGACGCACACGCTGTTCGCGCTGCGGAACGCTCGCGAGCGGTTCGACGTGCTCCACGTGCACGCCCCGTTCTCGGCGCTTGCGGCCTCGATCGAGACCGGCTTGCCGGTCGTCCATACCCTCCACGGCTCGTTCACGGAGCAGATGACTCGGCTGTACGGACTCGCCGCCGATCGGGCGTGGTACGTCGCGATCAGCGAGGCGCAGCGCGGCTTCGATCCGGACCTTCGATACGCGGGCGTCGTCTACAACGGCATCGACACCGAGCGGTATCCGCTGTGCACCGAGAAGGAGGACTTCGTCCTGTTCCTCGGCCGGGCCGACCCGGACAAGGGCTGGGCGCGCGCCGTCGAGACGGCGCGGCTCGCGGACGTGCGTCTCGTGTCCGCGGTCAAGATCGCGCACCCGCGCGAGCGGCAGGAGTGGGAGGAACGCGTCAAACCGATTCTTCCGGCCGACGCGGAGGTCCTCGGCGAGATCTCGCACGACGAGAAGGTCTCGCTGCTCGAGCGTGCGAAGGCCGTGCTGTTTCCGATCGACTGGCCCGAGCCGTTCGGCCTCGTCATGACCGAGTCGATGGCGTGCGGCACGCCGGTCATCGGCACGCCCCGCGGCTCGGTTCCCGAGGTGATCGACGACGGGGTGACGGGTTGGATCGTCGACGTCGACGAGTACCCCGCGCAGGCCGCCGAGCGCCTGCAGCATCTCGACGAGATCGATCCGACCGCGTGCCGCGCGCGCGTCGAGCGCCTGTTCTCCAAGGAGGCGATGGTGCGCGGATACGAGGCCGTGTTCGAGCGCGCGATCGAGGGGGCATGAGAGTCGAGACCGACAGCATGGGGCCGGTCGAGGTGCCGTCCGATCGGTATTGGGGGGCACAGACCCAGCGCTCGCTGCACCACTTCTCGATCGGCGACGACCGGATGCCGGTCGAGGTCGTGCACGCGTTCGGTGTGCTCAAGAAGGCGGCCGCGCTCGCCAACGAAGAGCTCGGAGCGCTTCCCGCGGACAAGGCGGATCTGATCGTTCGCGCGGCGGACGAGGTGATCGACGGCCGGCTCGACGACCACTTCCCGCTGTACGTCTGGCAGACCGGCTCCGGCACGCAGTCGAACATGAACGCCAACGAGGTCATCTCGAACCGTGCGATCGAGATCGCGGGGGGCGAGCTCGGGTCGAAGACGCCGATCCATCCGAACGACGACGTCAACCGCTCGCAGTCCTCGAACGACACGTTCCCGACGGCCATGCACATCGCCGCCGCGACCGCGGTCGTCGAGCGACTCATCCCGTCCGTCCGCGCGTTGCGCGACGCGCTCGAGGTCAAGCGGGCCGAGTTCGCGGACATCGTCAAGATCGGCCGGACGCATCTGCAGGACGCGGTTCCGCTCACGCTCGGCCAGGAGTTCTCCGGATACGTCGCGATGCTCGACGCCGACGTCGAGCGGCTCGAGTCGGTCCTGCCGGGCCTGTACGATCTCGCGATCGGCGGCACGGCGGTCGGAACGGGTCTCAACGCGCCGGCGCGGTTCGGCGAGCTCGCCGCCGCGAAGATCGCCGAGCTGACGGGCCTGCCGTTCCGACAGGCGCCGAACCTGTTCGCGTCGCTCGCCGCGCACGACGCGGTGGTGATGGGCTCTGGCGCGATCAGGACGCTGGCCGCCTCGCTTCTCAAGATCGCGAACGACCTGCGATGGCTCGGCAGCGGACCGCGGAGCGGCCTCGGCGAGCTGTCGCTCCCCGAGAACGAGCCGGGCTCCTCGATCATGCCGGGGAAGGTGAACCCCACGCAGGCCGAGGCGCTCACGATGGTCTGCTGTCAGGTGTTCGGCAACGACGTCGCGATCACGGTCGCCGGATCCCAGGGCAACTTCGAGCTGAACGTGTTCAAGCCCGTCATCATCCGGAACTTCCTGCACTCGACCAACATCCTGTCGGACGCGTGCGGCACGTTCCGCGAGTTCCTCGTCGCCGGCATCGAGGCCAACCGCGAACGGATCGCCGAGCTCGTCGAACGGTCGCTGATGCTGGTGACGTCGCTGTCGCCGGTCATCGGGTACGACAAGGCCGCCGAGGTCGCGGAGAAGGCGCACCACGAGGGCACGACCCTCAAGGAGGCGGCGCTCGAGCTCGGCTACGTCACCGAGGCTGAGTACGACGAGATCGTGCGTGCCGAGCTGATGGTGCGCCCGCACGACTGAGCCGTTCGTGCACCCCGACCGGGCCGGTTGCGCGCCCCCAGGTCGACGCGCAGACTTGGTCGCGGCCGAGGAGGGGTGATGCGTTCGAGATCCCGCCGTTCGTTCGTCGCGCTCATGTCTGCCCTGACCGCCGTCGTCGGAGCGATCGCTGTGGCGCCCGCGGCGCGGGCGGTGCCCGTTCCGGCGCTCAAGCTCATCGCTACGAGGACAGAGATCACGGCCGTCCGACGGTCCGACGGGCGCGTGTTCCTCGATCCGGGCGTGTGGATCGGCGCGGTCGGCGGCGACTTCCAGATCCGGCTCACGCGCACGGACCTGAGGAGCGAGATCACGGCCGCGCAGACGACGACCGACGGCACGGAGATCCAGCCGATCCCGGCGGACGACCTGCTCGGGTGGGAGGGGCTCGCCGGGTTCCTGCACGTCAGCGTTCTGGACTCGGACGGTCGATCCTTGTTCCGCACCGTCGCGAACTTCTGTCCCAACGCGTGGGATCTCGACCGCATCGGCGACAGCGGGCCGACCGATCCCACGTATCCGGAGTGGTGCGGCGGCGGTCCGTTCACGCTCGGAGCGGTGTGGGGGATCGACGAGGGATGGGCGATGGACCCGCTGCAGTGGAGCGGGCTCCGGACGCGCGCGCTCGACCCCGGGAGGTACGCGCTGCGCGTCTGGATCGATCCGCACTACGCGACGCTGTTCCAGGTGGCGCCCGGCGCCGACGAGGTCGATCTGACGCTGCGCGTGCGACGGGCTCGGTCGTCGTCCGAGTCGTCGGCGACGTCCGATCCGGCGGTGTCGGCGTCCACGTCGCGGGTGTCGGCCACGTCGCCGCTGTCCGCGTCCGTCCCCGTCATCGATCCGCCGGCCGACTCGGTGCCCGATCTCGCCGCCCTGCCGGCGTGGGGCATGCGGACGATCCGCCGGGGCGAACGCGACTTCCTCGCCTTCGGAGCGACGGTCTGGAACGCCGGCCCCTCTCCGATGATCGTCGAGGGCTACCGTAGGGCCGGCGAACCAACCATGGACGGCTGGCAGTACTTCACGGATCCGACCGGCGACATCATCGGCAAGGCCGACGTCGGAACGCTCGAGTACGACGCGCGCCCGGGGCACGACCACTGGCACTTCGAGCAGTTCGCGACGTACTCGCTGACCGACGTCTCGAAGACCGACATCGTCCGCAGCGAGAAGGTGTCGTTCTGCCTCGCGCCGACCGACGCGATCGATCTGCTCGCGGAGGGCGCGGAATGGCGCCCGTTCTTCACGGGCCTCGGCTCGGCGTGCGGCGAGCCCGATTCGCTGTGGACGCGAGAGGCGCTGCCGGTCGGATGGGGCGACACGTACTTCCAGTGGCTGCCCGGGCAGTCCTTCGACATCACCGACGTTCCGAATGGCCGGTACTACGTTCGCGTCGCGGTCAACCCGCTCGGCGCGCTGTTCGACGGCTCGAGCGCGAACGACGTCTCGTACCGGCGGATCCGGCTCCGCGGCCGGCCGGGACATCGATGGGTGATCGTGCCGCCGTACCAGGGCGTCGACACCGGCGGATGCGTACGGTGCTATCGCTCGGCGGGTCAGCCGGCGTGGGACGGCATGGTCAACGGTCGGCGGGCCTGAGCTCGAGCAGCGCCGCCTCGGGCGGGCACAGGAAACGGAACGGCGCGTACTTGCCGGTTCCGAGCCCGGGCGACACGTGTGCATAGCCGTCGCCGAGCCGGACGAGGCCGGCGACGAGGCGTCGAGGAACGTATGAGTTGGTGACCAGCGCGCCGACGATCGGCAGCCGCACCTGCCCGCCGTGCGTGTGACCGTAGACGACGAGGTCCCACCCGAGCGCGGCCAGCTCGGGCATCGGGTCGGGCGAATGCACGACGCCGAGGCCGAGGCGGTCGGTGCGTCGGCGCGGGGCGACGCGCAGGTCCGCTCGGTCGATATGTGGGTCGTCGAGACCCATGAGCTCGATCGGCAGCCCGTCGACGTCGGACGTGGTGCGCACGTTGCTGAGATACGTCCATCCGTCGGACTCGAGCTGCGCGACGAGATCGGCGGCGCGCCCACGCCGCGCCGCGCGACGACGGTTGCTCCGGGGAAGGAAGTACCGGATCGGATTGAGCGGGCGCGGGACGTAGTAGTCGTTGGAGCCGAGCACGAAGTACGACGCGGTGCGTCCGCGGACCGCACGCAGCATCGCCACCGCGTCCTCGACCGCCTCCGGCTCGCCGAGGATGTCGCCCGTCACGGCGGTGACGTCCGCGTCGGGAAGGCGCGCGAGGAACCGCCGGAGCGCGTTCGATCCCCGAATGACGTGGAGGTCCGACAGGTGCAGGATCGAGACCGGCCGTTCGGCGTCCGTCGGTAGGATGTCGAGCCGGTAGCGGCGAAGTCGGTACCGATGCCGCTCGATCAGGACGCCGTACGCCACGCACGCGACGCCGGCCGCGACGACCGCGATGAGCAGGGCGGGCAGCACGGAGGGGGAGTCTACGGTGGCGGACGACGCGCTCAAGGCGCGGCTGCGGAACGAGATGAACGACGCGCTGCGCGCGGGCGACAAGGTGCGGCTCGGCGCGCTCCGGATGCTCTCGGCGGGCATCACCAACCGCGAGAAGGAGCTCTTGCGCGAGCTGAACGACGCCGAGGTCCGCGAGGTCGCGGCGCGCGAGGTCAAGCGGCGGACCGAGGCGATCGAGGCGTTCGACAAGGCCGGGCGTCGCGACCTCGTCGAGAAGGAGAGCGCCGAACGCGAGGTGCTCTCCGCGTACGCGCCCGAGCGGCTGTCCGACGCCGAGGTCGACACGCTCATCGACGAGGCGATCGCCGAGACGGGCGCCGCGTCCATGAAGGACATGGGCAAGGTCATGAGCGCGGTGATGGCTCGCGCCAAGGGCCGCGTCGACGGCGGCGCCGTCCAGTCGCAGGTCCGGTCCCGGCTCGGCGCCTGACCGAGGTCGGGGCCTCGCCGCGGCCTAGGCGCGCGTCGAGCGCCTCGCGGC
>JBKPTC010000099.1:0-4946 GCA_046735355.1 bacterium
GTGCGACGCCGATCCGATCGCTCAGAACGTCTCCCACAGCCCGACGACGTTGCCCTCGGGATCGCGGAAGTACGCGAATGCGCCCATCCCCGGGATCTCGGTTCGCGACTGGAGGGTGCTCCCACCGGCCGACTCGATCTCCTTGAGTGCGGCGTCGACCGACGCTACGCCCACGGTCAGGACCGGATTCGCCGTCTCCGCCGTCCGCTTCATGAGGGCGCGCCGTTGATCGCGCCAGGCTCCGTCGGGGACTGCGTCTGCTGGTCGACGGCCGTGGTCATCGCGATCGTGTAGTCGTTCATGTCGGACATCGTCTGCAGTTGCCACCCGAAGACCGAGCCGTAGAACGACTTCGCCCGGTCCAGGTCGTCGACCGGAATCTCGAAGTGCACGACCTTGTCCATCCGCCACCTCCCGCTCGTGAGACCCGACCGTACGCCTTCGCCCCGACGCCCAGCTAGCCCATCTCCATCGGCGCCATCAGCTGGAAGTAGTTGTCGTCGGGATCGGCCAACGTGGCGACCGTCATCTCCGGCCCGCCCTCGGGCGAGCCCGGGTCGTACGGCTCGCGCACGACGATCGCTCCGGCCCGCTTGAGCCGCTCGAACTCCCCACGGACGTCGGGTGTCTCGAGGTTCCAGATCACGCGGCCCGGTTGAGCGCTCTTGCCGCTCACCTGGTCGTGCGCGCCGACGACCAACCACGCCTCGCCGAGCTGCCAGCTCGTGTACCCGGAATCCTCGGCGGCCGGCGCGCCGAGCAGCTTCGTGTAGTACTCCACCAGGCGCTTCGGGTCCTCCGTTCCGAGCATCACGCCGGTCATCTTCATCGCATCCTCCGTTTCCCGGCCGGTCGCTATCTCGCCGGCCGATACGTGAGCAACATCCCGCCGGTCGCCGTCCGCGTCGAATCGACGAGCTCGAGCCTCAGCAGGTCCACCTCCTCGAACAGCCGCTTGCCGGTCCCGAGCACGATCGGATACACGGCGAGGACGTACGTGTCCACGAGGTCGTTCTTCGCGAGCGTGCGAACGAGGTTGCCGCTGCCGAGGACCGAGATGTCGCGGCCCGGGATCTCCTTGATCCGGCGGATCTCGGCGACGACGTCGCCGTTCAGGACCGTCGTGTTCCGCCACTCCGCGCTCGTGAGCGTGTTCGAGGCAACGTACTTCTGGACGCCGTTCAGATGCTTGCCGTACGGATCGTCCTCCGGCGCGTTCGGCCAGTACGACGCCATGATCTCGTACGTCTTGCGACCGAACAGCTGCGCGTCCGTCCGCGCCATGCCCTCGGCCGCCGCGGCACCGAGCTCCTCGTCGAAGTACGGCCGCTGCCAGCCTCCGAGCGAGAATCCGCCCTCGGTGTCCTCGCTCGGATCTCCGGGCGCCTGGTAGACGCCGTCGAGTGACAGGAACTCCGTCACGACCAGGTTCCGCATCTGGATCTCCTCTCCTCCCGCCGAGGCTTCGACCGCTCGGCATCGCCGAACTCATCGCCCCCCATGCGGCCACTAGACTCCGCGAGATGCGGATCGGCCTCGTGTTGCCGCTCGAGCTCGACGTGCCCGGCCAACCGCCGCCGGCGCTCGCCGTCGCGCGGGCGGCGGAGGAGGCGGGGCTCGATTCGGTCTGGGCGTACGACCACTTCTTCGCCAACATGCCGGAGGTCCCGCCGCGGAACCCGGTGCACGAGGCATGGACGATCGTGTCGGCGGTGAGCGCCGTCACCGGCCGCGTCGAGATCGGCCAGCTCGTGATGTGCACGGCGTACCGGCCGCCCGGGCTGCTCGCGAAGATGGCCTCGACGGCCGACGCGATCAGCGGCGGGCGTCTCGTGCTCGGGCTCGGCGCGGGCTGGCACACCGAGGAGTATCGGGCGTTTGGCTATCCGTTCGATCATCGCGTCGACCGATTCGAGGAGACGCTCGAGATCATCGCGCCGCTCGTCCGCGGAGAGCGCGTGACGTTCGAGGGGACGTACCACCGAGCCGAGGACGCCGAGCTCCTTCCGCTCGCACGGCACGTCCCGATCCTGATCGCCTCGTTCGGCGAACGGATGCTGCGACTGACGGCGCGGTTCGCCGACGCGTGGAACACAGCGTGGTACGGCATGCCCGACGACAAGCTCCGGACGGCGCTGGCGGCGCTCGACCGCGCCCTCGAGGCGGAGGGGCGCGACCCCGCGTCGATCCGCCGGACGATCGGCATCGACGTGCGCGAGCCGGAAACCGATACCGGCGAGGAGGGCGGCGTCATCGTCGACGACCTGCCGGCGATGCTCGACGCGTACGAGGAGCTCGGCGTCGACGACGTGATCCTCGGCTTCGAGGGCGCGACCGAGCGCACGGTCGAGCGGATCGAGCGAGCCCTGTCCGCCCGATAGCGCGCTGACTATCATCGCCTCGATGGTTCACCGGTTCGAGCTGCCCCAGGAAGCCGTCGTCGATGCCTCTCCCGACCGCGTGTGGGAGGCGATCGCGACCGGACCCGGCTGGGACTCCTGGTTCATGGGTCGCAACAGCGTGGAGCCTCGCGAGGGCGGCGAGGCCACCTTCACGATCGGCGACTGGACGCAGGCGAGCCGCGTCGAGACGTGGGATCCGCCGCGGCGGTTCGTGACGCAGAGCGAGCCGGGCCCGGACGGCTCGTTCCACCGGTTCGATTACACGCTCGAGCCGCGCGCGACCGGAACCGGCATCAAGTACGTCCACAGCGGGATGCTCGGCGGCGACTGGGAGGCCGAGTACGAGGCGATGAGCGAGGGAGATCCCGCGTACTTCCGCAAGCTCCTCGAGTACGTCGAGCACTTCTCGGGTCGCTTCGCCGTGCCGGTGAACGTCATGGGCCCGCGGGGCAGCGACCGCGACGAGACGATGCGGACGTATCGCCGTGCGCTCGGCGTGCCGCAGGATGCCGATGTCGGCGACCCGGTCACGATCCGTCCCGAGGGACTCGAGGCCGTCGACGGCGTCGTCGACGAGGTCACGCCGAGCTTCCTCGGGGTCCGCGGTGACGACGCGATGTACCGGTTCATCCGCGGCTGGCCCGATGGAACGACCTACCTCAACCACCACCTGTTCGGTGAGGGCGTTGACCAGGCGCGTGAGGAGACGGCCTGGCGCGAGTGGCTCGATCGCGTCTTCGCGCAGTGAGCGCGAGGTCGGCCGACCGAACGCCGGACCGCGAGCTGGCGTCCGCGCTCCTCGCGTCGCACGCGCCGCCGGACTGGGAGGACCGGTTCCGCCGCGAGGAGCTGCTCGACGCCGTCGTCGACGGGGAGCCGATCCAGATGTTCGTTCTGGCCGCCGACATCCGCGAGTCGACGATGCTCATGAAGGAGGCCATCCGCTTCGAACGCTTCGCCCTCGTGATGGACAAGTTCGTGAGCGCCGTCCGCCGCGGCATCCAGGGGTCCGGCGGATGGTTCGACAAGTTCACCGGCGACGGATTCCTCGCGTACTGGATCATGCAGCGCGGCGGGCCGGAGGAGGTCGAGCGCGACTTCGTCCAGACCGCGGGCAACCTCGTGCACACCGCGCAGAGCCTGATCGAGCTGTTCCATGCGCGCGTCCTCGAGGACTTCCGCACCAACTCGAGGAACCTCTCGGCCGGCGTCGGCCTGTCGATCGGCCTCGACGCCGGTCCGGGGTACGTCGTCAAGATCGCCGACGAGCTGACGATCGTCGGTCCGCCGGTCGTCGGGGCCGTCCGCATGGTGACCGCCGCGTCGAGCCCTCGGGAGATCGTCGCGAACGTGTATCTCGGACGGCGATTGCACGAGGAGCAGGACGGTGCCTTCGAGGCGCTCGGCGTGACGGTCGAGCGGGAGGTCCGCCCGACCAAGGAGTATCCGCGCGGACAGGAGGTCTACGCGCTGACGTTCGCGCCGCGCGAGGACGGCGGAACCGCCGACGACGTCCAGGACGACGGGAACTAGGTTTCGCGGTCCGCCGCGGCGCGCAACCCCTCGATCTCGATCTTGCTCATCTGGAGCATCGCCCGCATGGCGCGCTGCGAGCGTTCCGGATCGGGGTCGCCGAGCAGCTCCATCAGCGCCGTCGGCACGATCTGCCACGACAGCCCGTACCGGTCCTTGAGCCATCCGCACGGCCCCTCCTCGCCGCCGTCGGACAGGCGGATCCAGAAGTGGTCGACCTCCTCCTGCGATTCACACGTCACGAAGAACGAGAAGGCCTCCGTGAACGTGTACTCGGGCCCGCCGTTCAGCGCCGTCACCGGCTGGCCGTCGAGCTCGAACTCGACCGTCATCGCGGATCCGGCGGGACCTGGACCGGCATCGCCGTAGCGTGAGACGTTCGTGATCCTCGACCGGCCGCGGTCGGCATCGGCGCCGGGGCGCGTCGAGAACACGTCGACGTACAGGGCGGCGGCCTCGGCGGCCTGGTCGTCGAACCACAGGAATGGCTTCACCTTCGTCATCTGTTCGCTCCTCTGCGACCGTTCGCGACTCGAGGCTAGCGTCCCGATGGCCGGTGCGCCGGATGGGTACCGGTTACGTAGCGGCGTGGCGGAAGGAAGGTGATGCATGGCAACGGATCTCGAGAACTCGGTCTCGGTGGACGTCGGTGCGCCGATCGACGATGTCTGGGCGGCCATCACGACGCCCGACCGCATCAAGGAGTGGTTCTTCGGCGTCGACACGCGCTCCGAGTGGACGCCCGGAAGCGAGCTCGTGCACACCGGCGAGTGGCAGGGACGGCCGTACTCCGACAAGGGGACGATCCTGCGGATCGAGCCGCCGCGCCTGCTCGAGCACACGCACTGGAGCGACGTATCCGGCCTTCCGGACGATCCGGACAACTACGAGGTCATCGCGTGGTCCCTGTCCGAGACACCGGATGGGACACGGCTGACCGTCGCCGAGCGCAACCTCGCGTCGGACGAGGCGCGACGGACGTCCGAGCAAGCGTGGCGGATGGTCCTCGGC
>JBKPTC010000100.1:0-14523 GCA_046735355.1 bacterium
AGCGCACCGCGCCGTGGCTGTACGTCGCCGTCCGCGAGCTCGGCTCGGATGCGGGCTCGACGATGCTGTTCGTCGCGGCCGCGGCCGTCTGCCTCGGGATCTTCGTGCTCGCGCAGACGATCGTCGGCTCGCTCCGCGACACGGTCGACGCGAAGGCCCGGCTGTTCGTCGGCAGCGACGTGCACGCGACGATCCAGGGCGGGGCGCCGCCCGTCGGCCCGTTCCCGTTTCCGATCACGCGCGTGACCCGCGTGTCGGCCGCCGCCACGCTCGTGCCGGACGGCACGCAGGTCGATCTTCTCGGGATCGACCCGGCGACGTTCGCCCGCGCGGCGTTCTGGCGCTCCGACCTGTCGCCCACGCCGCTCGACGAGCTCGTCGGCCGGCTGACGACCGCGAGCGGAGACGGGCTCGCGGTGATCGTGTCCGGCCACGAACCGGACGTCGCCGGTCTGGACGTCGGCGGGACGGATCTCGACGTCGACGTCGTCGGCTCGGCGTCGGCGTTCCCGGGGATGGTCTCGTCCCGTCCACTCGTCGTCGTTCCGGCCGAGCGCTTCTCGGCGATGCTCTCGAACGTTCCGAACCCGCTCGTGTCGGCCGGCGCGTCGACGGAGCTGTGGGTGCGGGGGCCGACGCGTGCCGCGGCGTCGGCGCTGCGGAGCCTCCGGTACGCGCCGTCCGACGTGGTGACCGCGGAGGAGATCGCCGACGTCCCGCACATCGCGATCGTCGTCGACACGTTCTCGATCCTCGAGGTGCTCGGCACGCTCGCCGCGCTGCTCGTCGTCGCGAGCGTGCTGCTGTACCTGCAGGCACGGCAGCGCGCTCAGCTCGTCTCGTACGGGCTCTCGCTACGGATGGGGATGGGCGACGGAGCACAGCGGCGTGCGCTGCTCGCGGAGGTCGCCGCGGTGCTCGGCGTGGCCTACGCCGTCGGCGTGGCGGTGGCGTTCGGCGTGTCGTCGGCGCTGGTGCCCCTGCTCGACCCGATCCCCGCGATCCCGCCGGCACCGTTCCTCGACCTTCCCGGCGCGCGGATCGCGGTCGCGTTCGTCGCACTCATCGGATGCGCGTGGCTCGCCGCGGCCCTGACGAACGCGACGGCGCGGTCGAGCGACCTGGGGCAGGTGATGCGCGGTGTCGAGTGACTCGCGCCCCGTCGCGAGCTGCGACTCGCTGACGAAGGTCTACGAGACGGGGCGCTCGCGTGTGACCGCGCTTCGCGACGTGACGGCCGCGTTCGATGCGGCGAGCCTCACCGTCGTCGCCGGACCGTCCGGAAGCGGGAAGTCGTCGCTGCTGCGCGTGCTCGCCGGACTGGACGCTCCGACGCGGGGCTCCGTCCGCGTCGACGACATCGCCGTCCGCGGCGCGTCGCGCCGGCCGATGCGGGCGATCCGGCGCCGGGTCGGCTACGTCTTCCAACGCGGAACGGAGAACTTCGTGCCGTACCTGACGCTCGGCGAGCACCTGCGGATGCAGGAGCGCGAGGCCGTCCGCGATCCGGTCGTCCCCGTCGAGGAGCTGGTCGAACGGCTCGGCATCGCGCACCGGGTCGACGCGCGCGTGGACGAGCTGTCGGGCGGCGAGCAGGCGCGCGGCGCCGTCGCCCAGGTCCTCGCCTCCGGCGCCGCGATCGTCGCGGCCGACGAGCCGACGGCCGAGCTCGACACCGCCTCGGCGACGGCGCTCGTCGCGACGATGCGCCGCCTGGTCGATCTCGGCGTCACGTTCGTCGTCGCCTCGCACGACCGAACCGTCATCGACGACGCCGACGCGATCGTCCGGCTCGAGCACGGCGTGGTTCGTCGCGATCCGATCGACGATGCGCCCGCGGTCGACGATCCCGATCCGCGTCCGGCCGAGACCGGCGTCGCCCGAGAGGTCGGGCCGGACGCCGCGGCCGTGTGGGTGAGCGGCGTCTCGAAGTCGTACCTCCGCGGTGACGAGGAGATCCGTGCGCTCTCCGGCGTCGACCTCGCCGTGCGCTCGGGTGAGAGCGTCGCGCTCGTCGGGCGCTCGGGATCGGGCAAGACGACGCTGCTCAACGTCGCCGCGGGCTGGGAATCGGCCGACCGAGGCGAGGTGCGGACGCTCGGCGTCGACCCGCACCGCTCGCCGCCGACGTGGTCGAGCCTCGCCGTCGTCCCGCAGCGGCTCGGCCTCCTCCGCGAACTGAGCCTGCGCGAGAACGTCGAGCACCCGTTCCGGCTCGCGAGCGGCGTCGTCGCACCGGCCGAGCGAGCCGCCGTGGACGAGGTGCTCGAGGAGCTGGCGATCGCCGACCTCGCCGACCGGCCGCCCGCGCGGTGCTCGCTCGGCGAGCAACAGCGCGCGGCCGTCGCCAGGGCGCTGGTCGTCGGGCCGGACGTGCTGGTCGCCGACGAACCCACCGCGCACCTCGACGCGGGATCGACGACGACCGTCTTTGATGCGATCGGGCGACGCGTGCTTCGGGGCATGACGCTGCTCATCGCGACGCACAACCCCGACGTGCTCGCCCTGGTCGACCGCGTCGTCCGGATGCGAGACGGCCGCATCGCGTCGCCTCCCCGATACGCGTGAGCGGCTGCTACGCTGCTCGCATCGGAGGGGAGTAGTCCCAAGCGGATCTGGGCGTCATCACGGCCGCGCGGCGCGGCCCGCCGGATCCCTCGCCGAACCAGCGAGGACGAGACCTTCGGCTCGAGGCGACACGACGTGTCGCGCGGCTGAAGGAGGATCGACCAGGTGACGACGCTCCGGCAGGACCTCCGCGACGTCCGTCCGGCACGGCAACGGATCGCGCTGGCGCTCGCGTTCGCGGTGCTCGCGCCCGGCCTCGCGCTCCGGCTGACGGACGCGCACGTCGCCGAGCCGCTCGCGGCGCTGCTGTTCGGCCTCGCGATCGTCGGCGCCGCCTTCCTCCTGTCGTGGGCCGCCGAGGTCGCGCAGCTCGACATCTCGGCCGGGCTCGCCATCGCGGTGCTGGCGTTCATCGCGGTGCTGCCCGAGTACGCGGTCGACATGGTGTTCGCGCTGAAGGGTGGCAACGCCGTCGAGGCGTACGGGCCCGCGTGTCAGGCGCCGGGCGCGACCGGGCCGACCGACTGCTCGCTCGCGCTCGCGAACATGACCGGTGCCAACCGGCTGCTGATCGGTCTCGGCTGGTCGATGGTCGTGTTCATCGCGTGGTGGCGCGTCCGGCAGGCGAAGCGGCGCCGCGCGGGCTCGGCTGCGGCCGCGCCGCTACCGGACGGGCGCGAGGTCCGGCTCGAGCGGTCCCACGCCGTCGAGGTCGCCTTCCTCGCGCTCGCGACCGTGTACTGCCTGACGCTCCCACTGAAGCACTCGATCACGCCGATCGACGCGATCGTGCTCGTCGGGATCTTCGCGGCGTACACGTGGCGCGTCTCGAAGGCGCCGGCCGAGGATCCGCACCTGGTCGGTCCGGCCCGGTACATCGGGTCGTTCCGCACGCCCGTTCGGCGCGCGTGGGTGATCGGGCTGTTCGTCGTGGCGGCCGGCGTCATCCTGCTGTGCGCGGAGCACTTCGCCGAGTCGCTCGTCGCGACGGGCCGCGACCTCGGCATCAGCGAGTTCCTGCTGGTCCAGTGGCTCGCGCCGCTCGCGTCCGAGGCGCCCGAGCTGCTCGTCGCCGGGTTGTACGCGTGGCGGCTGAACACGAACGCTGGGCTCGGCACGCTCGTCTCGTCGAAGGTGAACCAGTGGACCCTGTTGGTCGGAACGCTGCCCGTCGTGTTCGCGATCGGCGCCGGCGGGCTGCACGGCCTGCCGATCGACGCGCACCAGCGCGAGGAGCTGTTCCTCACGGCCGCGCAGTCGTTCTTCGCGCTCGCGGTGCTCGCGACGTTGTCCATCTCGACGCGCGAGGCGCTGCTGTTGTTCGGGCTGTTCTGGGCGCAGTTCGTGATCGGTGCCGTGGTGCCCGACTCGTTCGGCGGGCGCGAGCTCATCATCGTCGGTGTCGTGTATCTGCTGCTCGGCGCGTGGACGTTCGCGCGCGAGCGCTCGCTGATTGGCCCGCTGCTCCGCGACGGGTTCCGAACGCCGTACGCGGAGCTCGTTCGGATCGAACGCCGCGAAACCGCCGACGCTCCGACGTCGTAGGGGCACGGGACGCCGGCTCGCGCGCCGCGGCGCGTAGCATCGGTCGGGTGGACGACCCGCGCGCGTTCCTCGAGTCGATGCACCAGGACGAATCGCTCGTCCACGTCCGAGAGCTTCCGGCGCGGACGCCGACGCCGCAGCCGTTCCCGGACGACATCCCGCAGCTGCTCGTCGACCGGTTCGGGCTGATCGGCGTCGAGGGGCTCTACGAGCACCAGGCGCGCGCGCTCGAGCTCGTCCGCGGGGGCCGGAACACCGTGATCGCCACGGGCACGGCATCCGGCAAGACGCTCGTCTACAACACCGCGTTCGCGGCCGAGGCGCTGAACGACCCCAAGCGCACCGCCTTCTACCTCTTCCCGACGAAGGCGCTCGCGCGCGATCAGCTGCGCCAGATCCGCGAGCTCAAACTTCCGCAGCTGAAGGCGGCCGTCTACGACGGCGACACGCCGCAGGCAGAGCGGCCGCTGATCCGCCGCAACGCGAACCTCGTGATGACGAACCCGGACATGCTGCACGCGGCGATCCTGCCGGATCATCAACGGTGGGCCGACTTCTTCCTCCGGCTCTCGCTCGTCGTCGTCGACGAGGCGCACGTCGCGCGCGGCGTGTTCGGGTCGCACGTCTCGATGGTGCTGCGGCGGCTGCGACGGCTGGTCGCGCACTACGGCGGCGAGCCGCGGTTCGTCCTGTCGAGCGCGACCGTCGGCAACCCGGCCGAGCTCGCCGAGCGGCTCGTCGGCCTGCCGTTCGAAGCGGTGGCGGAGGATGCCTCGCCGGCCGGCGGCAAGGTGTTCGCGCTCTGGAACCCGCCGGTGATCGACGAGGAGACCGGCGCGCGCAGGAGCGCGCTCACCGACGCCTCGATCCTGATGAGCAGGCTCGCCGAGGACGGCGTGAAGTCGATCGGCTTCGCGCGGTCGAGGCGCGCCGCCGAGCTCCTCGCCGAGTTCACGCGGCGCGAACTTCCGGGCGAGATGAAGCGGAAGGTGAAGTCGTATCGCGCCGGCTACCTCGCCGAGGACCGCCGGCAGCTCGAACGCCAGCTCGCGTCCGACGAGCTCGTGGCCGTCGCGTCGACGAACGCGCTCGAGCTCGGGATCGACATCGGGTCGCTCGACGCAGCGGTGCTCGTCGGCTATCCGGGAACGCGCGCGTCGATGTGGCAGCAGGCGGGGCGCGCCGGGCGGCGCTCGGCCGAGTCGCTCGCGGTGCTCGTCGCGCAGGACGATCCGCTCGACCAGTACCTCGTGCAGCATCCGGCGGACCTGTTCGACCGGCCGGCCGAAGCGGCGGTGATCGACCCGACCAACCCGTTCGTCCTCGAGCCGCACCTCGCGTGCGCGGCGCGCGAGTATCCGCTGTCCGAGGAGGAGTTGTCGTTCTTCGGCGAGGCGGCGCCGGACGCCGTCGCGCGGCTGGAGGCGTCGGGTCAGCTGGCGCGGCGCCGCGGAACGTGGCACCACGTGGGGCGGCAGAGCCCGCATCGAGCCGTCGACATCCGCAGCGCGAGCGGCCACCTGTTCTCGATCGTGATCGAGGACACCGGCGAGCTGCTCGGCACGGTCGACGAGTCTCGCGCGTACTATCACGTGCATCCCGGCGCGGTGTACCTCCACCAGGGAGAGCAGTTCGAGGTGCGGAACCTCGACCTCCAGACGCGCGTCGCGCTCGTCGACCGCGTCGATCCGGACTACTACACGCAGTCGCGCGACACCACGGACATCGAGGTGGTCGTCGCGGACGAGGAGGCGCGAACGGGCGACGTGCCGACCTTGTACGGAACGGTCCGCGTCACCAACCAGGTGGTCGGGTTCGTGCGCAAGCACGTCGCCACGAGCGAGACGCTCGAGGTCGTTCCGCTCGCGATGCCGCCGCAGGACCTCGAGACGAAGGCCGTGTGGTGGGCGATCCCGAACTCGGTCATCGCGAGGGCGGCCATCACGGCGAGCGACCTCCCGGGCGCCGCGCACGCGGCGGAGCACGCCGCGATCGGACTGCTGCCGCTCGTCGCCACGTGCGACCGGTGGGACGTCGGGGGCGTGTCGACGGCGTTCCATCCCGACACGCAGTCGTGCGCCATCTTCATCTACGACGGCTATCAAGGCGGAGCGGGGATCGCCGAGCGCGGGTTCCGCCAGGCCGAGCGGCTGTTGCGCGCGACGCTCGAGACCGTTCGGAGCTGTCCGTGCAACACCGGATGCCCGTCGTGCGTGCAGTCGCCGAAGTGCGGCAACGGCAACGAGCCGCTCGACAAGGCGGGTGCGGTCGCACTCCTCGCCGCGATGCTCGGGGAGGCGTGGGGATGACGCGCGAGCTCTACATCGCGGTGGTGGGACCGTCGGCGGCCACCCCGGCCGAGCACGCGATCGGCGAGCAGGTCGGCCGCCTGATCGCGGAGCGCGGCGCGGTCCTCGTCTGCGGTGGGCTCGGCGGCTTGATGGAGGCGGCGGCCGGCGGATGCGCGTCGGCCGGCGGCGTCTCGATCGGGATCCTGCCGACGACCGGTCGGAGCGAGGCCAACCCGTACCTCACCGTCGCCGTCGCCACGGGGATGGGCGAGGCGCGCAACGCGATCGTCGTTCGCACGGCCGACGCGGTCATCGCGGTCGGAGGCGAGTTCGGCACGCTGTCGGAGATCGCGCTCGCGCTCAAGATGGGCAAGCCCGTGGTCGGGCTCGACACGTGGGAGCTCGGGAAGAAGGGCGGCCGGGTCGAGGCGCTCGTCGAGGCGTCGACGCCCGAGGACGCCGTCTCGACGGCGCTCGCGGCCGCCGAGCTCGCCCGGACGTCGTAGCCCGCATCGGCCCGCTCTCGGTCGAAAGGCCGAGGCCGCGGCGCCCTCCGGGACCGAAGGACCGATTGACCCAGGTGATGCCATTCGCCGACGCTGCGATACGTCGGGGAGGGGCGGACAGTGAGGACTCGATGACCGATGGAACGATCTCCACGATCCTCAGTCTCGTCATCGGCATGCTGGCGAGCAGCGTTGCAGCCGTCGTGGTCTCACGCGCCAAGGACCGAGAGCGACGGCACGCGGCCGAGCACGCGGCCGTGGCTCTGCGTGACGCCGGACTTCGTGCCGAGCACGCTCTCCTGGAGGTCCGCCTCCGGAACCTCCGGGCGCAGGTCGCGGACCTCCAGCGGCAGCGCACGGATCTGGTCGCGGAGGTCGAGGCCGCGGCTGCGGGGCGCGATCCTTCGCCGCCGGTTGCCGAGGGTGCGCTGAGACGCGCGCACGCGCATCATCGTGACGAGCTGACGCGGCGGCTGCAGGCCGCCGGCGACGCGCGCGTGATCCCGTTCCCGTTCCTGCCGCAGGACTGATCGGGTCGCCGCCCGGGCTAGGGCGCCAGCTCGAGCAGGACCTCGTCGGTGATCGGCACGCCACCGACGCCCACCATCGGGATCGACGGCTTGATCGAGCGTGACTCGGCGACCGCGCCCTCGCGCACCTCGACGATCCGGAACCCGAGCTCCTCGTAGAACGCGACCGCCGGCGCGTTGTCGTTGGTCGTCATCACGCGCACCGAGAGTGCGGCCGCGTGCGCGCGCTCGATCGCGGCGAGCATGAGCGCCGACCCGATCCCCTCGCGTGCGCGCAGCGCGTCGATCGTCACGACCTCCAGGACGCCGCCCGCGACGTCGAACGTCAGCAGCCCGACCCGCGTTCCGTCGTCGTCCTGCGCGACGAAGCCGTCGAGCTCGGCGGGTCGCCAGGTGTGACCGTGACCCACCACGATCTCGTCGTCCCACCGCTCGAGGATCAGCGAGGCCGCCCAGGCGCGGTCCTCGGAACGAAGTGGCCTGACGCGGACGCCCACCTCACGCCTCGGCGCGGCGCCGGCGCGCGAACGCGGCGATCGTCGCCCGCTCGCCGGACGTCAGGCCGAACGCCACGACCGACGGGACGTAGACGAGCCCGCCGGCGACGGCGGTCGCGAGCAGGTCGACGGGCCACGCGGCGTGCGCGAACACGAGGTGCGCGCCGACCATCGCGACCCCCGTGACGGCGGCGGGGATCGCCAGCCTCGCGTACCGAGCGTCGTACGGATGGATCCCGACGAACCGCCACACGAGCCACAGCCGGAGCGCGTTCGAGGCCGCGATCGTGACGGTCTGCGCGATCGCCGCGCCCTCGGTTCCGAGATGCGGCACCAACAGCACCGCAACGACGAGGTCGAGCGCGAACGAGCTGGCGTACACGAACAGATCCCAGCCCGTGAATCCGGCCATGATGAGGACGAAGCCGGCGGCGCCCACCGACACGTTCACGGTCTGTCCGACCAGCAGCGTCCGGAGCTCGGTCGTCCCCCCCACGAACGTCTTGCCACCGAAGATCTGCAGGATCGGCCCCGGCACGACGAGCATCAGCAGCAGGATCGGGATCGTGCCGGCGACGGTCCACCGCGTGATCGTCTTGAACAGCCGGTCGAGGCGTTCGCGCTCGCCGCGCGCGTGCAGATCGGCGACGAACGGGCTGAACACGTAGCTCACCGCCGTCAGGAACAGCACCATCGCGAGCGCGACGCGGACGCTCGCCGAATAGACGCCGAGCTCCGCGGCCGTGACCGCGCCGCGGCTCACGTACGCGGACGCGACGAAGTAGTCGACCCAGAACAGCGCCTGCGAGAGCAGCGCGGCCGGCGCCCGCGGCGCGCCGTACCGAACGAGCGTCGGCGTGAGGTCGGGCTCGACCGGCTCGGGCGCGAAGCGGTGGGCCTCCTTCTCCCAGAACCACCACGCGGCGACCGTCGACAGGACCCACGATCCTGCGTACGCGAGGACGGTCGCGCCGACGCTCTTGTCGAACGACCAGAACGCGAGCATCAGCGCGATCCACAGCACCGGCTGCGCGACCCACTGCACGTACAGCGTGTGCCGCATGATCTTCAGCCCACGGCTGGCCCCGAGGTAGACGTACGTGAGCGCGACGAACGGCAGCGCGACGGCCGCCGCGCGCATCGCGTCGACGGACGACGGATCGTCGCCCAGCAGCTCGCCGAGCGGCCGCGCGAACACGAACGTCGCTACGCCGACGGCGATCGAGACGATCGCGGCGATCCCCGAGGCCCTCGAAACGACGCCGCGGATCCGGCCGGGATGGCCGGCCCCGACCTCGATCGCGACGTAGCGAACCGCGGCCATGTCCATCCCGAACCGCGTTCCGGCGGCAGCGATGAAGGCGAACTGCGTTCCGAGCGTCACGATGCCGAGCACCGTCGCCCCGGCCGCGCCGCCGCCGAACGCGCGCGGGATCAGGATGTTCGCCCCGAACGTCCCGACCACGAACACGGCGAGGCCGACGATGTTCTGCGCCGTGCCGGCCGCCAAGACGCGGTGGTCGCCGGGTCCGGCGTCGGGTGCGGGCGTGGCCGGCGGCTGGCCGGCGGTCGAGGTCGTCACGGCCGCCTAGTATCCCCGACGTGGCGATCGATCCCCTGCTCCGCGACGCGTTCGGCCACGAGAGGTGGGCCAATGAGGCGCTGCTCGCGTTCTGCGGCGACCTCACGCTCGAGCAGCTGCGGGCGACGACCGCCGGGGCGTACGGAACACTCATCGACACGATCCGGCATCACCTCGACGCCGCCGCGTGGTACCAGCACCGGCTCGGGCTCGAGCGGCTCGGATGGGAGGAGCGCGACGAGCACACGGAGGACGTCGCCGAGCTCCAGCGGCGCGCGGCCGAGGTGGGCGACCGCTGGGAGCGCGTGTTCGAGGAGCCGTTCGACCCCGAGCGCGTGGTCGACACCGAGCCCGACGTCGTCCCGCCCGAGCACATCCGGGCCGGCGTGTACCTCGCGCAGGTGTTCAACCACGGCAGCGAGCACCGGGACCAGGTCTGCACGATCATCTCGACGCTCGGCATGCAACCGCCGGAGCTCGACGTCTGGGCGTACGCCTACGCCACCGGCCGCGTCGAGGTCGACCCCCAGCCGACGGTCTGAGCTCGGCTCCGCGACGATCGGCCGATCGGCCGAATCCGCTCGACGACGCGCGACATCGGCCCTCGGCACGGGTACCGTTCGGGTATTCGCCCGGGGATTGCGCCGGAGCGCCCGAGGGAAGAACCGCTCGTGTTCGAAGGAGGGTCCATGCGACCCGAGACACGTTGCTCACATCCGGGCTGCGCCCGTCCTGCGACCGAGATCGCGGTCGTCGACTCGGCCTGGGAGGACACGGCGACCGGCTCGGCGCTGATGGTCTGCGAGCTCCATGTCGACGCCTACGCGCGCCCGACGCGCGACGGCAACGACGCGATGGTCCGGGTGCACCGCGGCGGCGGCGGCGACGTGTTGCGCGCGCGACCCGACGACCACCTCGGATAAGACCCCACTCGTCGGCCCTCGCGACCGTCCACCGGGCACGGCGAGGCGCCGAACCGTCGCCGCTGCTCGTCCGTACATCCTCCGACACGTCCGGAAGGAGACGGCGATGGGCCGAGGCAGATGGCTGCTCGTAACCGGCGCGGTGATCTTCGCGATGTCGGCGGCGGCGTGCTCGAACGGCTCGACCACACCGAACGGACCGGCCGGCGGGGGATCGACCGGCGCGGCGTCGAGCGTGGACGCGGGCGGCTCGAACGCCGCGGCAGCGGACGGGACCGTCGCGGTGACGAACGGCGACCTCGGGCAGATGTTGGTCGATTCGCAGGGGCGGACGCTCTACATGTTCCTGTCCGACACCGGAACGAAGAGCACGTGCTATTCCGACTGCGCCGCGAACTGGCCGGCGCTCACGACCGACGGGGCTCCGAAGCCCGCCGACGGCGTCGACGCGTCGATGCTCGGCACGACGCGGCGGACCGACGGAACGACGCAGGTCACGTTTGACGGGCATCCGCTCTACCTGTTCGCGGGCGACGCGGCCGCGGGCGACACCAACGGTGAGGGCATCGGAAAGGTCTGGTACGCCGTCGCGCCCGACGGCACCCCGATCAAGAAGTCCGGCGGATACGGCGGCCGGTACTGAGCCCGATCTCGCACGCGCACGACGAAACGCCGCGCCTCGGGTGACCGGGCGCGGCGTTCCGTCGTTCGACAGCCGCGTTACGGGGACGTCTCGACCGACGAGGCGACCAACAGCTGGCCGCCCTCGATCCGCCGCAGGATCCGGTCGTCCACGTGCAGACCGACCTGCTGCTCGAGGTCGCGGAGCTCCGACCCCGCCGCGGCCTGGGTGAGCGTTCCGGACACCGTGACCTGCTCATCGGACGAGACCGAGGTCGGCGTCCCCGTCACGACGACCGGCAGATCGCCGTCGATCGTCGCCTCGCCTTCCTGAACCGACGCGTCGGTCAGCAGGAACGCCTGATCGGCGAGGACCGTCGAGACGGTACCCTCGACCGTCACGCGGTCGATGGCTGTGCTGCCACCGCCGGCCGGCTCCGAGCCGCCGGGACTCGCACCCGCGGTGGCGTGGTCGGCCGTGCTCGAGCAGGCCACCGCGAACGTCGCCGCCGCCACGAGGGCCGCGAAGGTCATGCGTCGCATCTCGAACCTCCGGATGTCGTCGGATCTCGCACATGGAGCGCGGGCGCGCGCTCTGCACCGATGTACCCGTCGTCCCATCGGCCCACCCGCCCGTGCGTTGCAACGCAGCCGAACGGGTATCTGCGGCACGTGCGAACCGAGCGCGACGCGAGGCGGGGCTCGACGGCCGCGTGGGACGCGGCCGTGGCCGCGTGGGCCGTCGCGTGCCTCGGGCTGGCCGTGTACACCGGCGTCGAGGTCTCGCATCTGAACGACATCGGCGACACGCTCGCGGTGTCCGGGCGCGCGCTCCACGCGACCGCGCAGGCGCTCGAACGGTTCAGCGACGTTCCCCTCGTCGGACAGAACGTCGGATCGCTTGCGAAGCAGATCTCGCAGACGGCCGCGAGCGCCCGCGCGAGCGCCGCGTCCAGCCGCGACGCGATCGATCGCGTCGCGATCCTCCTCGGCCTCGCGATCTTCGTCATCGCGGTCGTCCCGCCGGTCGTGGCGTACCTGGCGGTCCGACGTCGCCTATCGCCCGGCAGGCCCGCATGAGCCGTCGCGACCTCGGCGTGCGAACGACCCACGACCCTACACCCGATGATCTGGCCGCCGAACGCCGGCAGGCGGCCGCGCGCGCCGTGACCGCCTCGACCGCCCGGCGGTTCGGGCGCGTCGTCGTGTTCCTGCGCGTACCGATCCTCCTGCTGTGGATCGGGCTCGCCGTCGCTGCGGCCGTCTACCTGCCGCCGCTCGCGGTCGATCAGGGCGAGGGTCTTCAGGCGCTCGTGCCCGCCGACTCGAACGCGCTGCACGCCGAGATCGAGTCGGCCAAGCGCTTCGGCTTCCCGCTGCTCGCGCGGACCGTCGTCGTCCAGCGCGATCCGAACGGCCTTCCCGCGTCGGTGCAGGCGAACTCGGTGCTGCGCGCGGTCTCGGTCTCGCGAGGCGAGATGCCGTCGCTCCGCCGCGTCGCCGGCGCCGTGCCGATCACGAACGCGCTGGGGTTCTTCCCGTCGTCGCGGGAGGACGGCACGACGATGCTCACGTACCTGTTCTTCCGGCCGGACGTCTCGCTCGGCGACCAGCGTGCGTTCGCGCAGCGCTACGCCGACGAGCTGCCCGCCGAGGCCCACGCGGTCGGCATCACCGGCGCGGTGCCCGGCCGGCTCGAGCAGGCGGAGCTCATCCTCGGCCACCAGACGGCCGTCGAGGTGCTCACCGTGCTCGTGATCCTCGCGATCGTCGGGTTCCACTTCCGCTCGATCGGCGCGCCGCTGCTCACGCTCGGAGCGGCGGGGATCGCGTACGTGATCATCATCCGAGCGCTCGGCTGGGCGCTCGCGCGCAGCGGCGGCGGGCTGCCCGAGGAGCTCCAGCCGCTGATGGTCGTTCTGTTGCTCGGGATCGTGACGGACTACTCGATCTTCTTCCTCGAACACGCCCGACGCCGCCTGCGCGAGGGCGCCACCGCGACCGACGCCGCGCGACGCTCCGCCGGCGAGCTGGTCTCGATCGTCGGAACGGCCGGCGTCGTCGTCGCGTTCGGGGCGGCCGCGCTGATCGCGGCGCAGCTCGACACGTATCGCCGGCTCGGTCCCGGGCTCGCCTTTACGGTGCTGATCGGACTGCTCGTCGCGATCACGTTCGTGCCCGCCGGGATCGCGCTGTTCGGCCGGCTCCTCTACTGGCCGTCGCTGCGGCCGTCGAGCCGCGACCGCGAGACCTCGCGGAACAGCCGCGGCCTGCGCACCCGACTGACGTACGCCGGAACCAACCGGTGGATCGCGGCGCCGATCGCGCTGGCCGGCATCGCCGTGCTCGCCGTGCTGTCGTTCGGGATCCGCGACATGCAGCTCGGGTTCAGCCTGACCGGCGCGCTGCCCGACGACAGCGGACCCAAGGTCGCCGCGCTCGCCGCGTCCGACGGGTTCGCGCCCGGCATCGTCGCGCCGACGATGGTCGTCCTCAACGCGGACGAGGGCACCACGATCGACGTCGAACCGCTCACCCGGCTGCAGGGTCTGCTCGAGCAGGAGCCCGGCGTCGCGGGCGTCGTCGGCCCGCGCGAGGCGACGCAGCTCGATTCGCTCGTGCAGCAGGCGTCCTCGATCCAGGGCGCGCCCGAGCCGCCGGCCGACACGCGGACCGACCTCCTCCGGGGGATGCTGACCCCGAGCCACGACGCCGCGCGGATGCTCGTGATCCTCGACACCGAGCCGCTCGGCGGTCCCGCCGTCACGACCGTCCAGCGGCTCGAGTCGGTCCTGCCGTCGCTGGTGCAGCGCGCCGGGTTCAGCGGCGGGATCGAGACCGCGGTCGCCGGCGACACCGCGCTCGCGGCCGACACGATCGACCAGACGATGTCCGATCTCCGCGTCGTCGCCATCGTGGTCGTGATCCTGATGCTCGTGCTGCTCGCGGGGTTCATCCGCGCGGCGGTCGCGCCCGTGTATCTGCTCGCGATCAGCGCGCTCGGGTTCCTCGCCACGCTCGGGATCACGGCGTTCGTCTTCCGTCACGTGTTCGGCGTCGTGACGACGAGCTTCTTCGTGCCGTTCGCGTCCGCGGTGCTGCTGGTCGCGCTCGGCTCGGACTACAACATCTTCCTCGTCGGCCGGGTTTGGGACGAGGCGCGGTCCATGCCGCTGCGCGACGCGATCGCCGTGGCCGCGCCGGACGCGAGCCGCGCGATCGCCGTTGCGGGCATCACATTGGCCGCCAGCTTCGCCGTGCTCGCGATCGTGCCGATCCGCCCGATGCAGCAGTTCGCGTTCGTCATGGCGGTCGGCGTGCTGCTGGACACGTTCTTCGTGCGCGCGATCATCGTGCCGGCGCTGATCGCGACCGTCGGTCCGGCGAGCGCGTGGCCCGGCGGGTTCCGGCGCCCGGGCGGCGAGGAGCGCCCACCGCTCGAGTCCGAGACGGACGAGGC
>JBKPTC010000101.1:0-6686 GCA_046735355.1 bacterium
CCGAACGCCATCGCCAACGGCTCGCCGACCGCGCCGGCGAGCGGCCGCGCGAACAGCACCGCCAGCACCGCGAGCCCGATGAACAGCAGCAGCGCCCCGGCGCCGACGGCGTACATCGGATGCGGCACGTCGGCGAAGAGCCCGGCGAGCAGCGAGCCGATGCCGAGTGCGGTGAGAACGCCGCCGACGAGGACGCGGCGCCGGACCGCGTCCGGGCGCGCCTCGACCCGCCCGCCGATCGCGTCGATCGGGGTGACCTCGGTGGCGCGACGGGCCGGCATCAGCGCCGCCACGACGGTCAGGCCGCCGCCCGCGAGCAGCGAGACGACCACGGTTCGCGGCGTCACCTGGAGGGTGGTGCCCGCCAGCATGGTCGAGGAGCTCGATCCCTTCATCAGCTCGAACATCGCCATCGCGAGCCCGACGCCGAAGACCAGGCCGAACGCCGAGGCGAGCAGTCCGAGGGCCGCCGACTCGACCACGACCGAGACCAGCACCTGCGTGCGGCTCGCGCCGACCGCTCGAAGCAGGCCGATCTCGCGGGTCCGCTGCGCGACCAGGATCGAAAACGTGTTGAAGATGAGGAACGCGCCGACGAACAGCGCCACGAGCGCGAAGACGAGCAGGACGCTCTGGAAGATCCCCATGACCTGGTCGAGACCCTTCTTGGCGTCGGCGCGCGTCTCGCTCGACGTCTTGGCCTCCGTGCCGCGCGGCAGGGCGGGCACGAGGCGCTCGCGGAGCGTCTCCGGCGTGAGGCCGGGATCGGCGGTGACGCTGATGCTCGTGAAGGCGCCCTTCATGTTCATCAGCCGCTGCGCGGTGGACATCGGGAACGCCGCGATCGTCGCGCCGCTCCACGCCTCGGGCATCTTCAACGTGCCGACGATGCGGAACTGCCTCGAGGAGTCCGGCAGGATGATGCGGACGAGGTCTCCGATCGCGAGCGCGTGACCCGACGCCGTCTCCTCGTCGATCGCGACGTCCCACTCACCGGTCGGCGGCGCGCCGGTGGCGAGGTCGAGCGACGGCGAGCCCCATGCGGCTCCGAGCGTCGGAGGCCCGAACGGTTGGATCGGCTTGCCGTCTCCGCCGACGATCACCGCGGTTCCCCAGACCTCGCCGGTCGCCGTCCGAACGCCGTCCACGCCGCGGATCGTCGGCAGCACCGACGCCGCGATCGGCTCGACGTTCGCCGTCGATCCGGCCGTCTCGCCGAACTTGGACGCAGACGTGATCGTGACGTCGGCGCCCTGGGTGCTCTGCTCGAGCACCGAATCGATCCGGCTGCGCATCGTGTCCGTGATCACGAGCGTGCCGGCCACGAACCCGACGCCGAGCGCGACGGCGATCGCGGTGCGGAGCAGACGCCAGCGATGCGCGAGGATCTCGTTCCACGTCGCCCGCCACATCTCAGGCCTCCAGCCGCTTGATGCGATCGAGGATGCGGTCGACGGTCGGGTCGAGCAGCTCGTCGACGATCATGCCGTCGGCGAGGAAGACGACCCGGTCGGCGTGCGCGGCGGCGAGCGCGTCGTGCGTCACCATCACGATCGTCTGGCCGAGCTCCGAGACCGCCCGCTGCATGAACCCGAGGAGCTCCGCCCCGGCCCTCGAGTCCAGGTTCCCGGTCGGCTCGTCGGCGAACACGATCCGCGGACGGGTGACGAGCGCTCGGGCCGCGGCCACGCGCTGCTGCTGGCCGCCCGACAGCTCGCTCGGCCGGTGCGTGAGGCGGTCGCGGATCCCGACGGCGTCGATCACCTGGTCGAACCACTCGCGCTCGGGCTTGCGACCGGCGAGCGCGAGCGGGAGCTCGACGTTCTCGCGCGCGTCCAGCGTCGGAACGAGGTTGAACGACTGGAAGACGAATCCGACCTGGTCGCGCCGCATCCTGGTGAGGTGACGGTCGTCGAGCTCGCCGATGTCGACGTCGCCGAGGTAGATCCGTCCCGACGACAGACGATCGAGGCCGGCGAGGCAATGGAGAAGCGTCGACTTGCCCGAGCCCGAGGGCCCCATGATCGCGGTGAACCGCGCCTGTTCGAACTCGACGCCGAGGCCGTTCAGCGCCGCGACGGCGGTCTCGCCCGTTCCGTAGATCTTCACGGCGTCGACGGCGCGCGCCGCGGCGACGTGCTCGACGGCGTGCGCGGACGACGGCGTCTCGGTCAGTCGAAGTGACACGACGCCCTCCTTCGGTGACGGACAGAGCCACGCTACGGCGGCGTCCGGTGAAGACCCCGGGTCGAACGACCCGCCGCGCCCCCGCCCAACCGCCGGGGACCGTGGTGCCTCAGGCGCCGGCGAGCGCGACGGTCCGGTCCGGAGCCGTTCGCAGCGCGGCGCGGAGCAGCGCCCGCTCGCTCGGGCCGGCGTCCGCGTCGAGCCCATCGATGCCACCGCGCTCGATCAGCGGGCCGAGGAGCCGGTCGAGCTGCCGCCCGTACAGCTCCATGCACTGGCGGGGGTGCACGCCCGGCCACGAGTAGCAGCTGACCACGCGTCGCCGCTCGAGGCTCGGGATCTGTGGCGGAACGTCGTCCCACGCCGGGTCGTCGACGTCGAACGCGTACCGGTCGAGCGTGCCCTGCGGGATGCCCTCGATCCCTCGGACACCGGGCGGGTCGTCGTGGATCAGGTACGGATCCACCACGAGGTCGCAGATGACCGCGTGCGGCGGCATGGCGCCGATCCACGCGTTCCGCACGATCGGAACCGACGGATCGCTGCGATACGTCGCGTCGACGAGGACGTCCGAGATCGCGAGCCGCGCGAGCATGTATCCCTGGTCGCCCGTGATGTTGCGGCCGAGCGTCGTCACCTCGACGCCGCGGATCCGCCGCCGGGCCAGGCGCGCCGCGCGCGACAGGCTCCCGTACTTCGTCGCCGCCTCCACGGCGTGGCGGCCGATCTCGCCCGCGCCGAGCACGGTCACGCGCACGGGCTCGCGATCGCGAGACAGGAGCGGCGGCCACGTCCGCTCGAGGACGTCGAACGCGGCCTCGAGCCCGTTCCACGCGACGGCGTGCGCGTTGACGACCAGCCGGCGGCCGTCGTCGTCCTCGATCGAGTCCAGGCTGACCGCGTCGATCCCACGCTCGCGGAGCTCGCGGACGCGCGCCGGGCGCGTCGGGAAGTGGAGCATCGAGACGAGCGTCGCGCCCGGCCGGATCCATGCGAGCCGCTTCCTCGGTGCGCGAAGGACGACGACGACGTCCTGCCGGTACGCCTCGTACTCGTCTACGACGTGGACGAACCCCGGCTGCGTCCTGAAGTACTCGAGGTCCGTGAACCCCATCGCCGAGCCGATGCCGGATTCGACGAACACGTGACATCCCCGGCGCGCGATCGACGCGATCAGTTCGGGGAGGAAGTCGCGCCGCTCGCCCGCCTCCTCGTGCATCCGGGGGAAACCGAACGTCAGGTGCGCATCGACAGCCATCTCGACACCTCCGCGCGGGCGACGGCCCGCTCCTGGGCATCGGGACTCTCCAGATCCCAGGAGCCGGGCGGAACCGTCAACACGACGTGCAGGACCGGCTCGAGCTGCGCGCCGTACAGGTGCATGCTCTCGACCGGATCGAGGCCGGGCCACGAGTAGCAGGACAGCGCCGCACGGCGGTTCGTCGTGTCGATCCGCGGGTCGAGCTCGTCCCACGCCGGCGAGTCGACCGGAAAGCGCCACCCGTCGAGATCGCCGTGCGGGATCCCCTCGATGGCCTTCGTCACCGGCGGGCTCGCGTCGAGCTCGTACGGGTCGGCCGCGAGGTCGAGGATCACCGCGTCCTCCGGAAGCGCGGCGAGCCACCGGTTGGGGACCACCGGCAGGCTCGCGTCCGGTCGATGCGTCGCGTCGATCAACAGATCGGTCCGCGACAACAGGGACAGCATGTAGTCCTCGTGCCTCGTGAGATCGGCGTCGACGACGGTGGCCTCCACCCCGGGGACCGCCGCGTCCGCGAGGCGCCGATGCAGGGCCGGATCGCCGTATCGCATCGACGCGTGCACCGCCCGGCCGCCGACGGCTCCGGCGCCGAGACAGGTCACGTGCAGCGGTCGACGACCGGGATGCTCGAACCGTGGATGCCGGGCGCGGATCTGCGCGAACGCCTCGCGCGTGCCGTTCCAGGCGACCATGTCGAGGTTCTCGACGCTGCGCCGGCCGGTCTCGTCGACGATCGAGTCGAGGCCGATGCCGTGCACGCCGAGCTCGGCGAGCGTTCGCGCCCGCTCGAGCCGGGTGGGGAAGTGGAGCATCGACACGAAGATCGATCCGAGCCGCAGCGTCGACAGGTCGCGCTCGTCGGGGCACCGCAGCACGACGACCACATCCTGGTCCATGCACTCGGCGTACGGCCCGAAGCGGACGCGGTCGCTCGCCGCGCGGTACGCCGAGGGCGGGATCGCCATGCCGGAGCCGTAGCCCTCCTCGAGCACGATCTCGTCGACGCCGGCGGCGTCGAGCCACCGGATGAGCGACGGGAGGAAGTCGCGCCGCTCGCCCGGCTCACGGTGGATCCGCGGCAACCCGATCGAGATGCCCATCGACCGCACGGTAGGTCCGCGTGCGGCCGTGCGAGGCGGGTCGTTCGGCCCGCTCGTCGAGGGTCCGAGCTCGAACGCGGCGGCCCGTCACGCCGCGGTGCGCATCGGGCGGTCGATCGTGAGGGGCGTCGACCGCCTCCACGTCGGCAACAGCGCCGTCGCGATCAGCGTGATGACGGCGGTCACGGCGATGTACGCGCTGATCGCGTACCCCGACGAGAAGGTGTGGGTGAGCCAGGTCGCGATCAGCGGCGCCGGCCCGCCCGCGAGCACCGACGCGAACTGATAGCCGAGCGAGGACCCGCTGTACCGCAGCTCGGGCGGGAACGCCTCGGCAATGAGCGCCGCCTGCGGTCCGTATTGCATGTCGTGCGGCACGAGCGACAGCCCCACCGTGAGGAACGCGACGAGCGGGATCCGCGTCTGCAGCAGGGCCACGTACGGAACGGCCATCGCGAGCGTCAGGGCCGCGCCGAGGAGGTACAGGCGCTTGCGCCCGACGCGGTCGGAGAGCCAGCCGAAGAACGGCACGGTGAACAACGCGAGGGCCGCGGCGGCGAGCGTTCCGGCCACCAGCAGCGAGCGATCCATGCCGAGGCGATCCGTGCCGTACGACAGCACGAACGCGGTGAACAGATAGAAGGGTGTCTGCTCGGCGAGCCGCATCAGCGACGTCAGGACGATCGCGCGGCGGTGGGTGCGCACCACCTCGAACACCGGCCGTCGCACGACGCGGTGCTCGCGCACCATGCGGGTGAACTCGGGCGACTCCTCGATCCGCAGCCGCATGAGCAGGCCGATCGCGATCAGCACGATCGACAGCAGGAACGGCCACCGCCAGCCCGTCGTCTCGAACGCGTCGCCGGTCAGCCGCATCGTGAGCGCCATGGCGCCCGACGAGAGCAGCAGCCCGATCGGAACGCCGAGCTGGGGCCAGCTTCCGACGAAGCCGCGCCGTTCGGAGCGGCTCCACTCCATCGCGAGCAGCACCGATCCACCCCACTCGCCGCCGACGCCGATGCCCTGCACGACGCGAAGCGCGACCAGCAGGACGCCCGCCCACACGCCGATCGCGTCGGCGGTCGGCAGCACGCCGATCAGGAAGCTGGCGAGGCCCATCAGCAGCAGCGTGATGATGAGGGTGTTCTTTCGGCCGATCCGGTCGCCGAAGTGACCGAAGATCGCCGCGCCGAGCGGCCGGGCCGCGAAGCCGACCGCGAACGTGGCGAACGCCTCGATCGCGCCGATGTACGGGCTCGCCGAGGGGAAGAAGAGCTTCGGGAACACGAGCGCGGCGGCGCTGCCGTACAGGAAGAAGTCGTACCACTCGAGCGACGTGCCGATCGTGCTCGCGATCAGCGCTCGGCGGAGCGGCCGGGGGTCCGATCCGATCCTGCGGGTGAGATGACTCGTCTGGACGTCCATGCATCCACGATGCATCGCGCGCGGACCCGCGATTGGGGCGGAACGGCCCGCCCCTTCGCGGACGGTCGACCGGCAGCCGGGTTACGACGCGATCTCGTGGATCGCGGTAACGATGCCGTCGTCTGCCACGACGCGGTATCGGACCGAGCGCATCGTCGCGTTCCACGGCGCGACCCCGCCGATGATGTGCGCGAACGTCGGCAGGTCGACCGTGGTCGGCGCGCTCCGCCACGAGACCAGGCCGACGCGCGCGTCGGACGACGCCTCGAGCAGCCGCCAACCCCCCTCGACGCCGTTCCCGCCGTAGATGCGGAGAGCGATCAACGGCGGCTCGTGTCGAGGCGACACGGTCAGCACCCGCGCCGTGTACGTCCCCGGTGCGATCGGCGGGCCGAGCATCGTCGAGAGTCGATCCCGCGCCTCGGCGAGCGACGCCCGAGTGTCGGCGAGGCGCCCGGCGAGGACGTCGCGACGACCCGTCGTCGTCGCGATCCGGGCCTCGAGCGAATCGGCGCGGTTCCGGAGCCGAGCCGAGCGATCGGACAGGACGCCGACGCGACCGGTCAGCGTCTCGACGCGGACCTCGAGCGTCGCGGCGCGCGCGGCGTTGGCCGTCGCTCGTTCGTTCGCGGCGGCCGTCGCCCGGCGGCTGTCGACGAGCTGGGCGTGCTGCCATCCGTAGACGCCCGCGCCGGAGACGATCATCGCGCCGC
>JBKPTC010000102.1:0-29638 GCA_046735355.1 bacterium
GAACACCGCGTCGGCCGGCGGCTCCTCGAGCACCTTCAGCAGCGCGTCGGCGGCCGACGGATTGAGCCGATCCGCCTCGCGGACGACGAACACCTTGCGCCCCGGCTCCGGGGCCGTCCGGTACGCCGGATGCCAGATCTCCGTCTTGACGGTGTCGACGTGGATGTCGCGCCCCTCGGGCTCGACGAGGAACTCGTTGGGGTGCTTGTCGTCGAGCGCGAGCCGGCACGACCGGCAGGAGCCGCATCCGCCGTCGGCGCACAGGAGCGCGGCGACGAACGCGCGCGCGGCGAGGGACTTGCCCCCGCCCTCGGGCCCGGCGAACAGGTACGCGTGGTGCGGACGCGCCGCGGCCTGTCGCAGGAACGCCACGGCGTGCTCCTGACCGGGAACCTCCGACAGGACCGCGGGCTCAGGCATCGGGGTCATCTTCTCGCTCGCGAAGGACACGCTCGATCGCCTCGCGAACCGACTCGTGCACCTGCTCGGGCGGCCGGTCGGCGTCGATCAACACGAAGCGCTCGGGATGCTCCTCGGCGATGCGAAGGTACGCGTCGGCGACCTTGGCGTGGAACTCCCCCGACTCCATCTCGATCCGGTCTGGCTCGTCGAGCGAACGCAGCAGCCCGGCCTCCGGCTCCAGATGCAGCAGGAGCACCAGGTCGGGAAACAGCCCCTGCGTCGCCCAGACGTTCAGGGTCAGCACGTCCTGCTCGCCGAGCCCGCGCGCCCATCCCTGATACGCGACGGACGAGTCGATGTACCGGTCGCACACGACCACCTTGCCCTCGGAAAGCGCCGGGCGGATCACGGTCGCGACGTGCTGCGCGCGGCTCGCCGCGAACAGCAGCGCCTCCGTCTTCGGCTCGATGTGCCCGGTCTCGTGCGCGAGCAGCATCTCGCGGAGCCGCTCGCCGACGGCCGTTCCGCCGGGCTCCCGCGTCACGAGGACGTCCTCGCCCCTCGACTCGAGCCACTCCTGCGCGAGGCGGATCTGCGTCCCCTTGCCGGCGCCCTCGACGCCCTCGAACACGACGAAGGTCCCCTTGGCGGGCGGGCGCTTGAGCTTCGGAACGAGCGCGAGCGGCTTCGGCCGGCTCACGCGGAAGCGCGCGAGCCCGCGGCGCGTGATGTCCGTCGCGACGATCACGCCGAGCCCGGCCAGCCACAGCGAGACGCGCGTGCCGGACAGGTCGATGCGCGACGAGCCGATGTCGACGGTGCGGGCGCTGATCGCCGCCGCGAGCGCGGGCCACACCGTGAGCGACAGGAACAACCCGAGCCTGGAAAGGACGGTCAGCGAGCCGAACGTCCGCCCGCGGAACTCGTCCGTGACGTTCTCCTGAAGGAGCACGTAGCCGCTCACCCACGCGGCGCCGCAGAACGCGCCGAGGACGATCATCAGGATTGCGACGGCGGCGAAGTTCGGCATGGCGGCCAGGACCAACAGTGTCGCGGCCGCCGCGGTCATCGACCACACCAGCAGCCGGTCTCGCTCGACGTATTGGACGGCCTTGTTGATCGAGGCCATGCCGACGGCCATCCCGATGCCGAACGCCGTGATGAGCAGGCCGAACCCGGTCTTCGGAGCGTGCAGCGTGTCGCTCGTGAAGATCTGACCGACGCCGAGGACGGCGCCGACCGCGGAGAACGCGCCCACGATCGCGACCGTCATCGACGAGGCGAAGCTGCTCTGCCGGAGGAACCGGACGCCGTCGACGATGTCGCCCCAGATCCGGGACGTCTCGAACCGGCCGATCGCCCGCCTGCCGGCGGAACGGATCGGCACGCCGGTCAGCATGAGCGCGGAGAACGCGAACGTGCCGGCATCGAGCCACAGCGGCAGGAAGTAGCGATGGTCGCTGAGGTACGGGAACGCCGCGGACAGACCGATGAGGAACGCCGAGATGGCGCCGCCGAACGGGAGCGTGCCGTAGGTCGTCGCGAGGGCGAGCGAGTTGGCGTTGGCGAGCTGCCGCCGCGGAACGAGGTTCGGAAGCGACGCGTCGCGCGCGGGAGACCACACGAGCGCGAGCGACTCGATCACGAACGACACGGCGAAGATGAGCCAGACGCTTCCGAGGAACGGCATCGACGCGTACAAGCCGCCCCGCGCGAGATCGGCCGCGATCATCATCTTCTTCCGGTCGAACCGGTCCACGAGCGCGCCGGCGACCGGCCCGAACACGATCGACGGAAGCATCCTGGCCGTCATCACGCCCGACACCGCGAAGCCGCCGCCGCGCTCCGACACGAGCCCGAGCACGGCCGTGAACCCGACCCAGTCGCCGAGCGAGGAGACCGTTTGGGCGGCCATCAGCCGCGCGAACGCGCGGTCGGTGAGGAGGTCCTTGAACGATGCCGACCGGGTGCCGCGCAGCTGCGCGATCTCGTCGGCGTACGTCGCCAACCGCTAGCCCTCCGCGGCGGTCGGTTCCGGATCGGCGGCGGCGGCCGCGACGGACGCCCCGGCGGGCGTGGACTTCTTCGCGGCCCTCTTGTTCGCCGTCGACTTCTTCGCGGTCGACTTCTTCGCGGTCGACTTGCGCGCCGAACGAGCCTTCGCGCGCTCCGCGCGCGCGGCCGCCTTCGCGGCGCGCGCGGCCGCCTCGGCCTCCGCGTCGCCGGGCTTGGTGAGAGTCCATTCCTTGTCGAACTCCGCGCCGCAGTTCCAGCACCGGAAGCTCTTCGGCCGCTCGACGACGAGCGATCCGCACTCGGAGCACGGATGGCCTTTGACCGGCGGGTTGCCGACCGCGAAGTCGCACTCGGGATAGCGATCGCAGCCGAACATGACGCCGAACCGCGTCCGCTTCTCGACGATCTCGCCCTGCGAGCACTGCGGGCACGTGATGCCCGTCGACTTCGGCGGGTCCTTCTTGATGTACGTGCACTCCGGATAGCCGCTGCATCCGACGAACGGGCCGTACCGCCCGAACTTCTTCACCAGCTGCCGGCCGCACTGCGGGCACGTCTCCTCGAGGAGCTCCGGCTCGGGGCGCTCGTCGCCGTTCAGGTTGCGGATGTACTTGCAGCCGCCGTCCTCTTCGGCGAAGCGGCTGCACCCGATGAAGAACCCGTACCGGCCGAGCCGCTTCTGGAGGCGTCCGGGCGGCGTCCGACCCTCGTCGATGCACTTCGGGCACTCCTCGTCGAGATCCTCGACGTAGCGCTCGAACTTCTCCTCGGCGCGCTCGAGCGTCTGCTCGAACGGGTCGTAGAAGTCGCGCAGCACCTGGGCGCGCCGGGACTGACCCTCGGCGATCTGGTCGAGCTCCTCCTCCATCTGCGCGGTGAAGTTGACGTCGACGATGTCGGCGAAGTGCTGCACGAGCCCGTCGGTCACGACGAAGCCGACGTCCTCGGGAAGGAACCGGCGGTCCTCGAGCCGCACGTAGCCACGGTCCTGGATCGTCGAGATGATCGACGCGTACGTGGACGGCCGGCCGATGCCGAGCTCCTCGAGCGTCTTGACGAGCGAGGCCTCGGTGTATCGGGGGGGCGGCTGCGTGAAGTGCTGCTCGGGAACGACCTCGAGCATCCGCAGCACCTGCTCGGCGGTGAGGTCCGGGAGCCGCGCCTCGGCGTCCTCGTCGAAGGCGTCGTCGCGGCCCTCGGAGTAGACGCGGATGAACCCGTCGAACAGCAGCGTCTGCCCCGTGGCGCGCAGCCCGTACGTTCCGCCGTCGGCGTTGGCCTCGACGTCGACGCCGACCTGGTTGAACCTCGCGTCGGCCATCTGCGTCGCGACCGTTCGCTGCCAGATCAGGGTGTACAGCCGGAGCTGGTCGCGCTCGAGCGCGGCCGCGACGCGGGCGGGCGTGCGGAGCGCCGACGTCGGCCGGATGGCCTCGTGCGCCTCCTGGGCGTTGCGCGACCGCGTCTTGTACCTGCGCGGCTGGGCGATCGTGTACCGCTCGCCGAACTCGGTCCGGACGACCTCGCCGATCTCGCGGAGCGCGGCGTCGGCCAGGTTGAGCGAGTCGGTTCGCATGTACGTGATCAGGCCGACCGTCCCCTCGCCGGGAATGTTGACCCCTTCGTACAGGCGCTGCGCGATCGTCATGGTCTTGCGCGCGGAGAAGCCGAGCTTGCGCGCGGCCTCCTGCTGCAGCGTCGACGTCTTGAACGGCGGCGAGGGCGACTTCTTGCGCTCCTTCCGCTCGACGCCGGTCACGCGGTACGAGGCCGAGCGCAGCCGATCGACGTGCGTCGCCGCGTCGGTCTCCGACGACAGGACGATGCCCTTCTTGTCCGGAGACGCCGCCAGCTTCCCGTCGGGGATCTGCTGGAGCCGGGCCGTGAACGGCTGCTCAGGGTCGGCGTCGGGGCTGAGGCGAACGTCGACGCTCCAGTACTCCACCGGGTTGAACGCGCGGATCTCCCGCTCGCGCTCGACGATCAGACGGACCGCGACCGATTGGACGCGTCCGGCGGACAGGCCCGGCCGCACCTTCCGCCACAGGATCGGCGAGATCTTGTAGCCGACCAGGCGGTCCAGGACGCGCCGCGCCTCCTGCGCGTCGAACAGCTTGAGGTCGATCTCGCGGGGTTGCTCGAACGCCTCGAGGATCGCGTCGCGGGTGATCTCGGTGAAGGTGACGCGGGCGGCGCCGCTCGGATCGACCCCGAGCGCCTCGGCGACGTGGAACGCGATGGCCTCGCCCTCGCGGTCGTAGTCCGTCGCGAGGACGAGCGCCTCCGACGACTTGAGGGCGCGCTTCAGCTCCGAGATGTGCTTCTTGGAGTCCTCGGGGATCTCATAGGTCACGCGGAAGTCGTGGTCGACGTCCACGCCGAGGTTGCTCTTCGGCAGGTCTCGGATGTGGCCATAGGAGGCTCGGACCGTGTAGTCCGGCCCCAGGTACTTCTCGATCGTCTTCGCCTTGGCCGGCGACTCGACGACCACCAATGTCTTCGCCATGCGCAAACCGATCGTTCGGGATGACAGGAAGGGGATGAGGCCCGGCGGACGGGACCCGGCGGGCAGGGTACCAGCGTCTCCGGCCGCCCTTCCCACGCGGCGTTGGCCTCGACCGCTCGGCTCGACCCCCTTCCCGGAGCCGGCTCGGCGCCCCGCGGAGTCTAGGCCCGCCGAACCGCCGGGGCTGGGAAGCCGGCCCCGAAGGCGCTCTCGGCCTCTCCGGCGGCTGGAAACGCGGTGCTACCCTCCTTTCATTCCCGCCGGTCGTTCCCGCCGGTTTTCCGCCTCGGCCCCCGGAGTCGCTCGTGCTCGCCCTGTTCAGCAGCTTCGTGACCGAGGAGATCGCCCGCTACGGCTATGTGGCGATCTTCGTGCTCATGCTGCTCGAATCGGGCTGCGTCCCCATCCCGAGCGAGGTCACGATGCTGTTCGGCGGCGCCCTCGCGACCGCGGGGTTCGCCGGCGCCGGAACACATCTGGACTTCGTGGCCGTCGCGCTCGTCGGGTCGGCCGGCAACCTCGCCGGCTCGCTGCTCGCGTACTGGGTCGGCTATGTGGGCGGGCGGTCGCTCGCCGTCCGCTGGGGGCGCTTCCTGTTGATCCGGCCGCACGAGATCGACCGCGCGCACGAATGGTTCGAGCGTCACGGCGAGGCGGCCGTGTTCTTCGGCCGGCTGCTTCCGGTCGTGCGGACCTTCATCTCGCTTCCGGCCGGCGTGGCCCGGATGAACCTGTGGAAGTTCTCGCTGTACACGCTGCTCGGGTGCCTGCCGTGGACGTTCGGCCTCACGTGGCTCGGCTACTCGCTCGGCGACCGCTGGGACGAGGTCGAGCGGATCATCCGGCCCTTCGCGTGGGCGATCGCGGCCCTCCTCGCCGCGGCGGTCGCGGTGTGGATCTGGCGGCGGTGGCGTCAGGTTCGGGCCGAGACGACGGCCGACGCCGAGGACCCGACCCCGCGCCCGGAGCCGGCCGCTCGGTCCGACGGATAGACGCGCCGCCGAGTTGCGCGGCGGCGGCGGCGTCGGCAGCATCCCGGCATGGCAGCCGGGGAACCCTCGGAACGATCGCCGCGCGCGCGAACGATGATCGCGGCCGTCGTCGGCGACCGCGACCTCCGACGCGTCGAGATCGCCTTCCTCGCGTTCAACATGAGCGAGTACGCCACGTGGATCGCGCTGCTCGTGTACGCGTATGCGCGTGGCGGGGCGGCGGAGGCCGGCTTCGTCGCCGTCTTGCAATTGATTCCCGCGGCGATCGTCGCGCCGTTCGGCGCGTACGCGGGCGACCGCTTCCGTCGCGACCGGGTGCTCTTTATCGACTACATCGTGCAGGCCATCACGCTCGGTGCCGCCGGGATCGCGCTGCTCTCCGACGCTCCGGTGGCCGTCGTCTATGGGTTCGCCGTCGTGGCGTCGGCAACGCTCACGTTCATGCGGCCGGCGCACAACTCGCTGCTGCCGGCGCTCACGGAGTCACCCGGCCAGCTCACCGCGGCGAACGTCGTGACCGGCATCGCCGAGGGCGCGGGCGTCATGATCGGTCCGCTCGTCGGCGGCGTCCTGATCGCGTGGTCCGGACCGGGCCTCGTCTTCGTCGTCTTCGCATCGCTGATGCTCGGGGCCGCCCTTCTCGTGCGGCGTCTGCACGCCGACGTGGTCGCGATGACGCCTTCGAGCCGGTTGTCCGCGCGTGACGTCTGGCGCTCGACGATCGGTGGCTTCTCGGCGCTGGCCCGCTCCCGCGAGCCGCGGCTCGTCACCGTGGTGCTTTCGCTCAGCGTGATCGTGCTCGGCGCGCTGGACGTGCTGTTCGTCGCCACGGCGCTCGACCTGCTGCACACCGGTCAGGGCGGTCCGAGCTTCCTCGCCGCGGCGGCCGGGGTCGGCGGCGTCCTCGGAGCGGCGGCGTCGGCGTCGCTCGTCGGTCGGCCGCGTCTCACTCCGCCGCTCGCTGCCGGCGGTGCGCTGATGGGCGTGCCGATCGCCGGCATCGCCGCCGCTCCGCCGGCCGCGCCGGTGCTGCTCGGCGTGAGCGGCGCGGGATGGAGCCTTTCGGATGTCGCCGGTCGCACGTTGCTGCAGCGCGTCTCGCCCGACCAGGTGCTCGCACGGATCTTCGGCATCTACGAGGGCGTCGCCATGGTCGCGATCGCGATCGGATCGGCGGGCGCGTCGGCGCTCGTCGAGGCGTTCGGCGTGCGCACGGCGCTCGTCGTCACCGGCGCGTTCGTGCCCGCGGTGCTGCTCGTCACGGGGTCGCGGCTGCTCGCGATCGACCGCAACGCGGCGGCGCCCGATCCGCATCTGCTCGAGCTCCTGCGGCGCATCCCGATCTTCGCGCCGCTGACGCCGCCCGCGATCGAACGGCTGACCGCCAGCCTCGTGCGCGTCGACGTCCGCCCGGGCGACGTCGTCATCCGCGAGGGCGAGCGTGGCGACCGCTTCTATGCGATCGACGCCGGGCAGGTCGAGGTCACGTCGCAGGGGCGGATCGTGAATCGCCGTGGCGCCGGCGAGTACGTCGGAGAGATCGCGCTCCTCCGCGACGTCCCGCGGACGGCGACGGTGACGGCGGTCACGGCGGCGACGCTCTACGCGCTCGAGCGCGACGTGTTCCTCGGCGCCGTGACCGGGCATCCCAGAAGCCACGCGCTCGCGCAGGAGCGGATCGAGCACGACCTCTCGGAGCTCCGCACCGGCGACGGCGCGTAGTCCGCACGCCGGGGCGCCGGCCGGTCACCGCTCGACGAGGTCGAGCCGCATCGTCCACGACCCGCCGAACTCGCCGACCTTCTCGAAGCCCGCCCGCTCGTACATCAGCCGCGAGCGGTTGGAGGGCGCGACCGACAGGGACAGCGCGGGATAGCCGTCCTCGCGCGCCCGCTCGATCAACGCGTCGAGCAGCGCCGTTCCGACGCCGTGCCGGCGGTACAGCGGAACGACCGCCAGGCCGAGCTCCGGAGTTCGTTCGTCGACGAACCCGTAGCCCGGCGTGTCGGCCGTGAACAACCGGTACCACGCCGCGCCGACGGCCTCGCCGTCGCGCTCGGCGATCACGCCGGCGTCGCCGGGCCGGCGCCATCCGTCGACGTACCGAGCGAGGACCGGGTTCGACAGCGCCTCGATGACCTCCTCGTGCGGCCAGTCGGGGTTCCACGCGGCGGCCTCGTACATCATCTTGCGCAGGAACGGCTCGTCGCCCGGTCCCGCGGCGCGCAGCTTCGTCAGCTCGTCCATCCCGGCACCCTATCCCAGCCGCTCGCGCCGCCGGAAGTCACTCGGTCGCCGCGGCCGCCCCGTCCGCGGCGAGCCCGATCTCCGGCGCGACGCGCTGCAACCCTTCGATCGAGACCGCCAGGAACTCGTCGAGCGGCAGCCCGATCGAGCCCTCGACCTCGAGCACTTCGGCCCGGTTGACGCCCGGCGCGAACGCTTTCTCCTTCAGCTTCTTCCTGATCGAGGAGACCTTCATGCCGTTCGAGCGCTCGGGACGCACGAGCGCCGCGGCGACCAACAGCCCCGCCACCGCGTCGGCGTGCACGATCGCGTTCGACATCAGATCCGTTCGGTACTCCGGCTTGGCGTGCGCGAGGACGCCGTTCACGACGCGCTCGTCGGCGCCGGCGTCGCGAAGCCATCCGGCCGCGAGGACGGCGTGGTTCTCGGCGTCGTCCCCGGTGTGGTCCTGGTCCAGGTCGTGGAACAGGCCGGTGAGACCCCACAGGTCCTGGTCCTGTTCGAACCGGTCCCCGAGCGCGCGCATCACGCCCTCGACCGAGATCAGATGCCGAAGCGTCGTCTCCTTGAGCGTCTTGTCGCGCGCGAGCGCGAGCGCCTCCTCGCGATCCATCAGACCGTCGCCACCTTCGCCTCCTCGGGGTCCGTGCGCGCGTCGTCGAGGACGTACGGCACGCTCGAGAGCACCACGCGCGGCTCGGTGAGGAGCAGGCGCTTCACGAACAGCGCGTTCTGGTTGTGCAGCAGCAGGTGCCACTTCGACACGACGAACTCGGGGATCACGACGGCGCAGACCGTGTCCTCCCGCGCCGTCACGCGGCGGACCTCGTCGAGCATCGGGCCGGTCAGGTCGCGGAACGGCGCCTCGACCACGTCGAGCGGGATGTCGACCGCCGCCTCCGCCCACTGCTCCTCCATCCGGTGCGCGGTGTCCGGGTCGAGGTCGAAGTACACGGCCCGCGTCTCGGCGGCGCCGAGCGAGCGCGCGTAGTTGAGCGCGCGGATCGTGGCGTCGTGCACGCCGGAGACGAAGACGAGCGCGACCGTCCGCTGCGGGATCAGCGGCCGGCCGTCCAGTCCCGCCGGCTCCCCTTCGTCCTCGACGACCGGGACGTCGGTGACGACGACGTCCTTCTGTCGCAGGAGGCCGAGCTTCAGCCGGAAGAACGATCGCGCGTTCAGGAGGTACGGGACGAGGCGGCCGTGGATCTCCTCCGGGATCACGATCGTCACGAAGTCGCCCGGGTCGCGCTCGATGCCGCCCAGGACGCCCCGCATCCGCTCGAGCAGCGAGCCATGGCCGGGGACCGTCTCGAGCTCGGGACCGCCGCCCATACAGAACGCGCGCCACCGGTCGCGGAGCTCGGGCGTCGGCGTCGAAGAGCCGACGTACAGCGCGCGGAACGACCGAGGCCGGAACGACCGGACGTATCCGAGGGCCTCGCCCGTCGCCGGGTTCAGGTCGCTCACGAGGAGCAGCACGTGGTTGGTTCCGCTCGCGCCGGGGCGCACGCGCCGCTCCTCGAGCTGCCGGGCTACCGCGGAGTAGTGCCGGTGGATCGACTCGAACAGCGTGACGAAGATCGGCACCGCGACGACCACGATCCACGCGCCGCGCGTGAACTTCACGATCAGCACGACGATCAGGACCACGAAGGTGGCCGTCGCACCGATCGCGTTGATGATCATCGACCGCCGCCAGCCACGCGAGGCGGCGGGGCCCTTCTTCCGCTCCCTGTTCCAGTGCACGACCATCCCGGTCTGCGACAGCGTGAACGACGTGAACACGCCGACCACGTAGAGCTGGATCAGGTGCGTGAGGCTCGCGTCGAAGATGTAGATCAGCAGCCCGGCGAACCCCGCGAGGACGAGAACTCCGTTGGAGTAGACCAGGCGGTCCCCGCGATTCATGAACTGCCGCGGCAGGAACCGGTCGCGGGCGAGGATCGCCGACAGACGAGGGAAGTCCTGGTACGAGGTATTGGCGGCGAGGATCAGGATGGCCGTCGTGAACGTCTGGACCACGTAGAAGAAGAACCCGCCACCGAACACCGAGTAGGCGATCTGCGCGACGACCGAGCGCTCCTCGCTGACGGACACGTGCATGTGGCTCGCGAGGAACGAGATGCCGAGGAACATCGTGATGGCGACGGCGGCCATGGTCGTGAGCGTCTCCGACGCGTTGCGCGCCTGCGGACGGCGGAACGCCGGAACGCCGTTCGAGATCGCCTCGACGCCCGTCAGCGCCGTCGAGCCTGACGCGAACGCCCGGAGGATCGTGAACATCCCGAGCGGCGCCGCCGTCGTGGCCAGGCCGGCGATCGGCGTGACCGGATCGGCGGCCGGGCATCCGCCGACGCACCGCACCAGCCCGATCGCGATCATCGCCAGGATCGACGCGATGAACGCGTACGTCGGAACGGCGAACAGCGTTCCCGACTCGCGGACGCCGCGAAGGTTGACGAGCGTGATGAACGCCACGAACCCGAGCGACAGCACGACGCGGTGGTGGGACAGGCTCGGTACGGCGGAGGTGAGCGCGAACACGCCGGCCACCACCGACACCGAGACGGTGAGGACGTAGTCGACGAGGAGCGCCGCGGCCGCGACGAGCCCGGGGATCGTTCCGAGGTTCTCGCGGCTCACGATGTACGCGCCGCCGCCGCTCGGATACGCCTTGACGGTCTGGCGGTACGACGAGACGACGATGACCATGAGGAGCGCGATCGCCATCGAGATCGGCATGACGTACGCGTAGATCGCGATGCTGGCGCCGAGGAGGACCGTCAGGATCTCCTCGGTCGCGTATGCGACCGAGGACAGCGCGTCCGAGGAGAACACCGGGAGCGCGAGGATCTTCGGCAGGAGCGTGTGCTCCAGCCGGTCGCTCGGCACCCGGCGTCCGACGAGGACCCGCTTGACGATGCCCGTCGACGCGGGCTTCGGAACGGTGGCCCGAGCCATGCCCCTGATGCTACGCGTGCGAAGCGGCCGAAAGGCCGCCTAGATGGAACGGGACGCTCGTCACGACGACGCGCGGCTCGAACAGCAGCAGCCGCTTGATGTAGAAGGCCGTCTGGTTGTGGAGGGCGTTCTCCCACCAGTGCGCCGGGATGAGCTCGGGCAGGACGACCGTGACGATCGTGTCGCCGCGCGAGACGAGGTCGTCGACCTCCTCGAGCAGCGGTGGCGCGATGTCGCGGAACGGCGCCTCGACGAGCGACAGTGGAACGTCGATCGCCCGGTCGTGCCAGCCCTCGACGACGGCGGTCGCCTCCTCGGGGTCGGTCAGGAAGAAGATCGCGCGGACCTCGGAGGGCCGGAGCGACTTGGCGTAGGCGATCGCACGAACGGTCGCGTCGTGCACGCCCGAGATCGGAACGAGGACGACGTGGCGCCCGGGCTCGACCGGCCGGTCGCCGCGGATCACCGCGCCGTCGCGCTCCTCGGATACGAGGGGGATGTCGGTGACGACGACGCCCGGCTCGAACAGGAGGCCCGTCTTCAGCAGCAGCGCGCTGCGGTTCCGCACGAACTGCAGCCAGGACCGTCCGGACAGCACCTCCGGCAGCAGGACGGTGACGAAGTCGACGTTCCCACCGCGCGCGGTTCGGACGTACCGCCGGAGCGTCCGGACCAGGTGGTCGTCGGCGCCCTCGAGCAGCTCGAGCCGGCCGAGCCGCGGGAACCGGCTCGACCACTCGGCCGACGCCTCGGCGAACGCCGACGCCGGCCCGACGAACAACGGCGTCACGTGCTCGGGCCGGACGGCGCGCAGGTACGCGACCGCGTCGGCGGTGGCCGGTCCGAGGTCCCGCACGAGGACGACGAAGGCGCTGGCACCGTCGACACCCGTCGTCGCGTGCGCGGCCGCGAGCGCCTCGGCGACGCGAGCGTAGTGATGGTGGACGGCCAGGAAGAACGCGACGATCACCGGGATCGCGACGATCACGATCCACGCGCCCCCGGAGAACTTCGTGATCGTCACGATGACCAGGACGACGCCGGTCGCGAAGGCGCCGATCCCGTTGATGATCGCGGAGCGGCGCCAGCCGTCGCCGCGGATGCGCTGCCAGCGCCGGACCATGCCGGCCTGCGACAGCGTGAACGCCGTGAAGACGCCGACCACGTACAGCTGGATCAGGTGCGTGAGGTTGGCGTCGAAGACGTAGATCAGCACGCCGGCGAGCAGCGCCAGGACCAGGACGCCGTTCGAGAAGACCAGCCGATCGCCACGGTTGCGGAACTGCGACGGCATGAACCGGTCGCGCGCCAGGATCGACGAGAGCCTCGGGAAGTCCTGGAACGACGTGTTCGCCGCGAGCACCAGGATCCCGGCCGTGAAGATCTGGAGCGCGTAGAACAGCGGATGTCGCTCGCCGAAGACCGTCTGCCCGATCTGCGCGAGGACCGACCGGGTCGCGGCGAGATCGTGCGTGACCTTCACGTCGAGCAGCCGTGCCAGAACCGTGATGCCCAGGAACATCGAGATGCCGACCGCCGCCATGATGGCGAGCGTCGACGCCGCGTTGCGCGCCTGCGGGCGGCGAAACGCCGGCACCCCGTCCGCGATCGCCTCGACGCCGGTGAGCGCGGTCGCGCCCGACGCGAAGGCCTTCAGCAGCAGGAACAGCGTGAGGCCGGCCTGCTGCTCGAGATGCAACGTCGAGGTCTCCGCCACCGGACAGCCGCCGACGCATCGGGCGGCGCCGACGACGAGCGTGAGGAAGACCATCGCGACGAATCCGTAGGTCGGGAACGCGAAGAACACGCCGGCCTCCTTCACGCCGCGGAGGTTGACGAGCGTGATCAACACGAGCAGCACGACCGCGACGACGACCTTGTGCGCGGCCAGCCCTGGGGCCGCCGACGTGATGGCGATCGTTCCGGCGGTGATGCTGACCGCGACCGTCAGGACGTAGTCGGACAGGATGGCGGCCGCCGCGATCAGCCCGGGCACCGTGCCGAGGTTCTCGCGAGCGACGACGTAGGAGCCTCCGCCCTGCGGATACGCGCGGACGGTTTGCCGGTACGACGAGACGACGATCGTCATGAGGACCGCGATGCAGACGGCGATCGGCAGCTTGAACGCCAGGGCCGCCGCCCCGGCGGTGACGAGAACGAGCATCATCTCCTCCGTCGCATAGGCGACGGAGGACAAAGCGTCGCTCGAGAAGACCGGCAACGCGAGGAACTTGGGCAGCAGCTGGTGCTCGGACTTGTGGCTGGCGAGCGCCCGGCCGAGCAGCAGCCGCTTGAGCACCTCGCCGGGAGACGCCCGACGTGCCGTGGTCGTCATCCGGCCGATTCTAGTGAGGCGACTCCGCGACCCAGCGGTAACCGATCCCGGGCTCCGTCAGGATCAGCCGGGGCGACGACGCCTCGTCGCCGAGCTTTCGGCGGAGGGCCCGGACGTACACGCGCAGGTAATGGCTCTCCTCGCCGTATCCCTGCCCCCAGACGGTTCGCAACAGCCACGCGTGGGTCAGGAGCTTGCCCGGGTTGCGCACGAACGCCTCGAGGAGCGCCCACTCGGTCCGCGTCAGATGGACGGGCGTGCCGTCGAGCCGGACCAGCCGGCGGGCCAGGTCGATCTCGAGGTCGTCGATCCGGTGCACGGCGGGCGCCGGCGCGTCGGCATGCGTGCGCCGCAGCTGCGCGCGCATCCGCGCGAGGACCTCCTCGACGCCGAACGGCTTCGTCACGTAGTCGTCGGCCCCGGCGTCCAGCGCCGCGACCTTGTCCGCCTGGGTGTCGCGGACCGACAGGACGATCACCGGCACCTCGGAGAACGAGCGCAAGCGGCGTATCACCTCGGTCCCGTCCAGGTCGGGCAGGCCCAGGTCGAGGAACACGACGCCGGGCGACGCCTCCGCCGCCTTGAGCAGCGCCTCCTCGCCGTTCGACGCGGTCTCGACGCGGTAGCCGTGCGCCTCGAGGCTCGTCCGCAACGCGCGTCTGATCTGCGGTTCGTCGTCAACCACGAGGACCGTGTTCATCGCGTGCTCCGCGACGCCGGTTCGCCCGACGGCAGCTCGAACACGACGGCGGCGCCGCCGGCCGGCGTGCCCTCGATCCAGATCCGCCCGCCGTGCGCGAGGACCATCGCGCGCGCGATCGCGAGGCCCAGACCGCTGCCGGTCCGGTGTCCGTCGTCGCGGCGGTAGAACGGCTCGAACACCCGCTCGCGTTCCGCCGCGGGAACGCCCGGGCCGCGGTCGGTGACCCGGACCTGCACACCGCTCCGCCACGGGGCGATCACGACGTCGACCGTCTCGCCGGGCGGCGAGAACCGCACGGCGTTCTCGAGCAGGTTGGTGACGATCTGGTCGAGCTGAACAGGATCGGCACGGATGTCCGGGACGTCGTGACGGACGCTCGTCCGGATGTCGACCCCTTGCGAGCTCGGCCGCAGACGATGCGCGACCGACTCGACGACCTCGTCGACGCTGATCGGCTGCTTCGACGGTTCGATCGCGCCGGCGCGCGCCTTCGCCAGATCGACGATGTTGCGGACGACCCGGTTCAGCCGATCGGTCTCCTCGAGGACCGTCTGCAACAGCTCGCGCCGCTGTGACGCGTCGTGCGCCGCGTCGTCGTCGAGCAGGCTGGTGACGGCCGTCTTGATCGACGCGAGCGGCGTGCGGAGGTCGTGCGACACGCTCGAGAACAGGGCGGCACGCAGCTGGTTCGACTCGGCCGCCAGTCGCGCGTCCTCGGCCTCGGCGGCGAGCCTCGTCCGTTCGATCGCGAGCGCCGCCTGCCGCGCGCACGCCTCGAGCAGCCTCCTCTCGGCGTCCGAGAACGGACCCGCGCCCGGCCGCCGGGCGACGGTCAGCACCCCGAACGCGCGATCCCTCGTCCCGATCGGCACGCTCGCGCCATACCCCTGCCCCGGCGGATCGACGAGCGTTCTCGCGGCCGAGGCGTGGACGCGGACGTCGCCCGCCTTGGCCTCGATCGCGCACGACGCCAGGTCGAACGGGTCGAGCAGCGCATCGGCGAAGTCGCTCATCATCCGGTCGATCGGCTCCCCCGATAGCAGCTTGCCGGCGAACGACGTCAGGAGCCTCGTCTCGCGCTCCCGCTCGGTCGCGCGTTCGCGGTCGGCGAGGGCGCGGGCGACGAGCGAGCCGACGATGACGGCGACCAGCAGGAACACGACGAGCGCGACGACGTCCTGCGCTCGCTCGACGCGCAACGTGTGCGCCGGAGGCGTGAAGAAGAAGTTGAGCGCCGTCGCCGACAGGACGGCGGCCACGATGCCGGCCGCGACGCCGCCGGCCCAGGCCGCGAGCACGACCGAAAGGAGATACACCGACGCGGCCGCCGACACCGGCGGGGCGAGCGGGAACGACACGAGGGTTGCCGCGATCGGCGCGACGACCGCGGCCGCGAGCGCCGCCGCCGGAGGGCGGCCGACCGGACGAACCCACATCCTCATGCCGCCACGGTAGGTCCGTTTTACGGGATCTTCACGCTCGCGCGCCCGCCTTTCACGGCTCCTTTACGCGACCGCGCCGATGCTGAGCCGGGAGGCGGAACGATGGGCGGCTCGATGGCGGAACGCGCGGACGAGGCGAGCGCCTCGGCGGCATCGGCGCGGCGTCCGCTCCTTCCGCACTCGCTCGGCTACACGGTGAAGCGCGCGATGCTCGGCCGTCCGCTGCCCACGAGCGCGTTGGCGCACGAGCGCCTGGGCAAGCCGACGGCCCTCGCCGTCTTCGCATCGGACAACCTGTCCTCGGTCGCGTACGCCACCGAGGAGATTCTGAAGGTCGCCGTTCCGGTCGCCGGTCTCGTCGCGTTCGCCGTCGTGATGCCGGTGACGATCGGCATCCTCGCTGTCCTCGCGATCCTGCTGTTCTCGTACCGCCAGACCATCAAGGCGTATCCGACCGCCGGCGGCGCGTACATCGTCACGAAGGACAACTTCGGGCTGCTCCCCGCTCAGGTGGCCGGAGTCGCGCTCCTCACCGACTACGTCCTCACGGTCGCGGTGTCGGCGTCCGCCGGTATCGCCGCCATGACGTCGGCCTTCCCGACGATCTACGGCGCGCGGGTCGTGATGACAATCGTCTGCATCTGGTTCATCGCCTGGGGCAACCTCCGAGGTGTGCGCGAATCGGGTCGCATGTTCGCGGTCCCCACGTACTTCTTCATCCTCATGATGTTCGCGCTGCTCGGCGTCGGCCTGGTTCGCGCGTTCACCGGTGGCCTGCACGCCGTTCCGGCTCCACCCGACGCCGCCGTCGGGACGGGCGCGCTCTCCGTGTTCCTGATCCTGCACGCGTTCGCGTCCGGTGGCGCGGCGGTGACCGGCGTCGAGGCGATCTCCAACGGCGTGCCGGCCTTCAAGCCGCCTGAGTGGAGGAACGCGCGGACAACCCTGATGTGGATGGGCTGCACGCTCGGCGCGATGTTCCTCGGGCTCTCGTTCATCGCAACCAAGCTGCACGTCATCCCGTCCGAGACCAGAACCGTCATCTCGGAGGTCGGCCGAGCAGTGTTCGGCGCTGGGCCGTTGGGCTACGCGCTGTTCCTGGCGCTTCAGATCGCGACGACGCTCATCCTGATCCTCGCCGCGAACACGTCGTTCGCGGACTTCCCTCGTCTGGCGAACTTCCACGCCGGTGACGACTTCATGCCGCGGCAGCTGACGACACGCGGTCATCGTCTCGTCTTCTCCAACGGGATCGTCGGTCTGGCGATCGCGTCGACGCTCCTCGTGATGGTCACCCAGGCCGATGTGCACAAGCTCGTCCCGCTCTACGCGATCGGCGTGTTCACCTCGTTCACGCTGTCGCAGGCAGGCATGGCGCGCCGGCACCTACGCATCAGGGAGGAGGGCTGGCGCCTCGGGCTGCTCCTCAACGGCGTGGGCGCCCTCACGACCGGCATCGTGACGGTGGTCATCGCCGCGACGAAGTTCCGGGAGGGCGCGTGGGCCGTCATGATCTTCGTTCCCGTCACCGTCTGGCTGCTCGTACGGATGAACCGCGTCTACCGGCGCGAACGCGAGGCGCTCACCGCCGACCTCGCTCCGTTCGACGTCGACCCCGCCGAACCTCCGCGCGTCGTCGTCGTCGTCGACGCGCTCGATCGGAGTGCACTCCACGCCGTGCAGTACGCGCGGACGATCCGAACCAGGCGCGTCCGCGCCGTGCACGTCGACGTCGACCACGAGGCCACGGTCGCGCTCGTCCGCCGATGGGCCGAGCTCCGAACGAACATGCCGTTGGACCTGCTGCCGCCCGGCCCCGACGTCCCACGAACGCTCGGCCGGTACGTTCGCGGCCTGCCCGACGACACCGAGATCAGCGTCATCCTCCCCGCGCCGCACGACGGAGGGTGGCGCGACCGCTCGGCGCGCACCCTGGCATCGCGCATGACGCGCGAACTCCTCGACGTCGGGCGGGCGCGGGTGACGGTCGTCAACGACCATCCGGACCCCGGTCACAAGGCGTCGTTCGCGCGCCTCCGGCTGGCGCCGACGCGGACGCACCGGGCCGTCGTCCTCGTCGACGCGGCCGATCGCGCGACGATGCGTGCGGTCCGGTACGCGATGTCCCTCGGCGCGGACGAGGTCACGGCCGTGCACGCCTCGGCCGACCACGACCGCGAGCAGCGCCTGATCCGCCGCTGGATGGAGGTTCGCGTGCCGATCCAGCTCGACGTCATCGAGTGCTACGACCGCAACGTCCCGAGGGCGCTGGAGCAGTACGTCGTCGAGCTGACGGGGCGCCGGCACGAGGTCACGGTAGTGATGCCGCGGCGCGACTACGCCACGATCCGACAACGCATGCTGCACGACCGGACGAGTCGCCGCATCGCGCGCGCTGTCGGCCGGTACGAGCACGTCGACGTCGCGATCGTGTCCTACTTCTTCGACCGGCGACAGACATCCGCCGGCGGACCCGACCGCCGCCCGCCCGTCGTTCCGGTCGGCGACGCCGCCGACGAGTCACGCCCAAGCGGTCGATCGGCCGGCGCGACCACCAGCGCGGCGGGCGCGCGCTAACCTACCGAGCCATGCAGGTCATCATCATCGGGTGCGGGCGCGTCGGAACCGAGCTCACGGTGCAGCTGTCCCGGGCCGGGCACGACTGCACGATCATCGACAAGCGCGCGAGCGCCTTCGACCGGCTGCCGCCCGGGTTCAAGGGGCGGACGATCGTCGGGCTCGGATTCGACCGGGACATCCTCGAGGACGCGGGGATCAAGGAGGCCGACGCGTTCGTCGCCGTGACGAGCGGCGACAACTCCAACATCGTGTCGGCCCGCGTGGCGCGCGAGTACTACCACGTGCCGAGCGTGATCGCGCGGATCTACGACCCTCGCCGCGCCGAGATCTACGAGCGGCTCAACATCCCGACCGTCGCGACGACCACCTGGGGCGTCAAGCAGATCATGCTGATGCTCACGCACCCGCGCGAGGAGATGAAGGAGAGCCTGGCGGGCGGCGACCTGTTCCGGATGCGGATCAAGGTCCCGGCGCACCTCGTCGGCTCTTCGGTCTCGCAACTCAACGTCGACGGGCAGATCCTGGTGATCGGCGTCGATCGCGGCGGCCACGGGTTCATCCCGGTCGCCTCCAGCACCTTCCAGGACGGGGACATCGCCCAGCTGATGATCCAGAAGGACGCGGTCTCGACGCTCGACGAGCTCCTCACGCCGACGGGAGAGCACTGACATGCGCGTCGTCATCGCCGGCGCGGGCGCCGTCGGCCGCCACCTCGCGCTCGATCTGCAGGCGCGGGGCCACTCGGTCACCGTGATCGAGCAGGACCCGCGGCACATCGAGGACGCCAAGGACTGGGCCCCCGACGTCACGTACGTCCTCGGCGACGCGTGCGAGCCCTGGGTGCTCGAGCAGGCCGAGACCAAGGAGGCCGACGTCGTCGTCGCGGCGACCGGCGACGACGAGGACAACCTCGTCACGGCGCTGCTGTCCAAGCAGGAGTTCGCCGTGCCGCGCGTGCTCGCCCGCGTGAACCATCCGCGCAACGAGTGGATGTTCACCGAGCAGTGGGGCGTCGACGTCGCCGTGTCGGTTCCGCACCTGCTGACCTCGCTCGTCGAGGAGGCCGTCACGGTCGGCGATCTCGTCCGGCTGCTCCGCCTCGAGGGCGGCCGGGTCGCCCTCGTCGAGATGACGATCCCCGACGACTCGCCGAACGACGGACGGCCGATCTACGAGCTGCGGCTGCCGGCCGATGCGGCCATCGTCGCCGTCCTGCGCGACGGCCACGTCGTCATCCCGCAGCCGGAGACGCAGATCGTCTCGGGCGACGAGGTGGTCGCGCTCGCCTCCCCCGGCTCCGAGCCGAACCTCCGGCTCGCCGTCGTCGGCGAAGGGATGCCCGGCGGAACTCCCGAGGACCGGCCGAGCGGCATCGGATACGGCTGAGCGCGCAACGGCCGGCCCTCATCGCGCTCCATCACGGCGCATCCCCGATCAGCGGGAGAACTCGAACGTCGGGTTGACCATCCGCGCCTGACCCCGCGCCTCGCCGACGACGCCGTCGACGACCACCCGCGTGCCGAGCGAGAGCCCCGGGATCGACCGCCGGCCCATCCACACGACCTGGAGCTCGCCGGTTCCGTCCGATAGGAGCGCCTCGAGCGACTCCGAGCCCTCGACCGGCCGGACGGTGATGCGGCGAACGACGGCGGCGATCTTCGCGCGCGAGCGTCTCGGCGCGTCGACGATCCGCGTGGTGCCCGGGATCGTCGCGGCCCACGCCTGCGTCTCCTCCGCCAATCGTTGCTCGTCGCTCTCCGCCATCCGGCGCAGCGAGCGTCGGAACCGCCCCAGGAGCCCCATCGAGGCGCCGCGGCCGAGCCTCAGACCTTGGCGGTCTCTTCGGCGACGACCGAGCCGGTCTCCGTCGGTTCGACCATCCGCTCGGCGCGCCGCGACTTCGAGTACCAGACGGCGGCGGCGATCACGACGGCCGCCGCGGCGGCGATCGCGAGCCGAAGTCCCGTGTCGCCGCGATGGCTCACGACGAGCGGTGCGACGAGAAGCGCGACCAGGTTCATCACCTTGATCATCGGGTTGAGCGCCGGGCCTGCCGTGTCCTTGAACGGGTCGCCGACGGTGTCCCCGATCACGGCCGCCTTGTGCGCGTCGCTGCCCTTGCCGCCGAAGTGGCCTTCCTCGATGTACTTCTTCGCGTTGTCCCACGCGCCGCCCGAGTTGGACAGCATGACCGCGAGCAGCTGCCCGGTCAGGATCGCGCCGGCCAGGAACGCGCCGAGCGCCTCGGCCTTCAGGAAGAAGCCGACCACGATGGGCGAGAGCACGGCGAGCAGCCCCGGCGTCATCAGCTCGCGGAGGGACGTCCGGGTGCATATGTCGACGACGCGCGCGTAGTCCGGCTTCTCCTTGAACGTCATGATCCCCGGGTGCTCGCGGAACTGCTTCCGCACCTCGACGACGACCTGCGCGGCGGCGCGGCCGACGGCTCGGATCGCGAGCGAGGAGAACAGGAACGCGACGGACCCGCCGATCAGCAATCCGACGAGGACGTCGGGGCGGTCGACGCGGACCGGGAACTCGGTAGCGTTCGAGCCGAGCGCGCCGAGCACGGTCTCGGCGAACGAGCCGAACAGCGACGTCGCCGCGATGACCGCGGTGGCGATGGCCATACCCTTGGTGATCGCCTTGGTCGAGTTCCCGACGGCGTCGAGGCTGCCGAGGATCTCGGCCGGCCGGCCCTCGAACTCGCCCGACATCTCGGCGATCCCCTGCGCGTTGTCCGAGATCGGTCCGTAGGTGTCCATCGAGACGATGACGCCGACCGTCGTCAGCATCCCCATGCCCGTGAGCGCGATGAAGTAGAGCCGCTCAGCCGTCGAGCTCCCGAGGTAGAACGCGGCCACGATGGCCGCCCCGATCACGAGGATCGACCACACCGTCGACTCGAGCCCGACCGAGAAGCCCGACAGGATCGTCGTGGCCGGACCCGTCTGCGTCGACTCGGCGATCTCGATCACCGGCTTGAACTTGGTGTCGGTGAAGTACTGGGTGAGCACCTGGATGATGCTCGCGAGGACGAGTCCGATCAGGACCGCTACGCCCGGGCGGAGCGAGTCCATGTAGAGGTCCGAGACGACGAACACGACGATCGCCGACAGGATCGCCGAAAGGAAGAACCCGCGGTTGATCGCGCGCATGCCGTGCTCGTTCTCGCTGCGGGGCGAGACCGCGAGGATCCCGACGATCGAGGTGATCACGCCGACGGCGCGCACGAACAGCGGGAACATCACGCCGACGATCGCGCCCTGCGGCGTGCCGGCGAACGCCGCCGCGCCGAGGATCAGCGAGGCGACCAGCGTCACCTCGTACGACTCGAACAGGTCGGCCGCCATCCCGGCGCAGTCGCCGACGTTGTCGCCGACGTTGTCGGCGATCGTCGCCGCGTTGCGCGGGTCGTCCTCGGGGATGCCCTGCTCGACCTTGCCGACGAGGTCGGCGCCGACGTCCGCCGCCTTCGTGAAGATGCCGCCGCCCACCCGCATGAACATCGCGAGCAGCGCGCCGCCGAACCCGAACCCGACCAGCACGCTCGTCGCGTCCTGCTTGTAGATGAGCAGGATCACCGTGGCCCCGAGCAGTCCCAGCCCGACGGTGAACATGCCCGCGACGCCACCGGCGCGGAACGCGATCCGAAGCGCGCGCCGCAGTCCCGACTCTCGCGCCGCGTTGGCTACTCGAACGTTCGCGCGCACCGCGAGCCACATCCCCGTGAAGCCCGTGGTGGCCGAGAACCCGGCGCCGAGGATGAACGCGATCGAGCGCCCGAACCGGATCATCAGATCGCTGTGCACCGCGTCGGCCGGAACCGGCAGGACGAAGAAGAGCGCGATCGCGAGCAACCCGAGGAAGATGCCGACCGTTCGGAACTGCCGCTGTAGATACGCGCTTGCGCCGACCTGGATCGCCCGCGCGATCTCGCGCATCTTCTCGGTCCCCTCCGAGGCGGCGAGAACCTCCTTGACCAGGTAATACGCGAACGCGAGCGCGACCAGCGAGATGGCGAGAACCACCCACAGCGCCTTGTTCTCGAACGCGCCGAAGACCGCATCGATCGGCCCGCCCTCCGCGGCCAGGACGCCGAACATCGAACCTCCTCTTTCCTCGGTTCAGTCGAAGATCTGGAGAGAAACGCCGCGTGAGCGGCGGAAACCGGGAGATTCTAGCGACTTCCCGCCGGTCCGGCCCTGGTGGTTAGACCGATCGGCGCGCCGCGTCGCGAACGTGGACGAGTCAAGGACGCGCCGCCGCTCCGGCGCCGGGTGACCGCGCTCGCCCGGCGAGCCGAGAGATCGCAAGGGCGAGGAGCACCGAGACGACGCCCGCGACGAGCACGGAGAGCTCGGCGAGGCGAAGCAGGCGGGGACGGAGCGACAGCTGCGCGATGAAGATCGACACCGTGAACGGGATCCCCGCCGCGGCCGCCATGCCGGCGACGTGCGAGGGCCGGACGCCCGACGGCAACCGTCCGACGCCGGCGCGGACGGCGCCGGCGATCGCGAGCGAGATGCCTGCCGTCTTGCCGATCACCCGAGCGGCGACGAGGCCCCAAGCGAGGCGAGAATGCAGCACAAGCCGAACGGTCGCGGTCGAGACGATCACACCGGCGTTCGCGAGCGCGAACAGCGGCACGACCACGAAGATCGCCCACGGGCGCAGCAGGTTCTCGAGACGAGCCAACGGCGAGATCGCCTGCGTCGACAGCGACGCGAGGTGCAGCCACTCGGCGGCGTCGGCGTCGGGCGTCGGCGGCTCGTCGTCGGTCTCGTCGGCGATCCGGTGCGCTTCCGCGCTGACGAGCCGGGGGCGCTCATACGCGACGGACGGCGTCAGCAGGCCGAGCGCGACGCCCGCGAGCGTCGGCGAGACGCCCGATCCGTGGAGCGCGAGCCACATCAGGACGCCGAGGACCAGGTACACGCCGACCGCACGGACGTGGACACGCTGCATCGCCACGACGCCGGCGCCGATCACGACGGCCTCCGCGACGGATCGGATGTCGATCGCATCCGAGTAGAAGAGGGCGACGACGACGATCGAGCCGAGGTCGTCGACGATCGCCAGGCCGAGCAACAGCACCTTCAGGCTCGGCGGCGCGGTCAGCGCGAGCGCGCCGAGTGCGAACGCGATGTCCGTCGGCATCGCGATGCCCCATCCGCTCGCGCCGGCGTGACCGCGCTCGACCGCGAGGAAGATCGCGGCCGGAACCAGCATCCCGCCGATCGCCGCCACGACGGGCAGGACCGCGGTTCGGCGGTCCCGGAGCTCGCCCGTCGTGAGCTCACGCTTGATCTCGAGCGCGACGACAAGGAAGAACACCGACATCAGTCCCTCGCCGATCCAATTCCGAAGCGAGAGCGCGACCGTCCAACCCGCGACACGAACACCCGCGACCGTCTCCCACACGACGTCGTAGCTGCGGCCCCACGGCCCGTTCACCCAGGCGAGCGCCGCGACCGTCGCCACGAGCAGCGCCACACCACCGGACGTCTCCGCGTCGATGAACGCCTGGAGGGGGCGCAGCACCAGCCGCGGGATCGCCCGCTCGGATCGCGACCACGGCGCGCGAACGGGCGTGTCGCTCATGCGCCGTCCGAGGCCCGGCGCTCGACCACCCGAAGGGCGACGAATCCCGCAACGCCGGCGACGACCGAGGCGACCAGGATCGCGATCTTGGCGATCTCGAGCGCCGCGTCCGTGAAGGCGAGCTCCGCGACGAACAGCGAGATCGTGAACCCGATGCCGGCGACGATCCCGACGCCCAACACGTCGGCGAACGTGACGCCGGTCGGCAGAACCGCGATCCGCGTCCTGACGCCGATCCACGAGGCCGCGACGACGCCAACCGGCTTGCCGACGACGAGCCCGAGCACGATCCCGATCGCAACCGCGCTGGACGACGCGGCGTCAACCGCCGACGACGACAGCTCGACGCCGGCGTTCGCGAGGGCGAACAGCGGGATCACCACTCCCGTCGTCCATGGGTGCAGGATCGTCTCGACGCGCGCCAGCGGTGAGACGGCCTCACGCGCCAGCCACTGGAGATACAGCCACTGCGCCGCGTCCGCATCGGGCGGGTCCGGGTCGTCCGTCGTCTCGTCGGCGACCCGATGGGCCTCCTGGCTGACCGCTCGAGGACGCTGGAAGGCCTGCGCGGGCGTCAGCAGCCCGAGGATGACGCCCGCGATCGTCGGGTGAACGCCGCTACGGAAGAAGGCGGCCCACAGCACGACGCCCAGGAGCACGTACGGTGGCGCCGCACGGACGTTGAGCCGCTGGAGCGCGACGATCGCGAGGACGACCACCGCCGCGACGCCGAGCGCCTGCCACTCGATGCCGCTCGAATAGAAGACGGCGATGATGAGGATCGCCGCGATGTCGTCGACGATCGCGAGCGACAGCAGGAACGGCTTGAGGCCGGGCGATGCCGATCGAGCGGCGACCGTGAGGACGCCGAGCGCGAACGCGATGTCCGTCGCCATCGGGATGCCCCATCCGTGCGAGCCCGCGCCGCCGGCGTTGACCGCGAGATAGATCGCCGCCGGCACGATCATCCCGCCGAGCGCGGCGACAACGGGAAGCGCGGCCGCCTGCAGCGTTCGGAGCTCGCCCGTCAGCATCTCGCGCTTGATCTCGAGCCCGACGACGAGGAAGAAGAACGACATGAGCGCGTCGTTGACCCAGTGACGGAGGTCCTCGGTGATGCCCCAGCCGCCGAAGCGGAAGCTGACGGTCGTGTGCCAAAAGTCCTCATACGACGCCCGCCACGGCGAGTTCGCCCACACGAGGGCGACGACGGTCGCCGAGAGCAGCAGGAGCCCGGACGACGCCTCGGCGTCCAGGAAGGACTGCAGCGGCTTCGCGACGCGCCGGGCGAGCGGGCGATCCGAGCGCGAGAAGGAAGGCCGGACGCCGGCCGCATCGCTCCGATCGGACACGCTTGTCCTCCGTGCCGACCAGTCTTCCCGGCGCGCCGTCAGAAACCCGGACGCATCGTAGTCGAGCGCCGCCCGCGTCGACCGAACCGCGGCAACGACCCTGAGAGCGCAGACCGGTTGTGGACGGAACGGGGCGCCGGTAACCTCTCCCGCGTTTTGGCTGAAGGACGTCATCGAACGACGCCCCCTCGGAAGAAGCTTCCCCCCGCGGTGTGGATCGTCCCGGTCGTGCTCGTGGTGGTCGGCGTGGCCGGTTATCTGCTGTTCGGTCGCGGCGGCGGCGGCATCCTGCACCACGACGACGAGAAGATCCCCGCGTTCACGTTCGAGCAGCGGAAGGTCGAGGCCGAGTCCGTCACCGCGGCGCATCCCAAGACGCCGGCGGGCGCCACCACGGTCGCGAAGGAGGTCACCTCGACGCTGCACACGCTGTACACGGAGGCGTTCCTCGATCCGGCCAACTGGCGCGACGGCTCTTACGACGAGGTCTGGCCCGTGTTCACCGACGACTCGCAGCCCGCGGCGCAGCAGGACGCGACGACGCTCACGGTCGGCACCGGCGGCGGCGACACGTTCAGCAAGATCGCCCAGCCCAAGGGCGACGTCGAGGTCCGCGTCCTGCTCGACGACAAGAACCAGGTCGCCACGGCGGTCGCGGTCGTGGAGTTCGAGGCCGTCGGCACCAGGAACGACGGGAAGCTCACGCGATTCGACAGCGCCGGGCAGTACTTCCTGCGTCGGACCGGGGACGGCTGGCGAATCTACGCGTTCGACGTGCACCGCAACGACAAGATCGAGACGCCGAGCCCCGCTCCGAGCGCCACCGCGGAGGCGTCGTGACGAACGCCCGTCGAGCCTGGATCGCGCTGGTCGCGCTCGTCGCGTGGGCCGCCGGCACGATCCTCGGCACGACGACGACCGGCGGTGGTGTCGCGAACGCGCAGACCTCCCCGGTCGAGATCGGCAAGGCGCACGCGGACTTCGTTCCGGTGCTCGACGGCACGCAGCCGATCTTCATCCTGCTGCTCGGCTCCGACGCGCGGCCCGGCGAACCCGTCGAGGGCGAACGCACCGACTCGATCCACATCCTCGCGATCAACCCGGCCAAGCACAAGGCCACGATCCTCGGCTTCCCGCGCGACTCGTACGTCCCGATCCCCGATCACGGGACCAACAAGATCAACTCGGCGATGACGTTCGGCGGGCCGGACCTCGTCGTGAAGACCGTCGAGGAGCTGACCGGCATCAAGCTGTCGTACTGGGCGCTGACCTCGTTCGACGGGTTCGCCGGGATGATCAACAGCATCGGCGGCCTCACGGTCGACGTTCCGTTCTCGATGCACGACTCGTACTCGAAGGCCGACTTCGAGGCCGGGCAGCAGGAGCTCGACGGCAAGCAGGCGCTCGCCTTCGCGCGCGACCGTCACAGCCTGCCCGAGGGCGACTTCGGCCGGTCGGAGAACCAGGGCCGGCTCATGATCGCCTCGTTGCAGCAGTTCCGGAAGCAGTTCGCGAAGGACAAGAGCGTCGTGCTGCGATGGCTGGCGGGCGGGCTCCGGAACATGCAGACCGACGTGCCGATCGACCAGCTGCTGTCGCTCGCGTTCACGGCATCGCAGGTCAACCCGAAGCACGTGATCAACGTCGTGGTGCCGGGCACGATCGGAACGTCGGGATCACAGTCCACCGTCAACCTGACGGCCGAGGCCAAGGCGATGTTCGCCGACCTCAAGAACGACGGGCTGCTGTCCAAGAAGAACATCCCGCCGAGCCCCAACCGGGAGCTCCTCGGCGGCGACTAGTCCACGTCAGACTAGTCAGCGCGTCACGACGTACGCGACGTACGCGGCGTAGAACACGCCCTGCCAGAGCAGCAGACGGGCGCCGAGCCGACCTCGGAACCGCACCGTGGCGTACAGCACCGAGCCGGCCGCGAGCGCGATCAACGCCGCGACGAGCCCCGCTCCGGACAGTCGCCAGGGCGTGAGCAACAGCCCCACGCTGACCGGGAACGACGACTGGAACACCATCGCCCCGGTCATGTTGCCGAGCGCGAGCGTGTCCTTGTTCCGGCGGACCCAGATCACGCTGTTGAACTTCTCGGGCAGCTCGGTCGCGAGCGGCGCGAGCAGCAGCGAGAACACGAGGTGCGGAACGCCGAGTCGGTCGCCGAGCACCTCGACGCCCGAGACGAACAGACGCGCGCCGCCCACGATGAGCGCGAGCGCGAGCGCGACCTGCACGAAGCTCGGCCACGCGGGCGATGCCTTCGACCACGGCTCGAGCGAGCGGATCAGGCGCCTGAGCCACGTCCAGACGTACAGCGGCTTGATCTCGCTCTCGGCCTCCTCCTCGAGCTGCGTGTCGCCCGGCGCGTCGAAGTGCCGCTTCACGTAGAACACGTAGCCGACCATGAGGACGCCGGCGAGCGCCCAGTGCAGCAACCGGACGTGCACCAGACCGGCGACCGCCGCGAGCGCATACATCACGAGGAAGTAGCCGAGGTCCTGGCGGAGCACGACGCGGTCGCCGTCGAGATCGGTCGAGCGCCCGCGCGTCCTCGCGAAGATCAGCGTCGCCGTTCCGAGGACGACCATCGCGAGCGTCGTCAGCATGAACGGCGCGCCGAGGATCGCGCCGATCCCGATGTCCTCGCCGGCGTTCGCACCGGTCGCGATCGCGACGATCGGCAGCAGCGTCTCGGGGAGCGCGGTGCCGACGGCCGCGAGGACGCTGCCGACGGCGCCCTCCGACAGCCCGAAGGCCTCGCCGATCCACTCGACGCCGTTGGTGAACAGCTCGGCCCCGGCGAGGATCACGACCAACGAGACGAGGAGCTCGGCGACGGCCATCCGGCGCGTATCCTCCCACCCCATGTCGCGCGCGCGTCTCCGCGGTCGGCGAACCACGTGACCGATCGACCCGGGCGAGCGAGGCGCGACCGACCGCGCGCGGACCCGCTGTGGTCGAGGGCGCCGCTGCTGATGCTCCGCTTCCCGCGCGTGCTGGCGGCGTTCGTCGTCGGGTGCGTGCTGCTCACGCTCGCCGGCTCCGGCTATCCGCTGCTGCTGTCGGCTCGAACGTCGAAGCTGTTGCACGATCGGATCGCGGACCCGGCCGTCACCGTGTTCGGAGCCGGCATCACCTACCAGGTGCTCCCGCAGGGACGACCGTTGGGCGGCGGCCTCGCTCCGAGCGGCGCCTCGCCGGTCGACATCGCGCGCGCGTTCGAACGCCACACCGCGGACCGCGCGCTTCAGCCCGTCGTCCGAACGGAGCTCGGGCCGGTGTTGTCGCTGTCGACGGCCGCCGGGGCCACGTCCGAGGGGTCGCTGTTCGCGGGCGACGGCGTGTTCGACCACGTCACGGTGCTCGAGCCGCCACGGGGCGACGGCGTCTGGCTGTCCGAGCTGACGGCTCGCGCGCTCGGCGTCGGCCGTGGTGACGACATCACGATCGCCGCCCGGGATGGAACGGTCACGACCGTGGCTCGCGTGGCCGCCATCTACCGCGCACGCGTGCGCGAGCCGCGCAGCGCGTACTTCCAGGCGTGGGACCAGCAGATCTATCCGACGTGCGGCGAATGCCCCGAGCCGGCGCCGTTCGTGCTCGTGACGCCGTCGGCCTTCGAGACCCTGCGCTCGGATCTCGGCTTCGGGGCCGTGGCGCGCGCGTGGCAGGCGCCGGTCGACGCCGACCTGACGCTGGACGACGCGCGGCGCGTGGCGGCGCTCGCCGAACGGCTGCAGTCGCAGGCGGGGCGTCCGGGCGCGGACCTCCCGTGCTGCCGGCCGTACATCGGCGGGCGGCTCGCGCGGATGCCACGGCTCGCGTCGTCGATGCCCGCCGTCGTTCGCCTGGTCGAGGGCGAGGCGGCCGGCATCGCCGGACCCGGCCGCCTGCTGCAGGTCGCCGCTGTGGCGGTCGCCGTCGTCGTCGTGGCGGTCGCCGCGAGTCTGTCGCACGCCGCTCGCCGGACCGAGTTCCGTCTCCTGTACTCGCGCGGGATCGGTGCCGGAACGATCGCCGCTCGATCCGCGCTCGAGACCGTGCTGCCGGCGATCGCCTCGGCGCTCGTCGGCATCGCGATCGGGCTCGCGACCGTGCCCATCGTCGGAGCGGGGGCGCCCGCGTCCGCATCGGCGGTCGCGTCGGCCCTCTTCGCAGCGGCGGCCGCGGTCGTCGTCGCCGCGGCCGTCATAGCGGGAGTCTCGAGCGTGGCGTACCTGCGCCACGGGGACGCCCCCGGGCGCCTCGCACGGTTCGCGTCGCGCGCCCCGTGGGAGGTGGTGGTCGCGGCGGGCGCGGCGGTCTCGTTCGCGGCGCTCCGGTCGAACGGCGCGTTCGAGGAACACGCGTCGACCGGCGTGCGGGTGCCGACCCTCGCCGTCCTCGCGTTCCCCGTTCTGGCCACGGTGGCCGCCGCGATGCTGCTGTCCAGGCTCGCGCTCGCGGCGGTCGGACGGGCGCGGCGACGGACCGAGCGCACCGCGCC
>JBKPTC010000103.1:0-11352 GCA_046735355.1 bacterium
CGAAGGCGCGGTATTCGGCCTCGCCCTTCAGGGCCAGGTACTTGGTGATGGCCGCGGTCAGGCTCGTCTTGCCGTGGTCGATGTGGCCGATCGTGCCGATATTCACATGGGGCTTGGTGCGCTCGAACTTCTTCTTGGCCATCGTTGGCTGCTCCTGGCTCCTCTCCCGACGGGTGCTTTCGGCCCGCCTAGACCTTCGACTTCTGGACGAGCTCCGAGGCGATGCTCGCCGGGACCTCGGCGTAATGGCTGAATTCCATCGACGACGTCGCGCGGCCCTGGGTCATCGACCGCAGGTCCGTGACGTAGCCGAACATCTGGGCCAGCGGGACAAAGGCGCGAACGACCTGCGTCGAGCCGCGTGACTCCATCCCCTCGACCTGGCCGCGACGGCTGTTCAGGTCACCGATGACGTCGCCCATGAACTCCTCGGGCATCGTCACCTCGACCCGCATGATCGGCTCGAGCACGGTCGGATCGGCCTTCGTGAAGGCGTCCTTGACGGCCATCGAGCCGGCGATCTTGAAGGCCATCTCGGACGAGTCGACCTCGTGGTACGACCCGTCGAACAGCGTCGCCTTGACGTCGACGACCGGGAACCCGGCGTACAGACCCGTCTCGAGCGCCTCGCGGATGCCCGCGTCGACGGACTTGATGTACTCGCGCGGGATCGTGCCGCCCACGATCTTGTCGACGAACTCGTATCCGGCGCCCTTCTCCTGCGGCTCGAGCTTGATGATGGCGTGGCCGTACTGGCCCTTGCCGCCGGTCTGGCGCACGAACCGGCCGTTGCCTTCGGCTGCGCGGCGGATCGTTTCGCGGTAGGACACCTGCGGCTTGCCGATGTTGGCCGCCACCTTGAACTCGCGGATCATCCGGTCGACGAGCACGTCGAGATGCAATTCGCCCATGCCGGCGATCAGCGTCTCGGACGATTCCGGATCCGTGTGGACGCGGAACGTCGGGTCCTCCTCGGCGAGCCGCTGGAGCGCGAGCGTCAGCTTGTCCTGGTCCGCCTTGGTCTTCGGTTCGATCTTGACCTCGATGACGGGCTCCGGAAACGTCATCGACTCGAGCACGACGGGGTGATCGGGATCCGCGAGCGTGTCGCCGGTGAACGTGTCCTTGAGGCCGACCGCCGCGGCGATGTCGCCGGCGTAGACGACGTCGATCTCCTCGCGGTGGTTGGCGTGCATCTGGAGGATGCGGCCGATCCGCTCTTTGCGGTCCTTCGTTGGGTTCATGACGTACGACCCGGCCTTGAGCGTCCCCGAATAGACCCGGAAGAACGCGAGCTTCCCGACGAAGGGATCGGCTGCGATCTTGAACGCGAGCGCGCTGAACGGCTCGTCGTCACTCGGCGTGCGGATGACCTCGCCACCGGTCCGCGGGTCGAGCCCAATCATCGGCGGCACGTCGAGCGGTGACGGCAGGTAGTCGACGACCGCGTCCAGCATCTTCTGGATGCCCTTGTTGCGGAGCGCCGAACCCGTCAGCACCGGGATGATCCGCGTCGTGAGCGTGCCGAGTCGGAGTCCGCGCTTGATTTCGGCGACCGTGAACTCCTCGCCCTCGACGTACTTGTGAAGGAGGTCGTCGTCCATCTCGGCGACAGCCTCGATCATCGTCCGGCGGTGCTTCTCGGCGTCCGCCTTGAGCTCGTCGGGGATGTCGACGACGTCGATCGTGTTGCCGAGGTCGTCGCGGTAATAGACTGCCTTCATCTCGACGAGGTCGACGATGCCCTGGAAGCGGTCCTCACTGCCGATCGGGATCTGGATCGGCACGGCGTTCGCACCGAGGCGGTCGCGGATCGAGTCGACCCCGCGCCAGAAATCGGCCCCGGTCCGGTCGAGCTTGTTGATGAAGCAGAACCGCGGCACGCCGTAGCGGTCGGCCTGCCGCCAGACGGTCTCCGACTGGGGCTCGACGCCGGCTACGCCGTCGAAGACGACGACGGCGCCGTCGAGCACGCGGAGGCTGCGTTCGACCTCCACGGTAAAGTCCACGTGCCCGGGCGTATCGATAATATTGATGCGATGGTCGCCCCACGATGCCGTCGTCGCCGCGGCCGTGATGGTGATACCCCGCTCCTGCTCCTGGGGCATCCAGTCCATCGTGGCCGCGCCCTCGTGGACCTCGCCGAGCTTGTAGATCTTCTTCGTGTAGAAGAGGATCCGCTCGGTTACGGTCGTCTTGCCGGCGTCGATGTGCGCGATGATTCCAATGTTCCGCGTGCGTGCGAGCGGAACCTGCCGTGCCACGGTCTTCCCTACGCTCCCCGGCCTACCACTTGAAGTGGCTGAACGCCTTGTTGGCGTCGGCCATCTTGTGCGTGTCCTCGCGCCGCTTGACGGCGGCACCGAGGCCATTCATCGCGTCGACGAACTCCGCGGCGAGCTTCTCGCTCATGCTCTTGCCGCTCCGCTTGCGGGCGGCCTGGACGAGCCAGCGGACGCCGAGCGACAGGCGGCGATCGCCGCGGATCTCGACCGGGACCTGGTAGGTCGCACCACCGACGCGACGGGGCTTGACCTCGATGATGGGCGTCGCGTTGCGCAGCGCGGCCTCGAGCACCTCGACTCCCGGCCGTCGCGAGGCGGCCTCGGCGCGGGCCAGCGCCTGGCGGAGGATTCGCTCCGACAGGTTGCGCTTGCCGTTCGTCATCAGCTTCGCGGTGAAGCGCGACGACGTACGGTTACTGGGAACGGTCTGGTACTTGGCCTTGCGCGGAACGCTGGTGCGACGCGGCATGTCAGCCCCTCGACCCGACCGTCGCGGTGGCCTTGGCGCCGTACTTGCTGCGGCCCTGCTTGCGGTCGCGGACGCCGGCGGCATCGAGCGTGCCACGGATGATGTGGTACTTCACTGACGGGAGGTCCTTGACGCGGCCGCCGCGGACGAGGACGACCGAGTGCTCCTGGAGGTTGTGGCCGATCCCGGGGATGTAGGCCGTGACCTCCATCTGGTTCGTGAGGCGAACACGGGCAATCTTCCGAAGCGCCGAGTTCGGCTTCTTCGGGGTCATCGTCCGAACCTGGAGGCACACGCCGCGCTTCTGTGGGGCGCCGCCGATCGGCACCTGCCGCTGGCGGAGGCTGTTCCAGTTCCGGCGCATCGCCGGCGCCTTGATCTTGGCGACCTTCCGCTTGCGACCGCTGCGCACAAGCTGGCTGATCGTCGGCACGAAGACAGTTCCTTTCGGTGATCTGGTCGAGTGGTCCAGGTCGCTCGTTGCTGTCGTCGCGCGACAGTCACCCGTCCGGACGAACGATCCGCAGACCGAAGTCGCCGGAATTGCAGGTCGAGGGACCTTGGTGGTGGCGTCCGGATAGGCCGCCGGCGACACGCCGGCACCGGGACCCTCCCGAAGCCACGAACGCGGAGTTTAGCAGTGGGCGAAGAGCAGTGTCAAACGTATGACGGGCGTTCTGCGAGCCCGTCGGCGGGCTCGCAGACGCTCACTTTTCGGTCGTCGACGCCGCCTCTTCCGCGCCATCGAGGAACGGATTCCGTTCGGATTCCGCACCGCGTGGCGGGGCTGCTTCGCCATCGCCGAGGAACGGGTTGAAGTCCGCCTCCTCGTCGTCGCCGCCGCCGGCGATCGTCGCGGCAAGGGCCAGGCCCGCTGCCTCGTCGTCCGCCGGCCGCTGCGTGCCGTCCTCGAGGAACGGGTTGTACTCGGTGCCGCCCTCCTCGATCGCCTCGCCCGCGAGCGCCTCGAGCGCTGCGCGGCGGTCGCGTTCCTTGCGCGCCGCTACGTTCGCCGGCGCGCCCGTCCCGGCCGGGATGAGCTTGCCGATGATGACGTTCTCCTTGAGCCCGATCAGGTGATCCTTGGCGCCGTTGATGGCGGCCTCGGTCAGCACCCGGGTCGTCTCCTGGAACGATGCGGCGGCCAGGAAGCTCGACGTGTTGAGCGACGCCTTCGTCACGCCGAGCAGCACGGTCTGGGCCGTCGCCGGCTCGCCGCCCTCCGCGAGCACGCGGTTGTTGGCCTCCTCGAACTCGAGCCGATCGACCAGCTCCGTCGGGAGGAGGTCGACGTCGCCCGGCTGGTCGATGCGGACCTTGCGGAGCATCTGCCGGACGATGATCTCGATGTGCTTGTCGTTGATGGTGACGCCCTGGCTTCGGTAGACCTTCTGGACTTCCTTGACCAGGTAGCGCTGAACCGCGTCCTTGCCGCGTGTCTCGAGGTATTCCTGCGGGTTGATCGGCCCGTCCGTAATCGGGTCACCGGCGCGGATCTCCTGGCCGTTCTCGACCAGCAGCTTCGCGTTGTGCGGAATGCCGTACACCCGCTCGACGACGTCTTCGGCGCGCACGAGCACGCCGTCACCGTCCTTGACGAGGAACCCCCGGACGGGCGCCGTGACGTCCGTCGCGTGGCCGTTCGCGCCGGCGCGAGCCAGGACCTGGTTGGCCTCGACGAGATCGCCGGGCGCCGCGAGCATCTCCGCGCCCTTCGGCAGCGCGATGCTCGTGTCGTAGCTCTCGCGGCTGGTCACCTTGACCTTCGTGCCGCTGTCGCTGCGGATGATCTCGACATTGCCGTCGATGTGGCTGATCTCGGCCTTGCCCTTGGGGATACGGGCCTCGAACAGCTCCTCGACGCGTGGCAGGCCGGCGGTGATGTCGAGTCCTGCCACGCCACCGGTGTGGAACGTCCGCATCGTCAGCTGCGTGCCGGGCTCGCCGATGGACTGCGCGGCGATGATGCCGACAGCCTCGCCGGTGCCAACCATCTCGCCGGTGGCAAGGTTCCGTCCGTAGCACGCCCGGCATACGCCGTGGCGGGCTTCGCACGTCAGCGGTGAGCGAACGAGCACCTCGTCGATCCCCGCGGCGTCGATCGCCCTCGCAATCTCCTCGGTGATGAGGTCGTTGCGCTCGACGATCGTCGCGCCGTCGTCGCTCGTGGCCTGCGGGTGCCGAATTGGCGCAGCCGCGAGTCTGCCGACGAGGCGGCGCTGGAACGCGTCGGCCTCGTCCGCGGACTCGGCCCGGGTGATCCAGCTCCCCTCCTCCGTTCCGCAGTCGTCCTCGCGCGTGATGACGTCCTGCGCGACGTCGACCAGGCGGCGGGTGAGGTAGCCGGAGTCGGCCGTTCGAAGGGCCGTGTCGGCAAGCCCCTTGCGGGCACCATGGGTCGAGATGAAGTACTCCAGGACCGTCATGCCCTCGCGGAAGTTGCTCCGGACCGGCACGTCGATGATCCGACCCGAGGGGTCGGCCATCAGGCCTCGCATCGCGCCGAGCTGGCCGATGTTGCCCTTGTTTCCGCGGGCGCCGGACGTCGTCATCATCGTCACCGGGCCGAACGGGTCGAGCGACTTCATCATGTCGTCCGACATGCGGGCGGTCGTGTCCTGCCAGACGCCGACCACCTGCTCGTAGCGCTCGTCCTCGGTGATGAGGCCGCGCTGGAACTGGCGGTCGATCTCGGCGACCGATGCGTCGGCCGACTTGAGCGCGGCGCCCTTGTTCTTCGGGACCTCGATATCGAACAGGCCGATCGTGATCCCGCCACGGGTCGCGAACTCGAAGCCGACGCTCTTGATCCCGTCGACCAGGTGCGCCGTCTCGTCCGCTCCGAGCAGCCGGTAGCACTCGTCGACGAGCCGCTTCAGCTCCGCCCGCTTCATGACGGCGTTCGAGAACCGCAGCCGGTCCGGCAGGATCTGGTTGAAGATGACGCGCCCGACGGTCGTCCGCAGGCGCCGCGGGACGAGCGTCCCGGACTCCTCGTCGAACGCCCGAACCTCGGCCTCGACCGGCTCGTGGAGCGACACGGTCCGGAGCTGGAAGGCGAGGATGGCCTCGTCCTCGTTGGAGAACAGCCGGATCCGCTTCGCCTTCGTCTCCGGGCCGTCCATCGTGAGGTAGTAGCAGCCGAGGACCATGTCCTGGGTCGGCGCGACGACAGGACTGCCGTCAGCCGGCGACAGCAGGTTGGCGGTCGACAGCATCATCGACCGCGCCTCCTCCTGCGCGGCACTCGACAGCGGGACGTGGACCGCCATCTGGTCGCCGTCGAAGTCGGCGTTGAACGCCGTGCAGACGAGCGGATGGATCTGGATCGCCGAGCCCTCGACGAGGACAGGCATGAACGCCTGGATGCCCAGGCGATGGAGCGTCGGCGCGCGGTTCAGCAGGACCGGGTGATCCTTGATGACCTCTTCGAGGACGTCCCACACCTCGGGCCGCACGCGCTCGACGATTCGCTTGGCGCTCTTGATGTTGTGGGCGAAGCCCTTCTCGACCAGCTGCCGCATGACGAACGGCTTGAACAGCTCGAGCGCCATCTTCTTCGGCAGCCCGCACTGATGGAGCTTGAGCTCCGGGCCGACGACGATGACCGAACGGCCCGAATAGTCGACCCGCTTGCCGAGCAGGTTCTGGCGGAACCGCCCCTGCTTGCCCTTGAGCATGTCGGACAGGCTCTTGAGCCGGTGATTGCCGGTGCCGGCGATCGCGCGACCGCGACGGCCGTTGTCGATCAGCGCGTCGCACGCCTCCTGGAGCATCCGCTTCTCGTTGCGGATGATGATCTCCGGCGCGCCGAGCTCGAGCAGTCGCTTGAGCCGGTTATTCCGGTTGATGACGCGGCGGTACAGGTCGTTGAGGTCGGACGTCGCGAAGCGACCGCCGTCGAGCTGGACCATCGGCCGCAGGTCCGGTGGGATCACCGGCAGCACGGACAGGATCATCCAGTCCGGCCGCGTGCCGGAGCGGCGGAACGCCTCGATGAGGCGGAGCCGCTTGATCGCCTTCTTGCGCCGCTGCCCGGAGCTCGTCCGAACCTCGACATGGAGCGACCGGGCGAGCTCCTCGAGATCCATTCGGCTGATGATTTCGCGGATCGCCTCGGCGCCCATGCCCGCGTTGAACATCCGCGCGCGGCCGGCCTGGTTGTACTTCTCGTCGAGCATCCGGTATTCGTTCTCGCCGAGCGTCATCATCGACTTGAGGCCCTCGATCTCGTCGCGGACCTTGCGCAGCTCATCCTTGAGCCCGGTTGCCTGCTCCTGGAGCTTCTCCTTCTCGGCGCGCAGCGCCTCGTCGACGCCGGCGCGGAGATCCTCGATCTTCTGCTCGACGGCGCGCTCCTCGTCGCGCTCGCGCTGCTGCAGCTCGGCATTGACGCGCTCGGTCTCGGCCTGGACGATGCGTCGCAGCGCGGCCGTGGCCTCCCTGCCGCCCTTCGCGCCCGCCGCAACGACGACCTCGCCGGTGGGCCCGAAGGCGATCGTCTCCTCAGCGGTGGCGCCCTTCAGCGCGGCGAGCCGGCCCTCGATCTCCTGGGCGGCGGCGACCGTCTCCTCGGTTCGCGTGGTCCGCTGTGACTCGAGGTCGGCCTTGGTCGACGCGAGCTGTGATGTCAGCTCGTCCTTGTGGCGATTGAGGTCCGCACGGAGCTCGTCCTCGAGCTCGCCGAGCCGCTGACCGGCCTTGCCGCCGCGGCCCTCGGCCTCTTCCTCCAGCTGCGCGAGTGCGCGCTTCCGCGCGTCCTCATCGACGTTCGTGACGATGTAGAGCGCGAAGTAGAGGATGCGCTCGAGGTTGCGCGGGCTGATGTCGAGCAGGATGCCGAGGCGCGACGGGGTGCCCTTGAAATACCAGATGTGGCTGACCGGGCTGGCAAGCTGGATATGGCCCATCCGCTCCCGGCGGACCTTCGAGCGCGTGACCTCGACGCCGCACTTGTCGCAGATGATGCCCTTGTAGCGGATCCGCTTGTACTTGCCGCAGTAGCACTCCCAGTCCTTCGTCGGACCGAAGATGCGCTCGTCGAAGAGACCGTCCTTTTCCGGCTTCAGCGTCCGGTAGTTGATCGTCTCGGGCTTCGTGACCTCGCCCTTCGACCACTCGCGGATCTGGTCCGGACTGGCAAGCGAGATGCGGATCGCGCTGAAGTTATTGACTTCGAGCATGGTTCTCCTCCGCGCCACCGCCTGGCTCGGCGACGCGATGCGGTCGGGCAGCGAGCGAGGCGGCGCCGGCCGAACGCCGACCTCGCTGGAACGCGATTGCGACAGGACCCAGCAGGGTCCTCAGTCCTCGAACCCGGCGAGATTGATCCCGCCGAGGTCGGGCAGGAGATAACCGGACGCGTCGTCCTCCGCGAGCGGGATCTCCTCGTCGTTCTGGTCGAGGATCTCGGCGTTCAGCCCGAGGCTGCGCAGCTCCTTGATCAGAACCTTGAATGATTCGGGAACGCGAGGCGGCTGGATCTCCTCCCCCTTCACGATCGCCTCGTAGGTCTGGACGCGTCCGAGGACATCGTCCGACTTCACGGTGAGCAGCTCCTGCAGGATGTTCGCGGCGCCATACGCCTCGAGCGCCCAGACCTCCATCTCACCGAAACGCTGACCGCCGAACTGTGCCTTGCCGCCCAACGGTTGCTGGGTGATGAGGCTGTATGGGCCGGTCGAGCGGGCGTGGATCTTGTCCTCGACGAGGTGGTGAAGCTTGAGCATGTAGATGTAGCCGACCGTGATGTGGCGGTCGAACGGCTCGCCCGTCCGGCCGTCGCGGAGCTCGATCTTGCCCGTGATGGGCAACCCCGCTTCCTTGAGCTCCTTCTGGATCTGCTCCTCGCTCGCGCCGTCGAACACCGCCGTGGCGGCCTTCTCGCCCTTCTCGTGGAGGGCCCACCCGAGGTGCGTCTCGAGAATCTGGCCGATGTTCATCCGGCTCGGCACGCCGAGCGGGTTGAGGATGATGTCGACGGGCGTGCCGTCGGGGAGGAACGGCATGTCCTCCTGCGGCAGGATCTTCGCGATCACACCCTTGTTGCCGTGGCGGCCGGCCATCTTGTCGCCGACGCTGATCTTCCGCTTCTGGGCAACCGAAACGCGGACGAGCCGGTTCACGCCGGGCTGCAGGTCGTCGTTGAGCTCGCGACGGAATTCGCGCACTTCGACGACCTTGCCGCGCTCGCCGTGCGGCAGCCGCAGCGAGGAGTCCTTCACCTCGCGCGCCTTCTCGCCGAAGATCGCGCGAAGGAGGCGCTCCTCGGCCGTCAGCTCCGTCTCGCCCTTCGGGGTGATCTTGCCGACGAGGATGTCGCCAGGGCGCACTTCGGCGCCGATGTAGACGATCCCCTCCTCGTCGAGATCCTTGAGCGATTCCTCGCCGACGTTCGGGATGTCGCGGGTGATCTCTTCGGGTCCCAGCTTCGTGTCGCGGGACTCGATCTCGTGCTTCTCGATGTGGATGCTCGTGAACAGGTCGTCGCGCACGAGGCGATCGCTGATGACGATCGCGTCCTCGTAGTTGCCGCCCTCCCAGCTCATGAACGCGACGAGGACGTTTCGGCCGAGCGCGAGCTCGCCGAGATCTGTCGAGGAGGAATCCGCGATGGGCTGGCCGGCGTCGATGCGCGCGCCGACGTCAACGATAGGGCGCTGGTTGATGCACGTGCCCTGGTTGCTGCGAACGAACTTCTGGAGGCGGTACTCGTCGAGCTCGCCCGTGTCGGTTTCGACCTGGATGCGCTCGGCAGTGACGCTCGTGACGACGCCGCCACGCGACGCAACGACAACCTGCCCGGAGTCGCGCGCCGCGCGCTCCTCCATGCCGGTGCCGACGATGGGCGACTCAGGCTCCAGCAACGGCACAGCCTGCCGCTGCATGTTCGATCCCATCAGCGCGCGGTTCGCGTCGTCGTGCTCGAGGAACGGAATCAGCGCGGTCGCGACAGAAACGACCTGCTTGGGCGACACATCCATGTACTCGATCTGGTCGGGCCGAGCCTCGGGGAACGTGTCGCGATAGCGCGATGGAATGCGGTCGTCGAGGAAATGGCCGTCGCCGTCGAGCCGCGCGTTGGCCTGCGCGACGACGTGCTCCTCCTCCTCGTCCGCGGGGAGGTACTCGATGTCCGCCGTCACGATCGGCCGAATCGGAAACGCGTTCGCCTTCTGCTTCTTGAGCTCGGCGATCGCGTCCGGCGTAAACGCGCGGCCCTTCTTCAGGACCGTCGTGCCGGACTTCGTGATGAGATCCGTTCCGGTCTCGTACTGGCCGAGATCAGCGTCGTCCCAACCGACCGTTCGCTTGACCCGGCGATACGGCGTCTCGATGAAGCCGTAGCTGTTGATCCGACCGTACGTCGCGAGTGACCCGATCAGGCCGATGTTCGGACCTTCCGGGGTCTCGATGGGGCAGATTCGACCGTAGTGGCTGTGATGGACGTCACGGACATCGAACCCGGCACGCTCGCGCGACAGGCCACCCGGCCCGAGCGCCGAGAGGCGCCGCTTCGACGTCAGCTCGGCGAGCGGGTTCGTCTGGTCCATGAACTGCGACAGCTGGCTGCCGCCGAAGAACTCCTTCATCGCGGCGACGACCGGTCGGATGTTGATGAGCGCGTTCGGCGTCGCCTTGTCGATCTCCTGGATCGTCATGCGCTCGCGCACGACACGCTCCATGCGCAGCAGACCGATTCGGAACGCGTTCTGGATCAGCTCGCCGTTCGCGCGGATGCGCCGGTTGCCGAGATGGTCGATGTCGTCCTTGAGTCCGAGGCCGCGGTTCAGCTCGACGAGATGGCCGACGATCGCGGCGATGTCCTCGCGCGTGATCGTGCGCCCCTCGCGCGGCAGCTCGATCCCGAGGCGTGTCGCAACCGGATCAAGCTTCTTGTTGAACTTGTAGCGACCGACGCGACCGAGGTCGTAGCGACGGAAGTTGAAGAAGAGGCTCTCGACGAGCTGGCGGGCGTTGTCACCGGTTGGCGGGTCGCCCGGGCGCAGCTTCTTGTAGACCTCGATCAGCGCTTCCTGCTGCGTCTTCGTGACGTCCTTGTCGAGCGTCTGCGCGATGTATGGATGGTCCGGATCCGTGTCGATCGTGCTGAACAGCGCGCTGATCTCGTCGTTCTGCTCGTAGCCGACGGCGCGCAGCAGCGTCGTCGCGGCGATCTTGCGCTTCCGGTCGACCTTGACCCACAGCTGGTCCTTGTTGTTCGTCTCGAACTCGAGCCACGCACCGCGATTCGGGATGACCTTCGCCGAGTACAGCATGCGACCCGACGTCGGGTCCTCCGCTTCGCTGTAGTACACGCCGGGCGAGCGAACGAGCTGGCTGACCACAACGCGCTCCGCGCCGTTGATGACGAACGTTCCCTGGTCCGTCATCCACGGGTAGTCGCCCATGTAGACGCGCTGGCGCTGGATCTCGCCAGTTTCCTTGATCAGGAGCTCGACGTTGACGTACAGCGGCTTGCTGAAGGTGAGGTCCTTCGTGCGGCATTCCTGCTCGCTGTACTTGGGCGTCCCGAACTCCTAGTCCAGGAACTGCAGCTCCATCACCTTGCCGGTGAAGTCCTTGATGGGGCTGATC
>JBKPTC010000104.1:0-3461 GCA_046735355.1 bacterium
GCTGTGGTACGAGGTAGCCGGCGACGGCGCCGCCGTCGTCCTGATCCATCCCGGGCTGTGGGACGCGCGCGCGTGGGACGCGCAGTTCGACGTCCTGGCGGAGCGCTACCGCGTGCTCCGGTACGACGTCCGCGGGTACGGGCGCTCGACGCGGCCGGAGTCCGGCGTTCCGTTCTCCCACGTGCGCGATCTCGTGGCCGTCATGGACGCGGCCGGCCTCGACCGCGCCGCGCTGATCGGCAACTCGATGGGCGGATCGATCGCGCTCGACTTCGCGCTCACGCATCCGGACCGAACGAGCGCGCTCGTCCTCGTCGCCTCCGCGGTCGGCGGTCTCGAGGACACCGACGAGGACGAGGCGTGGTGGAACGAGCGGTGGCCGCCGCTCGAGGCCGCGATCGAGGCCGGCGACGTCGAACGCGCGCGGCGGCTCCAGATGGACATCTGGGCGCCGCTCGGGGTCGACGATCCGAACGGCCGCCGGATCCTCGAGATCTCGATCGACAACGCGCACGAGCTGACCATGGACGAGAGCGGCGCCGAGGCGCTGGATCCACCCGCGATCGAGCGGCTCGGCGAGATCGCCGCGCCGGCGCTGATCCTGCCCGCCGACATGGACCCGCCCTGGATGTCGCGCGCCAACGCCGCGCTCGCCACGGGCATCCCGAACGCGCGGACCGTGCACATCGCGCGCGTCGACCACGTGATCCCGATGCGCGCGCCCGACGCGTTCAACGAGGCCGTCCTGATGTTCCTCGACGACGTCCTGTCTGAGATGGAGTAGTGGACCGCGCGTTCCTCGTCGTCGCGTGCGTGTTCGGCTTCGTCGGCGTCGCGTTCGGTGCGTTCGGCTCCCACGCGCTCCGGGCGCGGCTCTCGCCCGAGCGGCTCGCGCGGTTCGAGGTCGGCGTCCGGTATCAGCTGTGGCACGCGCTCGCGCTGTTCGCGGTCGTGATGCTGCGGACGATCGGGCCGGATCGCCTCGCGGAGACGCTCGCGGGCGCGCTGTTCGTCGCCGGGGTGGTGTTGTTCTCGGGGAGCCTGTACGCGCTCGCGCTGACGGGCGTGCGCCGGTGGGGTGCCGTGACGCCGCTCGGCGGGCTCTGCCTGCTGGCCGGGTGGGCGTCGCTCGCGGTGGCGGCCGCGACGGCGCCGTTCCGGTTCTGACGGCGTCTCGTCGCCGCGGCGCTACTTCTTCTGCGCCTCTTCCTTCGCGCGCTGCGCCTCGGCGATGATCTTCTCGGCCTGGTGCGACGGCACCTCTTCGTAGTGCGAGAAGCGCATCGTGAACGCCGCGCGCCCGCCGGTCAGCGACCGCAGGTCGATCGCGTACCGCGCGACCTCGGCCTGGGGAACGAGCGCCCGGATGCGCTGCTTCCCCGCGCCGGCCGAGTCCATCCCCTGGATCTTCGCCCGCTTGGAGTTGAGGTCGCCCATGATGTCGCCGGTCGCGTCCTCGGGCGCGACGACCTCGACCTCGACGATCGGCTCGAGGAGGACGACGCCGGCCGCCTGCGCCGCCTCGCGGAGCGCGAGCGATCCCGCGAGCTGGAACGCCATGTCGCTCGAGTCCACCGGATGGAACTTGCCGTCCACCAACGTGCACCGTATGTCGACCATCGGGTTGCCCGACACGACACCCTGGCTCATCGCCTTGACGACGCCCTTCTCGACCGACGGGATGAACTGGTTCGGGATCGCGCCGCCGAAGATCTTGTCGACGAACTCGAACCCGCCGCCGCGGGGGAGCGGCTCGATCTCGATGTTGCAGATGGCGTACTGCCCGTGGCCGCCCGTCTGCTTGACGTGGCGGCCCATCGCCTTGGCGGGCTTCTTGACCGTCTCCCGATAGGCGATCTTGGCGGGCGCGGTCGAGACCTCGACGCCGAACTTGCGCTTCATCCGCTCCATCGTCACGTCGAGGTGCGCCTCGCCCATCCCGTAGACGACGGTCTCGTGCGTCTCGTCGGAGCGCTCGACGCGGAGCGTCGGGTCCTCCTCGCGAAGCCGCGACAGCGCGACCGAGAGCTTGTCCTCGTCGCCCTTGGTCTTGGGTTCGATCGCGAACGCCAGCAGCGGCTCCGGCATCTCGACGGCCGCGACGTACACCGGATCGTCCTTCGTCGAGAACGTGTCCCCGGTCGTGGTGTGCGAGAGCTTCGCGACGGCCGCGATGTCGCCCGCCGGCACCTCGGAGACCGCGTCGTGCTCCTTGCCTCGAAGCGCGAAGAGCTGCCCGAGCCGCTCCTCGGTGCTCTTCGTCGCGTTGAACACGGACGAGTCGGGTCGCATCGTCCCGGACAGCACCCGGAACATCGTGATGTGACCGACGTACGGATCCGAGATCGTCTTGAACACCAGCGCCGTGAGCGGCGCCTTCGGATCGCACGGGCGCGTGTCCTGCGACCCGTCCTTGCGCACGACGGCGACCGCGCCGCGATCGACCGGGGACGGGAACTCCTCCGCGATGAACGACAGGAGCCGGTCGACGCCGATCGGCTTGGCGGCCGACGTGACGAGGACGGGCGCGATCGTGGCGTTCGCGAACCCGGCCTTGACGCCGTTCACGATCTCGTCCTCGGCGAGCTCGCCCTGCTCGAGGTACTTCTCGATCAGCGTGTCGTCGGACTCGGCGACGGCCTCCATGAGCTTCTCGCGGTACGGATCCGCCTTGCCGCTGATGTCGTCGGGCCAGGCGCCCTCGGTGCCCCTCGGTCCGCCGCGGTACGCCTTGCGGTGGAGCAGGTCGGCGGTGCCCTCGAAGTCGTGCTCCTCGCCGAGCGGCAGCTCGAGCGGCGCGACCTGGGTACCGAACGACCGCACGAGCCGCTCGAGCGTGCGTTCGAACGACGCGCGCTCGCGGTCCATCTTGTTGATGACGATCGCGCGCGGAAGCCCCGCCTCGACGGCGAGCTCCCAGGCGACCTCCGTCTGCACCTCGACGCCGTCCACGGCGGACACGACGAGGATCACGGCGTCGACCGCGCGGATCGCCGTGCGGACGTCGCCGATGAAGTCGGCGTAGCCGGGGGAGTCGAGGACGTTGACCTTGACGCCGTTCCATTCGATCGGCGCCATCGCGAGCGAGACGCTGATGCCCTTCTTGACCTCCTCCGGCTCGAAGTCGGAGACGGTGTTGCCGTCCTCCACCGTGCCCATCCGGGTCGTCGCGCCCGACGTGAACACCATCGCCTCGAGGAGCGTCGTCTTGCCGGCGCCTCCGTGACCGACCAACAGGACGTTGCGGATGTTCGCGGCGTCGTAGGTGTTCATGCCACTCCGTTCGGTCGGCGATGGCGCGGCTCGGGCGCGGGCCTCGGATTCTAGCGTCGCGGTTCGGAGGGGCGGGCGCCGGCCGCCGCGGCGGGCTCCGCGCTCGGAACCGGTCGCACGCTGCGGGAACGCGCGGGTCGTCGAGCGGGCGGCGCGGGCCGCGGTGATAGGCTCGCGCGCCGTGACGG